>JANLHF010000001.1 GCA_024653825.1 Patescibacteria group bacterium | reverse complement strand
GTGCCCCCGGCAGGAATCGGACCTACATAACCGGCTTAGAAGTCCGGTGTTCTATCCATTGAACTACGGGGGCGAAGTGAGAAAGAAGGAGCGCCTTCGCTCATTCTTTCTCTCCGAACGAGCCCCCGTATCGAGTCCGCGAAGATACGGGGGCGTATAGAAAATCTAACCTATTTCGTCCATCAAAGCGACGGGTCAGCAAAGCGATATACGCCGGTTTCATACTTCGCTTCTTCTGCGGCACGATTCGTAAAGATCACACGAATCGTATCAAGAGACGAAGCATTGAAGGCTGGCGGCGTCCTGGGCACCGGCGCGCCGATACTTCTTCCGTTCGCGACAGTGTCAAAGGCCCAAATATTCCATACAATGATTCCCGCAAGAGCTATCGCCAACACGGTGAGGAGGAGGAGCCAGTCGCGCACAGGATCGACCCCCGCACCGAGATGTCGTTGTTTGAAAAATCTGGTTGTTGAATTAAAAAATGACATGGGTAGAAGAGAAAGGAATGAGTGCTGTTGTCGCACTTTCAGCACGTATCGCGGAAAGGGATCCGACAAGTACCTTGAGATCCGCATGCCAGCTGTCCTTTGCATCCCTCAAAACTGAAAGCGTCGAGATAGAGAGTGCATACGGTGCGTATTCAATCGTGCCGACTGTTCGCATGACTGCGTCGAATGTTCCTGAAATTACGAGCGATAACGACAATGTCGGCTGTGCTGTCGTGCCGGTCGTAGATACGGAGAGTACCTTCACGATCGCTCCCTGCGTCTTCCCGTGTGTCTCGAGTGAGTCGATAAACGTCACCACTTTCGTCTCCGGCACAAAATATCCCTGCACCACCGTTTCGTCGTTTGCCACGCCCGCGAGCGTCGCACGCGTAGTGGCTATACGGCTCACTGTTTCCGTCTTTGTGTCAATAACGTTCTGAAGTTTTTCTACGGCCATACTTTTTTCCGAGATGGCAACGTACCACATCCCGTATCCAATACTAACGATGATACATACCATCAGGGCACCAATCAGATGAGAAAAGGAGGATTTCATGGGGTGAGTGTCACGGTAATGGTGAACGAAATTTCAGCATCTCTCGCATACGCAGAAACCGGCAAGTCGACAGCGGCAGCGAACGAAGATCCCTGTAGTGCGAGCTGATAATTGCGAAGAGACTCGCGGGTCGCTGCCGTACCCGATATGGAAAGTGTCCCCGGCGTCTTTCCTTCCGTCGGCGTGTAAGTGAAGCCGGCGAGCGCGACTCCCGGATGAGAGACAGAGAGTGCAGAACGTACGACAGTACTTGCAGAGGGTAACTCCCCCAGCCTAGTTAGAACCGCTGCACTATTCGAAAGAGCAGCGAGATGTGTTGCGAGTATTTTTTCATCCGCTGAAGAAAGAAGCGATTCTATATCTGTAAGGTGGGACTGCTTTGTCCCTGTACTTTGTGTTAGGAAAAGAAAGGTCGGTACTAGGAGAAGCCCCGCTATCATAATTAATACGGTGACTAGCACTGTCGCTACGACTCCCAAACGAAGAATATATTCGCGCGCGTGTGCGCGCTGACGTTCCGGAGGAAGCAGGTTAGTAAGTTCATTCTCCATAAAAAGGAATATGTTCGCGCAGAGCGAGACCGACGGCCGTCGCATAGGCAAGCGACTCGGTATAATCGAGCGCCGGAATCCATGTATCGCGAGAAGCGAGATTCACGAACACGTCACCAGCAGTGACGGGGATGCCGAGAGCGCCCTCGAGATATTCTGGAAGTCCGCGCAATGAAGCATTGCCGCCCGCAAGTATCGCGCGCGACACGGGCGGGTGAGAACCATTCGTTGCTTCTTTTTCCTGCCAATAACTAAGTCGTCGAGAAATCTCGTCACGAATCGCAGAAACGGTTGAAAACATCGCGGCAAGATAATCTTCGTTACCCGCAGTGGATACGATGCCTCGCTCCGCCTTCACCTTACGCGCTTCCTCTTCAGTCACGCCAAAGTGTTTCTGTACTGCAAGCGTGAGCGCGTGTCCGCCAATGCCGATAGTAGTCGCGAAGCGCGGTATACGATTCGTCACTATTGTCATTTTTGTCGTGGTCTTCCCCACGTCAATAATCAGTGTTGTTGACCTGTCCCCTATCGGGAGCAGCGCGCGTGCCATCGCAAAAGTTTCTTCTTCAAGAGCCCTCACCGGAATATGTGCCTGATCGAATACAGAGAGTGTTTCATCGACCATGCGCGCTGCAAACCCGACGCCGACGACGGACTCGTCGCCGTTCTCTTGACGTCCGACGCCAACAATATCGAACGCGGTCTCGAGTGGAGGTAGCGGTACGAGCTCATCGAGATGTTGTTCGATCCCGACGCGCCACTCAGATTTTATATTGCCGGACGCTGATGTCTCAAAGAGATACGCCTTCGATTCTGAGAGGGACACATTCGCGTTGGAGATTCCTGTCGCGTGTGTGGAGGTAATCAAAGCTTCGATAATCGCGGCGCGATCAATAATCTCCCCATCGGTAAAGACGCCGAGCGGAAGACGCACTTGTGCATAATGTCGAAGCATGAGGCCGTATGGGCCCATGGTTAAACGCACCACTTTCACACCGCTTGTCGAGATATCAATACCTGAAAGTGGCGGTGCCAGATACCTGGGCGGAGCGAAAGCGGCGCGAAAACGTTCGCTGAAAACGGAAGGCATCTTTACAGAATATCACGCGGTGGCGTGCGATTGTTTCTTAGTGTGCACTGGTCCCGGGAGGAACGCCCCTATCGGGAGAGAGAAAGGCAAAGGTCTCGTCCGAACCGACAGCAAAAAGCATTCCGTTGCTTTCAAGCCCACGAATCGTACGCGGTTCAAGATTCGTTACGAATGCAAGTTGCCGATTTATGAGCGATTCTGGTTCCGGCACGTATGCGGCGATACCAGAGATAATCTGGCGCGGACCTGCTTCCTCGCCGAAATCAACCATGAGCCGAAAAAGCTTGTTGGTCTCGGGCACACGTTCCGCTGAGCGCACGGTGCCAACTTTCACTTCTATCTTGCTGAATTCGTCGATGGAAATGCGTGGCTTATCCATGGTGGGTGTGTGAAAGATAACTGGTGAGGATAAGTGCGGCCGCCGACGCATCAACTGCCGGGTGTTTCTTCGGCGCACGAGACTTTTCTTCTTTGGTTGGAGGACGGCGTGCTTCGGCGCTCGTGAACACTTCTGATTCATACACCACCGGCACGCCGGAGCGCTCAGTGACCTGCGCGCCGAGCGCTCGAGCGTCTTTCATAATCGGATTATCCTCACCCGCGAGCGAGCGTGACTCACCGATCACGACCGCTCCAACATTTTCCTTTGCGATAAGCGTACAAATTTCCCCCACTAGCCGCGGCGTGTTGAGAACGATAGAGTGAGGGAATCCCATGCTCCCCATTTCGTCCGAAAGAGAAAGACCTATTCTCTTCTGACCATAATCCACTCCGAGATATTTCATATAAAGATTGTATGGTATAACCTATAAATATGCACTATTATCCTTTTTATTCTCCGTTCGCGCCTGAGTTATTGGTGGCCCTTATTCCTCTACTAGCGATCGTCGCCATCTGGACAGTGATTATTAAGGGCTTCGCTCTTTGGTATGCAGCTCGCGGAAGTCAAAAATGGTGGTTCATCGCCCTCCTCTTCATCAACACACTTGGTATTCTTGAAATTGTGTATCTGCTTTGGTTCCGTCCTGGTGCATGCGACACCTATTCACACGCAACGCCTAAGAAGTCATCATAGGCGTTGGTAATACCACTGGAGAGGTGGCAGAGCGGTCGAATGCACCGGTCTTGCCCGCCGAAGGCGGGTCCGCCTCCGGCGGAAAAACATGGAAGTAACCTATATCCTCTATAGTCAGAAGACAAATAAGTTCTATACTGGCTCAAGTCGAACTGGCACCACTAGTCGACTTGTGGCGCATAATGCCGGCCATACGCGTTCGACAAAATCAGGAATACCATGGATGCTTGTGCTAGAAGAGCAGTGTGCGACATATACTGATGCCCGACAACGAGAAAACTTCTTGAAGTCTGGCGCCGGCAGAAAATGGATTGGCGAAAATTTTGGGTCTTTGAAAAGTTCGGTTTAGTGCGGAGAGGTGGCAGAGATGGTCTAACGCGCTGGTCTTGAAAACCAGAGTCCCGGAAACGGGACCGTGGGTTCGAATCCCACCCTCTCCGCACTGAACCGAACTTGCCCGCCGAAGGCGGGTCCGCCTCCGGCGGAAAAACTAGCGGGCCAAAAGCCCTTGTGGGTTCGAGTCCCACCCCTTCCGCCAAGTTTTAAGGAGTAGAGCACCTATGAAAAATAAATGGGGTTGCGTAATCGCAAGCCCCGGCGCGTGCTATCATTTTCTCATGTCCCACACTGCCATTCTGGAATGGGAAGGGAGAGAATACGACCATAACCCGAAGAGTGCCGATTGGTATTGGGCGCTCGGTATTGTCGCCGTCGCCGGCGCGCTCGCCTCGGCGCTCTTCGGTAATTATTTGCTCGCGGCACTCATCGTCATCGCTGCATTCGCATTCGCCCTTCACGCGGCTAAAGAACCTCCTCTCCATCGCTTCCGTCTCGTCGAGCGCGGCATCTTCATCGGTGATGAGCTGCATCTCTTTGAACGAATGGTGTCTTTCTCGGTGCTCGAAGACGTCGAGGGAACTCTTCCCCCAATGATCTCAATCAAGACTGAGAGCTGGCTCTCCCCACACCTCATCATCCCGCTTGAGGGCGTCGATGCGAACACTATTTATTCATATCTTCTTCAGCACGTAGATGAGGGGGAACATCATCATACGTTCGTCGATTTGGTGGCGGCCTGGCTTGGATTCTGATATAAATTCACTACGGCCGCACGCCAATACATAAACCAGCGTGCGGCACTCCTTAGTTTCTAACTCACTTCGTTCCTAAGAAACTAATGTCGCCCCTGTCGTTCAACGGATAGGACGCGAGCTTGCGGAGTTCGTAATCGAGGTTCGATTCCTCGCAGGGGCACAAATGAAAAAACGGCATGATGCCGTTTTTTCATTTAAGAGTTAGGATTGAAAAGTTCGTCCTCGTAGTTGAATGGATACAATACTTCCCTCCGAAGGAAGTGGCGCCGGTTCGATTCCGGCCGAGGACACTACTTAGCGCGTTTGATTGCGGCGGCGAGACGGGCTTTCTTTCGGTCTGCGGTGTTGTTCTTAATAACTCCTGTCTTGCAGGCCTTGTCGATTGCCTTGTAGGCCGCGGGGAGGAGTTTCTCGGCACTAGCGACGTCCTTGGTGGCGAGCGCCTTAAGCAGCGACTTTGTCGTGTCGGTAAGGACGTTCTTACGGCGCAGGTTAAAGACGTGCTTCCTCGCAGAGGAACGTATCGCTTTTTTTGCCGAGCTGGTGATTGCCATATATCTTTCATATATACGCTATCTCCCGCGAACTGGCAAATGGTAGTACGATGGATGAATGATTCGAGAGATACGCGGGAAGGTGCTTTCGGTAGGTCCCACGAGCGCCGTTATTGAGGTTGCGGGCTTCGGTATCGAGGTCCGTACAAGCACGCCGACACTGCTCGTCGCCGGGAGAGAGACTTCCCTTGCGACCCATCTCGCGGTCAAACAGGATGGGATGGAACTCTATGGCTTCGCCGACGTCGCCGACCGAGATTTCTTCGAACTCATCCTTACCGTATCCGGTGTAGGCCCGAAGACGGCACTTAATGTCTTACGCCGCGCGCCGCGCGCCGCACTCATCGGAGCTATCGGTAAGCGCGATCTTGCCTACCTCACGAAAGTTGTTGGCCTTGGGAAAAAGAGTGCGGAGAAAATGCTCGTTGAACTGTCAGAGAAGGTCGGCGATGCCGCACATGACAATGCAGACAATGAGGTGTTCGACACTCTCGTCGCGCTCGGGTATACCGAGCGCGAAGCACGCAGGGCACTCCAATCAATTCCCGACAGTGTTGTGGGGAAGGATGTGCGGCTGAAGGCGGCGCTCTCTTCGGGACAGTAAGTATGTATGCATCCGTAAATGAGATCGTGCGTATTTTGAAAAAAATCGTGCCCGAGCCGATCGTGCGATTTTTCCGTCCCCTGTATCATCGGCTTCTCTCTTTTGGTATGGCGCTTTCGTACGGCTTCCCTGCCCAGAAGCTTATCGTCATCGGTATCACTGGCACCAAAGGGAAATCGACGACTGCCGAAATGGTATTCGCGATCCTCCGGGCAGCCGGACATAAAACTGCACTCATCTCCACTATCCGATTCGCTATCGAAGACAAGTCCGAGCCAAATCGCTACAAAATGACGCTCCAGGGTCGTGGCTTCGCACAAGCTTTTATGCGTCGGGCACTCGAGGCAGGATGTACACACCTCGTCATTGAGGTGACCTCAGAAAGTGTCCTGCAGTATCGCCACTGGTTTCTCAATCTCGACGGGCTTATCGTTACCAATATCCAGCGCGAACATATAGAGAGTCACGGCTCATTTGAGAAGTATGTCGCTGCCAAACGCACCCTCGTCGACACGCTCGTTAGATCACCGAAGCATTCCCAAATACTCGTCGCAAATGAGGATATTCCAGAGAGCCGTTCCTTCCTCACCGCGAAAGTCCCGCGGGTCATCGGATTTAGTACGAATGAGTTGCAACACCTCTCTGGAGATGACCAGCATATCAGTTTTGAGTATACGGGCGTGCCATTCTTCCTCCCCTTGCCGGGAACCTTTAACGCACTGAACGCACTTGCGGCGATAAAATATTGCGAAAGCATCGGCATTCCTGCTTCGACGATATCGTCAGCGCTCGCAAACCTTCCGGTCGTGCGCGGCCGTGTCGAGAGAATTGATGCTGGGCAGGATTTTGTCGCAATTGTCGATTATGCTCACACGCCGGACTCGCTCCGTGCGCTGTACGCCGCATTTCCGAATCGCCGGAAAATTTGCGTTCTCGGAAATACCGGTGGCGGACGCGACACTTGGAAAAGGTCGGAGATGGGTCGAATCGCTGATGAAACATGCGAGAAAGTCATTCTCACGAACGAAGACCCTTATGATGAAAACCCTCATTCCATCATCGATGCAATGGCAGCCGGAATGAAGCGTACGCCTGAAATCATTTTTGACCGACGTGAGGCGATACGCGCCGCGCTCTGCGCGGCGCACCCCGGCGATGCTGTTCTTATCTCCGGCAAAGGAACCGACCCTTTTATTATGGGTCCCAGGGGCTCTAAAATTCCGTGGAGCGACGCGAACGTCACGCGAGAGGAGATCGAAAGACTCCTTCAAAAACTTTGATACAATTCCCGTATGGAAATGCATGATGCGTGGTTTTTCATAGGAGTGTTTGTTTTCATTTTTCTTATCTGGGCCGCCACAGGTGGCCCCCTTCACCCTATCGCCTTCACCGGCCCAAGACTCGCAGCGCCCCAAGAACTCGGTGGAGGTACTTATCTACAACTCCCCCGGGCGCCTTTCGGCATAGGAGGTACTGGAAACAATGTCTCTCTACCAGGCTCTTCGAGCGGAGGCGGGAGTGTCGGAGGGTCAGGAAGTTCTGATGGGTCCTCAACATTCTCGAATGGTGTTTTTGGCACTCCTTCCCCTTATCGAAACGCCGTCAGGATGAATCACTACGTTTCGAGTGCCGGGTCCGACCCAAAAAATGAATATCTGGAACTTTCCATAGCACAAGGCTCGGGAATCCCAATCGATCTTTCTGAATGGACCCTTGTAAGCGATGTAAGCGGCAATGCGAAGAATATCCCGAGAGGGACTGAAGTCCCTTCTTCTGGCACCATCAATGCTGCGCAGGATATTGTGCTCCAACCGGGAGTACGCGCTCTTATTATTTCCGGTAGATCGCCCATTGGTGCTTCGTTCCGTGAAAATAAGTGCATCGGCTACTTCAGTTCCTTCCAGCAATTTTCTCCCCAACTACCGCAAAATTGTCCCGCTCCCTCGACAGAACTCTCTTCTTTTTACTCGGGCTCTATTCGAGATACCGGATGTATCGATTATGTGAATCGTCTTTCGCGCTGTCAGGTAGTGCTCACTCCCCCCACAACTGTGTCAGGGTCCTGCCAGAGTTTCTTGGTGAAATACCTTAACTACAATGGGTGCGTCTCTGCTCACCAAAACGATGCCGACTTCCTGGGCGATACATGGCGTATTTATCTCGGTCGCACCAATGCTATGTGGCGCACCCAGCACGAGCTGGTGAAGCTCCTCGACGTGAACGGTAAGACTGTGGATGCGTTTAGCTACTAATCTAGAACGATCCGGTGCGCCCGGCAGGGAACGATCCTGCGACCTTCTCCTTAAAAGGGAGCTGCTCTACCAGCTGAGCTACGGGCGCGAACGAGCGCACGGTATGGTACTCCATACGAACGCATTTTGATACTCTACTCTATTTTAGACGTCCAATGCAAAGTGTTCTAGTGCCAAATCGAGATCAAGGCCTCCTCGGCGAGAGGACTGGAGGATCAAGATGAGCGCGAGCGAAAGCGAGCGTGTTTCTTGCGGCTTCCACAAGTGACTCCCCTTCTCCATCAAGTCGCGCGCTTTCCAGTGCAGGAGACCGAGGATCATTTCGGGCGCGTCGCCCGCGTACAATGCGCGGTTAATTTCAAGCCAAAGTTTTTCTCGACTACGCGCGGTGAGTGCATTTACAAGGTTCGTATTAAATCCGTGCACGTCTTCGCGTGCGACATGTTTGTCGTAGGTATAGGTCATTTTTGCTTTTGCTACGACCTTCTTCACCTTCGCCGCGACAAGTTTTGGTGCGAGAACAATGACTGCGTTATCGGAGACAGCGAGTCTGTCGAGGTGATTTTCAAAAACAGTTTCGGTGTTTTCTTTTTCTCCATCTTCATTCACTGCTCGCGTGGCAGGAAAAGGATCATCAATAAGCACCAAGAGCCGCGATACGAACAGTCCGCCCGAAAGCGACGCGTCTTCAAGTGTGGCGTCAGTAAGTTCCTCGCGCGCGAGCCGTACGTAGGCGAGATTCGGCTCCTTCTCTCTCGCCTTTGCAATCCATTCGAACGCTTTCGTGCGCGTTTTCTCAACATCAGACCCATGGAAAAAGTAGATCATACAACCTTCATCTCGCCCCAATTGGGACCAGACTTCATCACCGCAAGAATGGGAACACCGCGCGTTTTTTCCTCCATGAGGACCTCTTCCATAATCTTTTGTATCTGCCCGCCGAGGCCATTCGCGCGTTCTGTGCGAATCTCGTACACGAGCTCGTCGTGCACCTGAAGAAGGAGGTGCGCGTCTTCCTGTGCATTCTCTTTCGTCAGCATCTCGTCCACCTGCACCATCGCGAGCTTGATAATATCTGCCTGTGTTCCTTGAATCGGGGCATTAATTGCCATACGTTCAGCCTGCGCACGCACATATGGCAGAGATGATTTCATTTCGGGAAACTGTCGGCGACGACCAAAGAGCGTCTCGGTATACCCATGCTTGCGTGCAAATCCCCGAGTGCTTTCAAGATAGTCCGAGAGAGTCTTGAATGTACTGAAATATTCTTCGAGATATTGATGCGCCTCCGCGGTCGTGCTACCAAGCTGTGCCCGGAGTGCATTCACTCCCATCCCATAGAGAATGCCGAAGTTGGTGACCTTCGCACGGCGCCTCATCTCAGTATCTACGTTCTCAGGCTCGACGCCAAACATATATGCGGCGACCTCTCGGTGTACGTCGCGTCCACTTTTAAAGATGGCACAGAGCTTTTCATCGCCCGAGAGAATGGCCGCAAGCCGCAATTCGATCTGTGAATAGTCGAGTGCGACGAGCGAGAAGCCGCTCGGCGCAACGAATGCATCACGAATTGCTCTCCCGCGTTCGGAATGCAACGGGATATTCTGCAGATTCGGATTCTGGCTCGACATACGACCAGTCGTGGTACCGGTCTGAAGAAATTCAGCATGCAGACGTTTCTGTCCATCAAGAAGCGGCGGGAGATTCTCGATGTAGGTCGAGAGAAGTTTTTTCAACTCTCGATATTCAAGAATATCGTTCACGATGGGGTGCATCTCGCGAATCTTTTCGAGTTCGCTCTCGCGCGTGGAGCGGGCCCCTCCCGCGGTCTTCTTCTGCCGTTCGGGGATAATTTTCAATTCGTCGAAGAGCACTTCGCCGAGTTGTTTTGGAGAACTCACATTAAACTCGCGCCCCGCAGACTTGTATATTTTCTGTTCGAGAACCTCGAGCTCGGCGCGATATTTTTTACCGAGACCACCAAGCACGTTGGTGTCGATGAGCACCCCTTTTTCAGTCATATGCGCCACCACCGGAATGAGAGGTTCTTCAATCTTCTCGTATACCTCGCGTAGCCGGCCCGTTCCGCCGATTAGTTTAGAAAGTTCGGCATCGGCATCGGCGAACACCGTTTTTTTGGTGAAGGCAAGGAGATCGTCGAGCGTTGGATTGGTAAAGTCCGACGCGAGGAGCCACAGTTTTACTTGTGCCTTTGCAAAACTGGCCGTATCCACTTCTTCCGGAGTGGGCTCGGGCGCTTCTTGAGACGGATGTTCTTCTCCGATCGAGTGTAAGAGTACGGTACGTGTGCGGTCGCGTAGCGATCTGAATCCAAGTTCATCGAGAAGGGTGAGGACCTTCCCGAGTTCGATATTCTTATGCCACGCATGTTCTGGGAGAGCGAAAGCGATCGGCGCATCAAGCCGAATAGTCGCGAGAGACTTGGAGAAGCGCGCATCCTCCTCGTGTTCTTTCAAGAGACCAATCATACGCGCCTTTATTCCCTTCTTAAGAAAGACTTCTTCGCTGTTTTTCTTTTTAAGAGCCGTGTATATTTTCTCGATTGAACCAAATCCGGTTATAAGGTCGGTTGCCGTCTTCTCGCCGATACCGGGCACACCCTTAATATTGTCCGAGGGGTCGCCACGAAGACCCTTCCAGTCTGGAATAAGAGTGGGCGGAAAACCGAACCGTGCTACCACGGCTTTTTCGTCATAGAGGATCGTATCGTTCATTCCTTTTTTCAGCGTGTAGACGCGGACACGGGTATCATCGACGAGCTGGAGGGTATCCATATCGCCCGATGCAATGATGACGTCCACATTTTTTTCCGTCCGCAATTCGTGCGCGATTGTCCCAAGAAGATCGTCGGCCTCGAATCCCGCGCGATCATATTTCGGTATGGAAAAAGCTTCAAACACCTTGTGCGATTCTTGTATCTGTTGAGAGAGCGAGTCCTCCATCTTCACGCGCGCCGCCTTGTAGTCCGCATAGGCTTCATGACGGATGGTCGGCTTCGGTAGGTCGTAGCATGCAGCGATGTAGTCCGGCTTCAAGTCGGAAATGATTTTGAGAAGCATCGAGACGAGACCGTAGAGCGCACCGACCGGCGCGCCGCTCGGGCTTGTGAGTTCTGCCGCAGCAAGGGCGTGGTAGGCACGATGGATGATCGCGTGTGTGTCGAGAAGTACGATGCGTTTCTTTGTGGTCGTTTTTTTAGTCATACGAAATCGTGCGGGCTCCATTGGGAGAAACGAGAAAAGAGATTTTCTTGGCCGGCGCAGGGAGCACTTCGTCAACTCTCTCGGGCCATTCAAGCAATATAAGGTTACCTGCGTCTTGCATTAACTCGTCAAAACCAAGCGGGGCGAGAGTACTTCCCTTTTCGAGACGATACGCGTCGATATGGATGAGGCGTTTGAAATTTTTCCCGGGAGGAAGAAGGTATATTTTTTCTAGAACGAAGGTCGGGCTCGTAACCGTTTCTTCAACTCCGAGTGCCTTTGCAACTGATCTTGTAAAAGAGGTCTTCCCCGCGCCGAGTTCTCCCGAGAGAGTAATGAGTGTTGCTACTTCCTTGTGCCGTACAAAAGACCCCGCAAATCGCGCAGCCTCCGCTTCAAATTCGGCCAGTGTTTGTACTACTTTCTCCATCGTATAGATATTGTACCGCTGAAACCGGTAACATGCCCGCCCCCAAGGAGAGGTGGTACTATAGGGCCATGGATTCACCGCTTGGAGCCGAAGACGCCGAGGTAAAACTTGCAGGGATACGAGAGCGCGAGGAAGAAGATGTCGCGCACATCCTCTCGGATAAATACGGTCTGGCCTACGCCGACCTTTCGCTGGGGGAGATAGATTCCGACGCCCTTCGCCTTATTCCCCAAGAGACAGCTCGCCTCGCCGAGGCGGCTGCCTTTGCAAAAAACGCAAAAGATCTCTCCCTCGCCGTGCACAACCCGAACAACCCTGCACTTACGAAACTCCGTGAGGGCCTTGTCGAACGGGGATTTTCTGTGCAGGAATTCCTCGTCTCTAAAAAAAGCCTTGATAGAGTTCTTGAACGTTACAATGACCTCTCATTCACGACCGAATCTAAGGCGGGCTCTTTTAATGTCGCTCCTGAGACTTTGGAGAAACTCTCACAGGAAATCGGTACACGCAAGGCATTAGAGAAAGAACTTGATGCCACAACCGAGCTCAAGGCGCTCGACCGTGTCACTCATATTTTCGAACTTATCCTCGCGGGCGCCTTCACCCTCCGCGCGTCTGATGTCCACTTCGAGCCGAGAGAAGACAAAACGCTTCTTCGTCTGCGTATCGACGGACTTCTCTCCGACGTTTATTTTTTTGACCCCGCCACCTATCACCAGATCAACTCGCGCATCAAACTGCTCTCTGGAGTGAAGTTGAATGTCACGAACCGTGCACAAGACGGCCGTTTCAGTATTACGAAAGGAACAACCCAGATCGAGATGCGCGTCTCCTTTATTCCGGGCAACTACGGCGAATCCATCGTGATGCGTATTCTCGATCCTGAGGCAACAAAGGTTTCGTACAAAGAGCTCGGTATCCACCCGAAACTCCTCGCGCGGCTCGAGACCGAGATCCGGCGCCCGAACGGGATGCTGCTGACCACCGGACCGACGGGGAGCGGCAAAACGACAACACTCTATTCATTCCTGCGCGAAATCCACTCACCCGAGACGAAGATCATCACAATCGAAGACCCGGTTGAATATCATCTCGAGGGTGTCGTACAAACACAGGTCGAGGGGACGAAGTATACCTTCGCTGAAGGTCTTCGCTCCATCGTGCGCCAGGATCCCGACATCATCATGGTCGGCGAAATTCGCGATGGTGAGACGGCAAATATTGCTATTCAAGCGGCGCTCACGGGCCACTTCGTCTTCTCAACCCTCCACACCAACGACGCGGCCGGCACCTTCCCGCGCCTCGTCGACCTCGGCGCGGACCCGAAGTCCTTCGGCTCCTCCGTCACTGTCTCGATGGCCCAGCGTCTGGTGCGCAAACTCGACCCGGAAAAAAGGAAGGAACGCCCACTCACCGCTGAAGAGAAAAAAATGATAGATAAAGTGTTCGCTCCGCTCGCCGACAAGAGTTTGATACCCGAAAAAATAGACACCGTCTGGGAACCGGCTCCTGCAAACGAAGATGAAACAGGCTACAAAGGCCGTGTTGGTCTCTATGAAGCAATATTTATGGATGACGAGCTCGCAACATTCTTGCGCGACAATCCGTCAGAAAATGAAATCGCCAAACTCGCCGCTAAGCAGGGGTATCTCACCATGGCGCAGGACGGCATCATCAAAGCGTTGAACGGCATCACGTCCCTCTCCGAAGTCGCCGCCAGCGTCGACCTCCCGCGCGCATAACATAAAAAGAAATCGCCCAACAGAATCATTGGGTGATTTCTGTCGGGCGTGGGTCGATCTAGAGTTTTGAAAGGAGCTCTTCACTTCCATCACAGAGAATGTCACTGCCTTGAGGGGAGTGGTTCTCGAAATAGTGGAAATTGGGGTTCCCTTTTGGCCCATCGTCATTGACGACATTCACGTCGTCCCGATTGCAGTGGGGACACGTCGCCCATCCAATAACCATTGCCGAAAGCTGCGCCCGTATTTTGGGCGAAAGCGACCTGATTTTTATCATCTGATGAACCTCCTTGGTTAATTCTGGAAGGAACGAAATCCCATCCATATGTAAGCATATGAACAGTCGTTCGGTGCAAAACGATATGAGATGACTCACATCGTTTTAACCTCTCTTCCCGTTCATAGTCCTCAAGGCAAAACCCGCAATAAATCGCGGGGTGGACGAGACACCTGAGGATTTCCACAGCAACACGACCGAAGTCGTGAGACCAAAGAGTCCTTGGGGAAACGCCCGAAGCCGTCAAGCCTTGCCTAGAGGAGTATGAACAGGAACAAAAAACTATGATAGAATGCTAGCATCACACCATTTTTATGTCAAGTCCTCTCGCGACGCTCCTGCCTCTGACCAAATCGCTCGACATGGCGCTCCGGCCTGTCAATTGGGACGAATACGTCGGCCAGAAGCAGGTGAAGGCGAACGTTCGCATCGCCATTGATGCTGCGAAAAAGCGCGGCGGGATGCCGGAGCACATCCTCTTCTATGGGCCGCCGGGCGTCGGGAAGACGACCCTCGCCCACCTCGTCGCCGCGACGCTTAAATCGCCCTTGAAGAATACCTCTGGTGTCGCTATCGAGCGGGCAGGCGACCTCGCCGCCATTCTCACGAACCTTGAACCAAACACTGTTTTATTTATCGATGAAATTCATCGGCTTTCGAGAAAAATAGAGGAGCTTCTTTACCCTGCCCTTGAGTCCGGACATCTCGATATTATTTTGGGGAAGGGTCCGTCAGCGCGAACCGTTGAACTCTCCCTCCCCCCTTTCACCCTCGTCGGGGCGACAACACGCGTTGCAGAACTCTCGGGGCCGCTCCGCTCACGCTTCGGCGGCGGCGTCTTTCAGCTCGATTTTTATAATGATGAAGACTTGCGTGACATCATTCGCCGTTCGGCGCTCCTCCTTGATCTTAGTGCGCCAGAAGAAGTCATCGACCGTATCGCTGCGAGAAGTCGCGCGACGCCACGTGTCGCGAACGCCCTCTTGAAGCGGGTGCGTGACTTCTCTGAAGTCCACAACCGAAAACTCTCTGCAGCCCTTTGCGATGAAGCATGTGACCTTTTTGGCATCGATGCTCAAGGCCTTACTAAAGATGACCGACGGTACCTTGAAACACTGCTCAAGAGTTTCCGTGGCGGTCCTGCCGGCGTCCGTGCAGTTGCGGCGGCTCTTCACGAAGACCCCGACACGGTCGAGCATGTCTACGAACCATACCTCCTTCGCCTCGGATTTATCGAACGCTCTTCTCGTGGTCGCATCCTCACTCCTCAAGGTCGCTCCTATTTGAGCGGTGAAAAGTCTGGTGATATTTTCTAACTATGTCCGGACACAGTAAATGGTCTCAAATAAAGCGCCAGAAATCCGTCACTGACGCAGCGAGAAGCCGTGTCTTCTCGCGCTATGCGCGTCTTATCTCTCTTGAATCAAAAAAGGCGAACGGAATCCTCTCTGCTCCGGGGCTCTCTGTCGTTATTTCCCGGGCAAAAGCCGCGAACATGCCTAAGGAAAATATCGAGCGTGCTATTGCAAAAGGCACCTCAAAAGATTCTGGTGAACTCCTTCGAGTAGTGTACGAAGCGTACGGTCCGGGTGGTGTTGCAATAATGATTGATGCTCTCACTGATAATAAAAACAGAACAACGCAGGAAATAAAGCACCTGCTCGTCCTTCATGGTGTCGAGCTCTCCTCCCCTGGCGCAGCGAGTTGGGCATTTAATAAAAAAGGAGAGGATTACCTTCCAAACGAACCACTTACTGACGTCTCCGGTGAAGATGAAGAAAAACTCTGTGCCATCCTCGAGGCACTTGATGAATATGAAGACGTTCAACAAGTATTTACCAATGCGCGTGGCTATGAAGATACTGGCGATTGACCCGGGCTACGACCGGCTTGGCGTTGCTGTTCTTGAGGGAAATCCATCACGACCAACACTCCTCTGGAGTGAGTGTATCCTGCCCGACAAGGGAACACCTTCTCAACGTCTTTCGCATGTGTCCCGTGCTATTACTTCCGCAATAAAGGAATACTCCCCCGACGCCATCGCAATAGAAACTCTTTTTTTTAGCATCAACAAAAAGACAGCTCTTGGGGTTGCTGAGGCGCGTGGAGCAATTCTCGCTGCGGCTGGGATTTCCCTTCTTCCGGTCATAGAATGTTCTCCACAGCAGGTAAAGCTCGCAGTGACCGGCTATGGGGGCGCTGAAAAATCTGCGGTTGCACGAATGGTTCCACGACTTCTTGATCTGCCAAAAAAGAAAAGGCTCGATGATGAATTCGACGCTATTGCAATCGGTATAACCGCCTTGGCGCAGGGCCCTTTTAAGACTAATCCCCATGAGGTATAGAAAGCGCTTGCGCGCGGCGAAATATTTGCTCAAATGTATCCGTCCCCATTGGGACACCCATTAACATCTCTCTTATCACAATATGAGTCCCCACGAGGATTTCGATGATGAGCCCGTCTTGATAGAAGATCCAGATGATCTTGAAGAGAAGGAAGAATCATATTGAATCAATATATGATTTGCCACCTGGCCCCGCAAAAGCGGGGTTGTGTGTTATTATTCGCGTCATGATTAGTCGGTTCGCTTTGCGGCGACATACACTCCTCGCTATCACTCTTTCTTTTTTTGGAATTCTTTTCTTTCTTTTTGGGAGTATTTTTTTCATTGTTTCCATAACACCTGCCCCCGACATTAGTTCTTTCGCCTCCCGCCAAGTTGATCAGTCGACAAAGATATATGACCGCACTGGCCAGGTTCTTCTCTATGATTATAACCGCGATGCGAAACGAAACATTATTCCTCTGTCTGATATTTCTCCAAACACTATCAATGCAACAATAGCGATTGAAGACTCGAGTTTTTATGAACATGGGGGTATCCGATTTACCTCTATTCTTCGAGCAATACTCGCCGACATTGTTGGTGGAACATTTTCTCAGGGCGGTTCGACCATCACTCAGCAAGTGGTAAAAAATACCCTCCTCACAAGTAAGAAAAGTGTTGTGCGAAAAGTGCATGAATGGGTACTCGCAATAAAAATGGAGCAAGTATATTCAAAAGAAAAGATTCTTGAAACCTATCTCAATAGTATCCCGTATGGTGGCACACTCTATGGCATTGAGGCCGCCTCAGAATCATATTTTGGTATCCCCGCGAAAGATCTCACTCTCGCAGAGGCCGCCTATCTTGCCTCGATGATCCAGGCACCGAGTTATTTCTCTCCTTATGGCAGTCATCGAGCTGAACTGGATGCGCGCAAAGATCTGGTGCTCAAACGAATGAACACTCTTGGTTTCATTGACGACGCAACGTACCTGCAGTCAAAAGAAGAAAAAGTATCTTTCGCCACCACAGGACAGAACTCAATAGTCGCTCCACATTTCGTTTTTTATATCCTAAGCCAACTAGAAGATTTATATGGACAAAACGCACTTATGTCAGGACTCAAAGTGACCACAACACTTGATGCGGATCTTGAAGTGAAGGCTGAATCAATTGTGAATACCTATGCATTGCAAAATGTAAAGGATTTCCGTGCCTCAAATGCGTCTCTTGTTGCTATAGAGCCGTCGACGGGACAAATTCTCGCAATGGTCGGCTCAAGAAGCTTTTTTGATGAGGAAATAGAGGGTCAATATAATGCAACCCTTGCTCTTCGACAGCCTGGCTCCGCAATGAAACCTTTTATTTATTCTCTCGCTCTTGAACGTGGATATACCCGTGACACGGTTGTATTCGATACTCCGACACAATTTTCAACTGCGTGCCAACCTTCGGAAAATTTTAATAACACCCCGCCTTGTTATGCGCCATCAGATTATGATGAAAAGTTTCGTGGCCCTATGACCTTTGAGACTGCACTTGCTCAGTCAATTAACATCCCTGCCATCAAAACACTGTATCTGGTCGGCATACAGAATGCTATAAATCTTGCAAAATCATTCGGTCTCACAACACTCGGAAGTCCAAATCAATACGGCCTGACGCTCGTGCTCGGTGGTGGTGAAGTTCGCCTTCTAGATCTTACGGGCGCTTATTCTGCTTTTGGAAATGATGGGGTATTAAACCAGCCGACCGGTATCCTTTCTATAAATGATTCTCAAGGGAATCTACTAATCAAGGAAACTCCTCAACGAAAACAAGTCCTTCCAGAAAATATTGCGCGAGATATTTCAGCAATGCTTTCTAATGCGTACGCACGCATCCCGGAATATCCTCTAAATTCTCCCCTCTCGTTTCAGGGATACGATGTTGCGGTAAAAACAGGTACAACAAATGACACGAGAGATGCTTGGGTTATCGGATATACTCCTTCCGTTGCTGTTGGTGTTTGGGTGGGAAATAATGATAATACCCCGATGGTGAAGTCAGTTGCTGGTTTTATTGCCGCCCCTATGTGGCATGAAGTAATGGCATACGCTCTTTCAAAATATCCGAAATCCTATTTTGGAGAACCTACTCCTATTCTCACAACCGTTCCACCACTTCTTAGAGGAAATTGGTATGTACCTGATGAAAATGGAGAAATCATACCGCATGATTTATTATATTGGACTGACAAAAACAATCCTCAAGGACCTCCTCCTCTGAACCCTGCACAAGATCCGCAGTTTGCGTATTGGGAATATGGTGTTTCGTCGTGGTACAAAAATCACCCGGAACTTTTTACCCAAGGAGTAATGCTCCCTGTCCCTCTTTCTTTACCAGCTCAGACTTTTGTCTCTACTTCTACCAAAATATATTAAATAGGATTATATATCTTCTACTGATTCATTGGAGAGACGAGATACAGAAGAGATGTATCAGTTATCCCCTTTATAATAATTGGGCGCCCTATTCCTGCAGCAGTTAATGAAATACTTTCTGTAGTTGTAAGAGAGAGTACCGCTGAAAGATACCGATAGTTAAACGAGAGATCGAGTGCACTACCGGATATATGAGCTGGTATGATTTCTGATGATTCTCCAATATCTGGATTGCGTGCAAAAAATGAAAGAGTATTTTTCTTTGAATCAAAGCTTATTCGTATTTTCTGGAATGAATCGGAAAAAATAGTAGTTCTTTTTAAAGCTTGTTCAAAATCTTTTCGAAGAACAATCGCTTCAACAATTGATTCTTTTGGTATTATCTGCCGATAATCAGGATATGTTGCGTTTGTGAGTCGAGAAACAATCATTCCCATATCTCCCACAAAAGCACATTGATGTTCATCGAAAGACATAATAATATCTTCATCTGGTAGTGCTTGTGCTATCTCAAGCGCATTTTTAGCAGGAATAAGGAATTTTCCTTGTGTTCCTTTATTTGAAAGAGGAATTTTTTTCTCTGCGAGACGGAAAGAATCTGTTGCTACTGCAGTTAATATATTTCCCTCTACAGATAGATATAAACTCGATAATTCAGGTCGAATAGTCGAAGAAGAAGCACAAGATGCTATTGAGGTAAAAAGAGAACGAAGAAGAACTCCAGGAATCACCATTCTATTTTTCGGATTCTCTGGAAAAGGAATTGAAGGAAAATCGTCGTAAGCAACCGTCTTAATAGTACTTTTTCCCATACCACTCTTTAATGAGAGAGTGTCTCCTGTATGTTCTAATACTATCGTCCCTTCATGAGTAAGTGAACTTGCTATCTGTTGGAGTATAGTTGCAGGTATTGCAACAACACCATCGGATATAACTTTTCCATTCAGTTTTAAATCAATACCTGTTTCAAGATTCGTTGCGCGCATTTTTATACCATCACCACTTGCAATAATAAGGATTGAAGAGAGTGCTGGGAGTGTTCCAGTCTTCTTTTCAGCAAAACGTGCTGACTTATGCACTGCTTCAACGAATTCTTTTTTTTCTATTGAAATATTCATACAACATCTATTAGGGCTGTTAACACTGGGGATAGGCTGAAAGAACTATATAGTGATTGTGTATTTTCCTCATTCAAGAAAACAGAATATGTGGATAGAGTAAGTATAAAGTTCATACAAGAAGAGATCTAATATTTTGGATCTCTTTTAAAAGATCATTGTCCACAAGTACTTCACGCTTTATTTTCTCACACGAGTGAATAACAGTTGTGTGATCACGACCACCAAGTTTTGTTCCTATTGTAGGATATGAAATACTAAAGTCTTCTCTAAGGAGGTACATAATTACTTGTCGAGGACGCACTACCTCTCTTCTTCTTGTTTTCTCATAAATACTTTCTTCATCAATACCATAATATTCTGCGACCTTATCAACTACATTCTTCACAGAGATGTTTTTCTGAGGTCGAGTAAAAGAGCGAAGTGATTGGCGTACCTCAGCAATATCAGGTGCACTCCCCTTTACTTGAGCATGACAAATAATACTATTCACCATCCCTTCTAATTCTCGGATAGAGCCTGACATTGCTGTCGCGACATACTCGATAACTTCTGGGGAAAGCATAATCCCATGTGATGCAGCCTTTTTCTGTACGATAGCCATACGCGATTCAGTATCAGGTTCACTAATATCGACCGCCATACCACTTGCAAGACGACCTTTTAATCGTTCAGCAATATCAGGAATAGCAGAAGGTGCACGATCGGAGGAAAATATAATTTGTTTATTTGTATCGTGGAGGGTATTAAAGAGATGAAAGAGTTCTTCTTGCGTTTTATCTTTTTTAGAGAGGAACTGAACGTCATCCATAATAAGAAGATCATACTGACGGTATTTGTCTTTGAAACGATTTGCAGTTCCCGCTTGTACCGAATCAGTGTAATCAACAGCAAATTTTTCTGAAGTGAGATAAAACACTTTGCGTCCAGGGTACTGTTTCTTAAACTGATTTCCAATCGCTTGAATAAGATGGGTCTTCCCTCTTCCTGTGTCGCCATACACAAAGAGAGGATTATAGGTGATACCAGGTCGTGCAAGCGCTGCTTGAGCGGCAGTGTGCGCAAGAGTATTAAAAGAACCAATAACGAACGTATCGAAGGTGTAGCGCGGATTTAGACTATCACTTTTGTTGATATAGAATTCATCAAGAGGGAGTTCCATTACACCACGCACATTCTTCGTTTCTTTCTGAATCTTACGGTGTTCATCCTTTACAATAAGATATTCAATATTACGGAACTCATACGAAACATCACGGGCAATCTTCAAAAGAAGAGAATGAAATTTCTTTAGGTACCAATCTTTAAAAAATTGGCTCGGCACCCCGATGTAGATAACCCCGTCCTCTCCTATTTTTACTATGAAGCTATTTCGAAACCAAGTATTGAAATTTGCGGAAGAAATAGAAAGCTCGATTTGAGTAAGAATGTATTCCCACAACTCTCGAGGATTTCCCTTATCCATAATACTCTGGAGTATACGCTGATACCATAAACAAGGCACGTTGGCGTTTCGTGGAAAACCTGTTAATATCATGTGTATAAACTAATCTTTTCTACATGACCAAACGGACCTATCAACCGAAGAAAAAGAAGCGCGCTACCACCCACGGGTTCCTCGCCCGCACAAAGACAAGTTCTGGGCGCAAGATTGTGCTCCGTCGTCGTCGTGCCGGGAGGACCCGTCTCGCGGTTTAGCTGTGTTTAGACGGCGAGAACGGCTTCCTCGAGCGTCATTCCCTACCGTCCTTAAAACCGGACGAAGGCTCTCCTCACTACATTTTATGGTGATTATCTCCTCAGAAGGAAGAGGACACGCTGTGGTTATACCCAAAAAGGTAGCGAGGCTCTCGGTCACACGACATAAGATAAAACGTCGCGTACTTTCAGCACTCCGCACCCTCCAGCTTCCTTCTTCCCTCATTCTTTTTCCCAAAACATCTGTAAGTAGTGTAAGCTACAAAGATATTCAATCAGAGTTAAAGAAACTTCTTTCGTGATCTCAACTTTTTTCCACACTGTTTTCTATAATCCGATCTACAACGCTCTTGTCGCTCTTGTTGCGCTCGTCCCTGGTGGGGATGTAGGGATTGCGGTCATTCTTCTCACTATTGTTATCCGTCTCGTACTTCTCCCCTTCTCCCTTTCTGCGGCACGCACCCAGCGCGCGATGAAGATACTCGAGCCGAAGATAAAAGACCTGAAAGAAAAACATAAGGGAGATAAAGAGAAAGAAGCACTCGAGACACTCGCTCTCTATAAAGAGGCACAAGTGAATCCTTTCGCGAGTATCCTCACTGTTTTCATCCAGATCCCCGTTCTTCTCGCCCTCTACTGGGTCTTCTATTACGAGCCTTTTTCAACTATCAACACCGCCCGGCTCTATGCACTTACCCCGATTCCACACCTCATCTCCCTAGAGTTCTTAGGATTTATTTCTGTCGCAGGGAAAAGTATCACCCTCGCAGTGCTCGCGGGCATCACTCAGTTCCTCCAAGCGCATATGGCCCTTTCAGGGACGATGAAGCCGTCCGAGGGCAGGGGTATGCAAAATGATTTCCAGCGCGTGATGGGGTTACAGTTGAAATACGTCTTCCCCTTCCTTATTGGAACAATCTCTTACACGACCTCAGGGGCTGTTGCTCTCTATTTTATTACAACAAACCTCGCCGGAGCACTCCAAGAGCTCTATGTACGTAAAACACTCACCACAGAGGATCTAAAGGAGGAATTACAAAGAGTAGCTCCAGAGTGAGCCATCATTTTTATTCACAAACACAAGGGTAGTTAGAGATGCATCAATAGAGAGGGCTTCGGCATCAAGAGCGTCTTTCGTTTCTGCTGTAAAATCAAGAATGAGTTGTGCGTAACGGCTCGCCACTTCTATTTTCCAAATACGGTCCGAGAAATGTATTGCCCCTTGATACCAGTCATCAGGGTAGTTTGAACCAGAAGGATTCATTGGTATGCCGCAATACACTGAAGAGTCGTTTTGTGCCCACACACACTTGTCGGCGATGGTCGCGATCGGGAGGGCGACGGATTCTTTCGTTGCGACATTCACTAGTTTCAACTGCATTGCATTCCCCAAGGTGTAACTTATCAGCACCCACTTCCCGAGAGGGCTCGCGAGAGCAACAAGGCCGGTGAGAGGGCCCGCGATGCGCGAGAAACGCCCCGCACCATCTACAAGGAAGGCGTTGCCCATGAGCGTCGCGGAGGGCTTGGTAAAGACAAGATATTGTGACTTTCCCACGAACGAGATACGGAGGGAGGAGAGAGGGGTTGTAAATACCGATGATGAGTGTGATCCATCAGTACGCGCAAGGGAGACACTGGAGCCGTTGACGCCCGAGGCGAGGGTGAGAATGTTCGCGGAAGAAACGCTGATGTCGGACAGATTTTGGGAGAGGAAAAATCCACCGGAACCACTTACGGGGAGCGCATAGGTGTTAAGGGTTGAAAAATCTGTTCCCGAGAGATACCGGACGAATGCGGTCGACGCATCGGGGAGCCATACGGCAGACTGGATACCTGGGACAGTCTTGTTCGAGATACGCGTTATCGCCTTTGTGAGGGTGCTGTAGGCATACACATTACCGCTCTGGCGTTCGATATAACTGACCGTAGATTCGGGAGAGGTACTCGCCGTGCCTTCCTTGTTCACGATTATTTCTCCCGGAACTATCGGCCCTGCGGCAATCTTCACCAACCGAGCCCCAACAGATATCGGCGATCCCAGCACGAGAGATGTGGTCGTCGACGTTGTTTCTCCAGGTAGAGATGTTTCCGGGCCGGACATAGGTAGGCCAGAGGTTGTTCCCGGAACAGTGGTCACTGTTGCGGAGCCGGTGAAGAAGAGAAAGTAGACAGCGGCGCCAATCCCGAGGATGACTATCGCAGCTGCAGCAATGATTAGTTTTTGACGCATATTATGGAGGAGTGAGAATACACTGGGCACCTGTTGCTGGTACCCATGGTGTTCCGGAACTTCCATTCATAAAAGATCTGCATCCCCCTGAGTCTCGCGCGCAAAAAACCGTCGCTTGGTATGGTTGTCCGCCGTTCAGCGCCGGATCGGTATTTGTCTGAGGAGAAGCAAGAGGATAGCACCAAGTACTTGCTTGGGGAGTGGTCGCGGGACCTTCTTGGAAACCGATAAGCTGGCCATTATAGATCGCTCGCGTGCTCCCAGGTCTGACCGATTGTTGTATATAAGGAGTGACCGTTGTTGTGTTTTGTTGAATCGGAGGACCAGATACAGTGTCGAGTTCCGGAAGACCGATCGAGAGGTTCAGGATATTAGGATTAATGATGGAGAAGACGAGCACCGGGGACAGGATGAGGATAAGACCATAGATGGCGTTGTATATTTTTCCTTTATCATCGGTGATAGCGCTCACCGCGTCCTTATGGAAGAAGGCGATGTCGAGCCCTGCCCAGATAATCTGGATAACGGCGATTGCCGCAGCGAGCCCGATGAGATATTTATAAAGATTATTAAAGAAGTTTGCGAGCGTGTCTGAGTTCACTGCGCTGGTCAGACTCTGGTCAGTAAGACCGGGGATTGGGGCGAGTGGGATGAATCCGCTCTGTGTTTGAGCAAGAGCGAGCGGGACAAAGGAGATAAATGAGACTGCTATTAAAATAAGGAATTTTTTCATAGGCCGAAGAAGTTAGGGCTCGGGGTGTTACCAAAAGAGAGTGAAAGATTTGTCGTTATTGTTGTGAACTGTCCTTCGGATGCGATGAGCGAGAGCGAAGCCCTCCCTTGTCCGCCACCCGAGGGACGCAAGGTGATTAAAGAACCTGTTTGCGCCACCCCCCCATTCAGAAGCCATTGAAGAAGGGGGGGGCCGCCAGACGTCGCAAAAGAGAAAGGAGCGGCGTATAGGGTTGATTCGGTCCCCTTGATGGTATACGTACCGCTCAGGGCCTTTTCAAACCGAATACCAAGCAGAGGATCATTTTCGTAGACGCGTATCAGGGGCTCAGACACAGAGAGTGAGAGGTTGGCGCCGCCTACAAGAGATCCATCTTGGCTTGTCACCGACACAGCGACAGTGCGGGCGCGATATTGGAGGGGAGAGGCGACGATGATTGCTGCCTTGCCGATTCCTGAAGAGTTCGCAATCTGGGCTCCATCGACCGTCCAAATATATGAAAGTGCCGTTGGGTTGAGCGATCCCCCGCCCGCACTTCTTAGATTTGCCATCGCGACGACGCGGACGCTTCCCTCGGGGGGCACTGACGGTTTTCCTAGGTAGAGAGGTGGCGCTGAGGAAAGAGGTTCCGCGACAAGGGCAACATCTTGTGGCTGGATAGAAAGATACTGTGTATAAGTGGATTCATTAGTAACGGCCGCTACTGAAATGTCTACAGAGGATCCCGCTCCACCAAGCGGTAGAGATACCGGCTGGGAACTGCCCTGATAGATCTTCTTCCCATCAGCCGTAACTGTTATCGTCGCGTTAGCGAGGTCGATTGATGAAGAGAGAAACGACAATGTCGCTGTGCTGTAAGGGACTGGAAATTGTGGAGCTACCGAAACAGTAAATGAACCGCCGCTCGCGTCCCCTATCCCGCCCAGAGATTGTGCCGAAGCGGCTACGGGGAGCAGAAGGATAGAAAGAAAGGTCGTAAAAAGTCCCAAACGCATACTTCTAGTATAGCGCCTGCGCGAGGCAATGAGGTCACACCAACTGCACTTCCTTGCCGAGTGTGTGGGCGATTCGACCAAGCGTATCTACAGAGATACCGCGATCGCCACTCTCAACCCTAGCAATCACGGACTGTGGCATGCCCGATTTTTTCGCCACTATCAGTTGAGTCATTTGACTAGTCGTGCGAAGATTACGAATCTGCCGAGCGAGCCGTAGGCGTACAATTTCCTCGTTATATGCGAGGCGGAACTCCTTCTTTTTTGAACTCCTACTGAACACCTCATCGAAGGAGTGCCACTGGAGATTTTGTTGTTTCTTTTTCATAATTTTATTGAGTTCCTTATTATTTTATATACCTTCTCCGCATAGTCGATTTCTGACTTCGGTGCTTTGGGAGTTTTCTTCCTGAATCCCCTCACAAAATATAGGGCCGAGTCAAATTCAAAGTAGGTTATGCGATGATGTCCGACGATCAATTCTCGGATGGAGCCGCGCAACTGTTTAGTACGAACCGACTCGAAGTCTCCCGAGCGCATACACGCAACGTGCGCGGCGATAGTTGCTTGATCGGGTATCGAAACACCGTCAATATATTCTTTTGCGGAATCTAGGAGGTGTACTTCGCGATACTGTTCCATTGGGCGTCGGTATATCAACAGCCGCTCCAAACGCAGTATAGCAAATTGGCTATATCATGTCCAGTGGATACTGTGGCGAAACTCTTTGTATCTCCTCGGGTCTCTATCAAAGTGATTTTATAATTTCTTCAGCCTCCTTCTGCGTCTTTTCTCCCCTAAAGATTTTCTTTTCAAGTAATTTTTCACCAATTTCTTTTCTCTTCTCTGTGGATAATCCTGCCCGACCCCTAGCGACCTCCTCTGGCGTTAATTGTTTTCCAACTTCAACGGTTCCGTCGTCGTTGACCCCGCGATATTCATACACCTCGCGGTCGGGGGTCATTATATACAAGGGGATACCGCGTTCTTGAGCAGTAGCAAAACGTCGGCGATAATTTTCCATATTCTTGTCGAATGACGTTTCCCCATACTTGCGCATCTTTTTTGCCATCTCGGAGTCTTTCTTCGTTTCAGTGGAGAGCATCCAATAATGTCCGTCTTTGTCTTTTCCTGCTTGCTGAAAGTATCCAAATACCTCCGAATTGTTCACAACGATCTCGTTCATTCCGAACGTTCCAACGCGTTCGTAGTCACTCTGATGTAGTTCGCTATTTCGGCCAATGACATTGTCAATTTCTTCAAGTGAAGACATTCTGTTTCCGCGTTTTTTGATTCCGTGAGCGATAGTTCCTTGGTCGCTACCTCCCGCTTCGCTAATTTGGCCACCTCCGAGCAAAAATCCGTCCCCAGTCCACAGCTGTGCTTTTTTACTGGGGGTAACCGACGAGGCAGAAACCGATGGTTCAAATGCCAACATAATGTCCATATCGTCTCCGTACGTGGCTTTCCCAGATACGTTCGAGTTTTCATTGTGGTGCTGAGCCTGCCCACTTTCTGCAATAGTATGGACAATGAACGCGTTATTGCGCAACGCCACCTGCTCGACTGATCTCTCATCCGAACTTATCATTGAGCGTTCTTTCATTCCTGAAACGCTTGGAATAGGTAACGTAGGCGGTAATGGTGGAGGGGTCATACGTGCTGACGTCGGAAGAGGCGGGGGCGTCATCGTCGGCAATGGAGGAGGTATAGAAAATGGTTGAGGAAGTGGAGGAGGAGTCGTTCGCCATCCATACTCGGGTGTCATTGGCGGCGGGACGCCACTATCAGGAGACCACCGTTTTTTCTCAGGTCGTGCGACTGGTTGATATTGGATTGGTGTCGGATCAGCGTCTACAGAAATTTCTTCCTCTCTATTTGATTCTTCTTCCACCGTTTCTTGTTGCACAATTTGTTCCTGTTCGACCCGCGTCTGCTGCGCGGCCTGTATCTGCGCAACCCGTGCCGCCTGTTGATTCTGTTGTTGAAGCCGAGCATTCTCCGTTTCCTTCTCCCATTTTTTGTAATCTGCCTTCTCAATTTTTATTTGGTGTTTATAGGTGAAGAAAAGGACGAATGAATAAAAAGGAAATGCTCCAATGAAAGGGATAAGACTTCCCATAAAACTTCCCATTTGTAAGAGCCACATCTCTTTAAGCACTTTGCGTCTACGGGCATTTGAATACATCCACATCTTAAGAGCAAGAAAACCGAACAGACCGAGGGCATCTGCCACAATGACTCCAAATACAGTGGTGCTTTCAGAAAAGACAGAACCGAGGACGACCGCAGCCCCACTACAGCCAGTTGCGACCACCTTCCCCACCACACCAGAAATACTCGCCCCGACAGCGGTGTTTACCCCAGCAGTACAGACAATGGCTCCCAACGCTGGCCCGAAGAACCAAAAAAATTGGAAAAAGGCGCGGACAAGATCAAAAACGGCGGTGCCGATGATCATCGGCCACGCCCGCGGCCACGTCATCACCTTCGGTTGAGGACTATTTTTGTTCGGCGGCATGACGGGCCTTGCCCTCCTTTATCGCGAGAAGTTGCGACGGGTCGGAGGTGATGATCTGATCCTCGGTATAGCTCGCGACAACTTTAATTGCGACATGCTTCAGTCCGGCGAAGAAGAGCCCCTCCCCCACCCCGGCCTCGAGCAGCAGATATTTTTCTTCATCGGTGAGATTAAATGTTTTTTGAAGCACGTCGATTGTCGTTGGCGACTGTTTCAACAACAACTGTATAGAGGAGTTCGTGAGAATGGGTCTCCCGTATGGACTCTTGAGGAAGTCTTCAACGTCCTGGGTGATAGTACAGACTCCAAGATAATATTTGCGTCCGCGCTTGGCGACCGAATAAAGGAATGATGCGGTGTCATCGCTCTTCATCATCCACCAGGCCTCATCGATAATAAGAAGGCGCTTTTTCATTTCGTGGCGGACCGCATTCCATATGTAGTGTGTGATGATGTACATCGCGACCGGCTTAAGTTCGTCTTCCATATCACGCACAGAGAAGACCGCGAACTGCTGTTTGAAATCTATATTGGTCGGCTGATTAAGAAATCCGGCCCACGTACCGCGGGTATACTTCGAGAGACGCTCGACGAGCGACTCACTCCCCTCCATACCGGCGAGTACCTGCTCAAAATCTGAGAGGAGCGGCGGTTCGGCGCCGGTGAAGTCGGCATCGCCGGTGATATCTTTGAGCGCGTAGGTCTCGCTGATGGCGCGGTCAACAATGGCGTCCTCTTCAGGCGAGAGACCTGAGAGCATGATGCGGAAAAGTCCAACAAGCGCGATGATGTTGGAACGGAGAATGTCTTTCGGATCTTCATCATCCTTCACTGGTGGCAGATCGAATGGGTTGATGTGATGCTCAGAAGAGAGTGATATATGGAAAGACCTCCCACCGGTCGCCTCCGCGAGCTGTTCATACTCGCGTTCGGGGTCGATGACGATGACGTCCGTGCCGAACATAAGTGAGCGGAGTATTTCAAGCTTCGTTGCATAACTCTTTCCGGAGCCTGACTTCGCGAAGACAACAGAATTGTAGTTCTCAAGCGAGAAACGATCGAAGAGAATGAGTGAAGAGTTGTGTCTGTTTATTCCATACAAAATTCCCCGATCGCTCGTCAGGTCAAAAGAAACAAAGGGGAAGATTGAAGATAATGGCGACGAGTTCAATTTTGAATTTACCAGAAGTTCGTCGGTGCCAAGCGGGAGGCAGGAACGGAATCCTTGTTCCTGCTGAAAAAGCGCCGGCTTCGTATAGACGAGCTTCGCGTCAAGAATTCCGCGGATATCGCCCTCAGTCTTATCAATTTCTTCTTTTGAATCGCCGTACAGAGACAGGTAGAGCCCCACATCAAATAGTTTCTCCTGTGCTTGTTGAAGGCTGTCGCGAAGGCTCTCGAGATCTTGATAGGCGGTATCAAGGAGAGGGTCGCGCACAAGACCCTTTGCTTCGCGCTCATTGATTTGGCTCTGAACTTCAGCAACCTTCTTCTGGAATCCGCGCAGAGCGGCCTCGGTCTCAACCGGATGGATGAAGATGGAAGCGTCGAGCACTTTATCAAGGTTGATAACCGGGGAGAACCAGCTGTCTGAAAGGAATCGCGGGTAGGAAATCGTATAGAACGAGCGGACGAACTTTTCTCCGAGTTCTAATTCGCGCGAACCAATCTTAAGTGCGGTTGGTGCGATAGTGTCCACAAGGTCGAGTGACCCTTGTTTATAAATATCTTTGGGAAGCACTGGCATAATAGTCGTGCTTTGTTCCGATTCATTCTTCCGCTTTAAAAAGTCGAGGAGAGCCATACTTATTGGTCGAGACGGATAGGGTTCTCGAGCTCGCCCGGATTGAAGGAACGGTACAAGAGTTCAATAATCTCTTCGGTGCCGAGCGGAATCGCGCGCACGCCGGTGCCGGAGAGACTGCTCGCAACGAGGGTTAGACGCTGTTCAAGCTGCGCGCGGTTCTCCTCGAAGGAGGTCTCTGCGGCGGTGTTCTTGGTCGTGGCGCTTTCGTGGCGCAGAAAACTCATCGCACCAGCGGCAGAGGAGTGGGGGGCATAGGGCACGACGATATAGAACGACTTCGTCATAATATTTGCCTGATCGGTGAACGAGCGAACGAATTCTACATATTCTCGCAACTGAATCCGCATAAGTTCTGTTCTTTGTGCAGGGGCCTTCTCCTCAAGAAGTGCGAGGTAGGGGCGCAGGTCCATCTTGCGCGAATTCACGACGATTTGAATTGAAAAATCGAGCGTGTTAAGGAAATTTTGGAAGCCGAGAGTGATGGCGTGCTGTTCATCGGCTGACTTCAATCCGAAATTGACTGAGGAACAGATAAGGATACCGCGATATCCACCGTCTTTAAGCACAATAACGCCGTTCCGTATTTCTTTTACGGGGACGAATTGTTGAGTCGCGCCGGACACTTTTGTTGCCATATTAGGGGGTGGGGGTATTCGAATTATTGCCCATCGCCTTTACGTCAAGTGACCACGCAAGTTCCGAGAGCTTCCCTCTCGTAAGTTTGGGAGTGCCTCGTGGAACCGGAGCTGCCGCTTCTGCCTTCGCCGCCGCCGCCGCGCTCTTTTGTTCAGGAATCGTCGACTCTCTATGCTTCCAGAGGAAAAGCTTCGCGCCGGTGTAATAGTTGAAGCCCGCCTCGATAACCTCAACAAAAGGTTTTCCGTTCACTTTATAAAAGGCGAGAGCGGCGGCGAAGGCAACCACCGGAAGGGAGAGCAGTATGGCGAAGAGCATCTGTAGATAAAAGAAAAAGATGATACAGATGCCACTCGCGCCGGCAATATAAATGAATTGCTTTAGAGTCAGAGGTCCGACGATCTTGTCCTCCACCTCAATGAACTGTGGCACTTGATATTCCATCTCTGACAGTATACCAGTCGTTTACCATCTAAAATAATATGGGTGTACACTGGAGTATGTACGAAATGGTCTTTGTCTCTGTAGGAGGGGATTATGGGTTCGATAGGTGGACCCTCTCTAGAGGGTACTGAAGTACGATGTGAAGAATGCAGAGAAACCATACTTCTCGGGCATGGTGGGTATAGCGAGAGGAGAGACGTTTTCGGAATTACGTTTTACCGTCACCGTTTTCCGTGTTCGCCAGGGACAAAAAGCAGTCGGTGGCCCGAAATTGATATGGATTGAAGACGGATAGTAACTACGAGGCCACACCGGCCTCATCTTTTTATATGCTCGCACCGGCCAAAAGCCCAAAAAGCCAGAGGACGAGATTGAAAAACGGCCCGGCGAAAACGTAGGAAAACACAATAAGGAAGAGGAGAAGCGAAAGGACGCCGGCGTTTCTTACCTTATGTTCAAAACGACTGAGTCCCGAGGAAAGATGCCATGGGAGTGCAGCGCGCAGCGCGGTGAACCCGTCAAGCGGAGGGAACGGAATGAGATTAAAGAGACCAAGGAACAGGTTTATGAAGGCAATAGTCGCCGCGAAGGAAATCGCGGTCTGGTCGAGACCGATGGTTGTAGCGTAGCGCACGATAAGGCCGAAGATAACGGCGAGCAGAATGTTTGTCGCACTTCCCGCGAGAGCAACAAGAGCCTCACCCCAGCGACGCGCCTTCAAATTATAGGGATTGTAGGGTACCGGCTTCGCCCAGCCGAATAAGATAGGAGAATGGGTGAAGATGAGGAGTGCGGGGAGAACGATCGAGCCCATCAGGTCAATGTGTGGGAGTGGATTAAGGGTGAGGCGTCCGGCGAGGCGAGCGGTCGGGTCCCCAAGCGTATTGGCGGCGTAGCCGTGAGCCACCTCGTGGGCTATGACCGAGAGGATAAGGACGATGAGAGATAGGATTGCTTCCATATTTGCTGGTTTAGAAGCTTAATGGTACCATGCGACGACTATGGCACGAGCCTGCGAAATCACCGGAAAAAGTACGCAAATCGGCGGACGGTACTCCAATCGTACCCGCGCGACGCAATTTAACCCGACCGGGAAGGTCCGCCGTAAGGCCAACCTCCAGAAGCGCCGTATCTACGTCGCTGAACTCAAGAAGACCGTCATCGTGGACGTTTCTGTAAAAGGTCTCAAAACTATCAAGAAGAACGGCGCCTTCGCCGCGCTCAAGAAAGCGGGAGCTATCTAATCGGAAATACTTGCGAGCAAGCAAAAACCGCCCTAGGGCGGTTTTTGCTTGCCTACCCACAAACAGGGTGTATGATATATTCATATTCGATATTATAAAATCATATGACTACTATTTCAGTCCCCATCACGCCAGTGCAGGAGAAATTTATCAAGGCTCTCGTGAAGAGCGGGCGGGCGGCGAATAAGGCACACGCGGTGCGTCTCGGGATTGATGCACTTGCTGGCGAGACGGCCTTCTCGTCGCTTCAGCGCTCCCTCCAAGAAGCGAGAGAAGGAAAGGTGTTGTACGGTAACCCGCGTGAATTGATAAAGAAATGCTGACGGTATGATAACCGTCGGGTTCACGCCAGAATTCTTCCGCAGGTCGGAGACCACTCAATATACGACTGACGGCGCGGGACTATTTAGTTAAGCCCCAGATAAGGTCGAAGTACTGACGCTCGCTTTCCGCGATGTCGCTGCTTTCGATAACCACTGCAACCAACTCCTTTTTACTACTGGTAAGGATAACTTTATCGTCGCAAATCAGTTTTGCAGTATTCGCGTGAAATTCTTCCGGCAAATATTTTATCTCACGCAACTCCTTTGTATGGCTGCGGGTTTTTAATTCCTCACTGAATGAAGGGGAATAGAGGGATTTTATTAGAATATTTCTCTTGATACGGGTCGGCATAAAATGCTTCATGTCGTATTCCTTATACACCTCGTGTGCTTCGCTAATTGAGCCAATATGTCGCAGAGTAGAATTCGGTTTCTGTAGAGATTCTTCAAGAGCCGTGATATATCCTTCCCTTCCCGAATAATAACGGATTTTAGGCCGGCCATCCTCCTTCTCGGACAACGCCTTAAGTTCTGGTATAAGAGATTGAAGGTCTCCGAGGTCATTTTGTGCACGAGAATAGAGAAGTTCCGGCTGCGCGGGTACAACGCGCAACTTTTTGCGCATGACGAAGCTACCAAGGAGCCCTTTTTTCTCCAGGTTCTTGAATAAAAGATAGCCGGTGCTCCGGTTCACCCCCGCCTTCTTCGTCAGGGTTGTCATATCGGCCTCACCAAGCGACAGAGACGCCAGATAGAGGGAGGTTTCCTGCTCGGTGAGGCCAAAACGCTCCAGAACTTTGTTGATGCGGTTATCCATATCTTTTCTCTGTTTTGTTGTAAATTATAACAACAGTATCAGACAACTATATTATTGTCAATAATGCTAAGTAAAATAAGGATATTTTGGCTCATATCATAACTAAGAAATATAACAGATTTTACAAAATCTTTGACCGCGCGACTGAATCCGTTGTTTAATCAGTAAGGGAAGAGGATCCCTCCAAGGAGAATTTATGGAAGAGCATAAGTGGAAAGAGGAGTTCGATATACGAGATGTCTTGTTTGAGCCGGGACAACGCGGGGTCTTTTCCGACAAGCCCGCCCTCATCCATGTCTTAGGATTTCCAAAAAGAAAAAATAAGAATGGCACGGCGGTGTCCATGGAAATTCCTCTCAGAATCATCGAGATTAAAGATGCTCCCTCAAAGAGTAATCCAACCGTGGTCATCTATCATCGAGATATTTCGGGTTGGATTTCGGGACACTCCTATTCAGGACCATATGAAAAGAAAGAGATCGTTCGTGCGGTATTTACACTTCCGCCGGAGATGAAGCTCTTGGTTCCACGGACAAAAGACACAAATAGTGGGACTAGAAGAAAATCAGAAAGGAGATAAGGACATGGCACAATTTGATTGTGAGCACGACTGGATTTGGAGTGGTGGTTATGACAGATGTTTCAAGTGTGGCTTAAGCAAGAAAAAATAAAACTATCGGGTCGATGGTTGCGACCACAAGTGGGAGTTTGTGGTTTGGAACTGTGAATGGACGTGGCGCTGTCACAACTGTGGGGCCATAAGTAGAAGGCAGCCGTAGGCTACACGCTTCTATGTGTATTTTTTGAAGCGCCCCGAAGGGCGCTTTCTTTTGTCTTCGACAGGAGAACGGCGCCTTCGCCGCGCTCAAGAAAGCGGGAGCTATCTAACAAAGAAAGAGCGTCGGCGAGAATTGACAAATATTAATACGCCTGTATATTTTTAGGCAGGTTTGTTTATGGAGAGAGGAGACGGATGATGAAGGTTACCGCGAGGCCGGTTACGGATTCGAGGGGATATCAGGCAGTCGGGGGTTTTTTCCTTGGGGATCTCAAGGCCCACCCCCTTGGAGAATCCATCAAGAGTGTGTGGCAGGTGGAGGTAAAGCTCCGTCCGCGTCGGTTGGTGGAGCTCTTCGGCGGGAAGTTCGACCTGCTCGTGCGGCGCCTGGTTGATGTGGATGGTTATTCCATCAATACCGGCGTTGAGGCCGGTTCGCTTGCCGGTGTGCAGGTGGTCCGGATATCGGGCACCGAATTTCGTGAGCGCGGAGCTGCGATATCTTCACGCAAGCTCTGATCGACAGAAAGCGCACGCCCTGAAAAGGAAACGGCGTTTTTTATTTTCCGGCCGTCCCCTCCTCTGCTATTATTCTGCTATGACCTACACAGCAAAAACATTTAACCTCCCTTCCCTCACGGGATTGTCGGAGAAACAGATCAAAGTGCATCTTGGATTGTATGAGGGCTACGTGAAGCACGTGAATTTAATTATGGAGAAGATTAAAACGCTCAAAGAAGCAGATGCCGAAGGAAACGCCTATCTCATCACCGAACTCCGCCGACGTTTCGCTTTTGAGTTTGATGGTATGCGCATGCACGAATACTATTTTGAGCAACTGGAGGAAGGAAGTAGCGAAATGAACACAGAAAGCGCGCTCGCGAAAGCGGCGGCAGAGAAGTACGGCAGTGGCGAGAACTTCATCGCGCATATAAAGGAAGTTGCTGGGAGCAGAGGTATTGGCTGGGCCGTCGTCTATAAAGATGCGAATACTTTGCACACCGTCTTTGTAAACGATCACGAACTCGGACAGCTCGCTGGCTGTCCCATCATCCTTGCGCTCGACCTCTGGGAGCACGCCTTTATGGTGGACTATGTGCCAGCGGAGAAGAAGAATTATGTGGACGCCTTCTTGGCGAACTTGAATTGGTCTGTCGTTGAGAAGCGTTTTGAAGCGACTACCCAGACGAGCGCCACGTAAGCGGCGAGGACGAGTAAAAATGGGAAACGGGCAATCGTGAACGCCGCATACGGCAGTGCGGAACTTTTTTCTGCAATAAAAATAAGATAGCGCATGAGGATGAGGGCGGGATAGCCGACAATGGTCGCGATAATCGGGACGAAAGGTCCGATGGTCATGCCGACGACGCCTGCGATAGCGGCCGAAGCCATCGCGAGTGGCATGAGCGGATTGACGAGAAGATTTGCTGGTAGGGCGACGAGCGAGAAGAGCCCGATGTTGTAGAGAAGGAGCGGTAATACTGAAATTTGTGCAGCGAGCGTCGTCGCCACGGCGTTTTTTAAAAAGGGCCGCAAGCGAGTGAGGCGCGCTTCGATGATTGGCGAGAGCCAGATGATGCCCGCGGTCGCGGCGACGGAGAGTCCGAAGCCGGGGTCAAAGCATAAATAGAGAGGATTCCACACAATCATCAAGAAGACGGTGAAGAGCAGTGCACGGCTCGCGGCATAAGAGCGGCCGGTCGCGCGCGCGTAGAGCGCGATGACCGCCATGATCGCGGCGCGCACGGCGGTGGCAGAGATACCGGCGATGCCGACGAACAAGAGAAGCGCCGCCCCGCCGGCGAAGTACTGGAGCCGGCGTGGCAAGAGAAGAAGGGCGAGGAATGCCATCACCCATTCGGCCACTATCATCACGTTGTATCCGGAGAGCACAATTATCTGTACGAGTCCCGAGCGTGTGAAGGCGTCTTGGAGCTCGGTGCCGAGCCCCTGCTTCCCTCCTATCACGATGCCGCCCGCGAGCGCCGCTGGCGGGTTTGGTAACGCACGGTTGAGTCCGTCTAAGAATGTGTGCTTCATGTGTGCGAGCGCAGCGGGGACGGAATACCACGGTGCCGGTTCTCGCGTGTATATCGTCCCGAACTGAAGGAGGAAGCGGACATTTCGCGCCTGAAGGTATTTGTCGTAGCGGAAGGTGCGTCCGCCGTCTGTCTCAAATGCTTGTGGGAGGGAGAGTGTGCCGTACACGCGCACGCGGTCGCCCACTGCCACTCTCGCCGAGAGCGGCATCACGGCGAGCATTCCCACTTTGTCTTCTCCTGAAATAACTTCAACAGCAATTCGCTGACTCTTCTCGCGGATGTCGGGGTCTCCCACGACGACGGCGTCGTAGGAGACACGATGCTTCAGGTCACGCGTAAACGCTTCCGGCGCGGGCGTGTCTGCGATCGCTGACCTCCCCATCCCGAGCGCGACAAAAATAAAAAACACCGCACCGAGCGTGTATGCTCGCCGCGGCTTCATAAAAGCAAACGCGCCAATCAGCGCCGCCATCATCAAAACAAACACCACCGGTTCCCAGTCGAAATAAAAAAGCGAGCGGAGAGAAATCCCGCTCGCGAACCCTGCAACCACTGCGACAAGGATGCTCATGAATGCATCGTATCAAAAATAAGACGCCGCCCTAAGTTGTTTGGGCGGCGCTGTGTGACCAAGGCAGGTCAAGCAGGAAGGAAGACTTGCGAGAGAACTTCTTCTCCGGTCGTGTGATGCTCAAACGCGAAATGGCATTTGTCCTCGCTCGAGGAGTGAATCGTGCCGTTGTATTTAAGTGCGGAACCGTCTTCGTGTCTGCACGGCTCGAGAGTGACCGGGTGGATCAGAACATCATAGCCGAGCTCATCGCGCCAGATGGAACGGGTCCGTTTCGGGCCTATCTCGATGCCTTCTTTGATGCCGTCGACACCCCATTCGCTCGACATTCTCTGAACGTGTGCGTAGTCCTTCACGAAGACCTCGTTGAGGATTTCCATGAAGGTATTTGCGTCGATGCGGAGGCCGTCGGGAGTCCTCGGCTTCAGCGCGACCATGCCGAGCTCGAGCGAAAGTGCGACGAGACCCATGTGGTCATCGAAATTCGATGCCAAACAAATCACCGCATTCTTCGTATTTGCCCCGGCGCGGATGCATTGGTTCACCCAGTCATTTCCGAATACGAGCGCTTGTCCGGATCGATTGTCATTCACGATCTGGAAGCTCATTCCTCCGGTCAAAGGGATGAGCGGATCGAAAGACTCCGGCTTGATGTCTGCCTTCCACTCCTCGCAGAGGTGGAGGAAATCGGCTGGACCATGAAGCGAAAAGTCCTTCCCGTACAACAGCTGTTTCAAAAGTGCAGTGCTCACGAGAAACTCCTTTATAATGTTGTGGGCGGATTCCCCAAATGAAGAGTAGCACTTATAACTCGTCTCGTCAAATGTTTAAACCGGTCGTACCCCTACCCCACTCGCAAATCCTGAAACGATGGCGATGAGAAAATTCATGCCCAACCAAAACTACTTATCTTTGAAATCAAAAGTCAGAATCTTCACTTCCGAATTCTCGTCAACTTTGTCGCCGTAGTATTTTCGGAAGCTTGCGTATATTTCATCATCTGACGTGTATTTCTCGTGCCCGGCTCGATCTTCGTCGGTGAGTGTGCCGAGTGTCGTCACCTTGAGAGATGTAATCGTTGCGGTGCCGAATTGCTCGCCTGTTTCTTTATTGATGAAAATTAGTTCATCGCCTTCCTTCAGGTCTTTGTCATCAAACAATCGCCACGTGGCGGTCTTTTCGCCCGAGAGAATTTTCTCCACCAGATGCGGTGCGAATTTAAGCGTTTTCATATTAACTTCCCCGATCCATCGCTTCGTTCGCGAGGGCGTCGGCGTCACTATTTTGTGCGCGCGGGACGTGGGTGAAGGTGACGGTGCCGAAGGCGCCGGCGGCGTGGGTGAGGCGGGCATACTGCCCTTTCAATACCGGATGCTTCACTTTATACTCTTTTTTCATCTGCTTCACCACGAGTTCGCTGTCCATCTTCACTATCACTTCTGTCTTCGCCCGCATCTTGGAGGGGACGAGCTTCGCGAGTGCTTCAAAAGCTAGAATGACCGCCTCATACTCGGCGTAGTTGTTCGTGCGCGTACCGAGGAACTGCGAGACGCTCGCGACCGAGTTCCCTAGGTGGTCGCGTATCATCGCGCCGGCGCCGCTCGGCCCCGGGTTCCCCCTTGAGCCCCCGTCAGCATGAATGGTGAATTGCATTGCGCGAAGTATACACCGTACGTTTGAGCCTATCTATAAAAACAGAACCGCTCATACAGACGCGGTGTCCGTTGAGCGGCTTAACCCAAGCCTATGCCGTGCGGGTTGTATCCCTCGATGAACTTTTTCATGTGCTCCTTGGTCAGCTCCGGAGCCTGCACCACCATCATCGACATCATCAGCTTCGACGGCGTCATTTTGGTATCGGGATGCGCATCCAGGTCGATTACGAAGGTTGCCCAAGCATCACCTATCAGGTTTACAGCGAGAACCTGCAACGCGTGCTTCTTACAAAACGCGAGATGTTCAGCTCCAGACAGCATGTAGCTCTCCTTTCCGGGAATTGGTCCCGTCCTGCGAGAACACTACTCTTTAGCCTCTAATTAAACAACCCTAATATCTAAAAGTCTTAGACGCACCGGATTTCCCCTGCTGAAGGTGTCGCGTTCAAGATGTGCGAGGAAATGAGCATGATCGCCGACCGAGAGTTTCTCCGCGGTGCGCGCAAGCGAACCTTTTGCAAAAAATGTTACCGCATCAATCGTTCCGTTCCTCCCATTCACATCAATTTTTAATTTCAAATGCTCCTCTGCTTTCCCGAAGCGTGAAATCTCTCGCACAGAGACTTCACGTAGCAAGAACACGGGTTTAGGGTTGATTATACCAAAAGGAGTGAGCTTCTCCACACTCCGCAGGAATGAAACAGAAATCTCTTCCGGAGTCACCACAGCATCGGCGTGCTGGGAGAGGTCGTCTTCTACTTTTTCGCTCGCGAGTTTCGCGTACGCCTCGTTTAGGCGGTCTTCAAGAAAAAATACTTCAGTATCAATGATGGTGAAACCGCCCGCGGCCGCGTGTCCGCCGAACTGGGCGAACACATTCTCGGCTGTGCGCATCACCTCCATCATCTGTGCGACGCCGCCACTTCGGAATGACCCCTTCAAGCTCATATTTCCTTCCCTCCCCCAGAGAAACACCGGCCGCTCGTATTCGTCGGCAATTGTGTTGGCAACGAGACCGAGAAGCGCTGGTCGCCACTCGGGGTCGCCAAGCGCGATGATGCTGCGCACCTCGCGCTCTTTGAGTCGCGCGTGCACCGCACGCGTGATGGCGCCCGCCTGCGCCTTGCGCTCGCGATTTAATTTCTCTAGTTTCTTTGCAAGCAGATCCGCCTCACTTTCGTCAGTAGTCGTAAAGAGTGTAAATGCATCGCGCGCTTCGCCGAGACGACTTGCCGCGTTTACTCGCGGCGCGATCATAAAGCCGACATCGTCTTCTGAAATAGTTCTTTGGTTCACACGCATCCCACGGCAGAGTTTCTGTAAACCAATGCGTGGTGATTTCCGCATCACTATGAGTCCATACGTTGCGAGCAAACGATTCTCGTCGACGAGTGGGACCATGTCCGCAATAGTTGCGAGGCCGACCATGTCGAGGAGCCATTTCTCCCATCCTTCTGGTACTTTCTCGCGCAGCTTCGGCTCTATCGCGAGCGTCGCGCACACAAGCTTCCATGCGACACCTGAGCCGCAGAGCGAACGGAAGGGATACGTCTCGTCGGTGCGTGCATTCGGATTTAAGATTGCAAATGCGTTCGGTAGAATTATTCCCGCCCCGCCTTCGCTTTGAGCTTCGGCGAGGCGAGGTAAATGATGGTCAGTCACGATGACTTCTATTCCTAATTCATTTGCACGTGCGACGGGCTCAGTATCAGTAATGCCGGAATCAACGGTGACGATTAGTTTCGCCTCGTTCTTCGCGAGTTTCTCTACCCCGCCCACATTCATCCCGTATCCTTCTTCGTGCCGGTGCGGAATATAATTTTCAAAATTCGCGCCGACTTTTTTCAGAAAATCGTGTATCAAAACGGCGCCCGGAATGCCATCGCAGTCGTAGTCACTCCACACGGCTATTTTTTCTCCGGACATAATCGCATCAGCAAACCGCCGTGCGGCTTTTTTCATATCCGTCATCAGAAATGGATCATGGAGGTGCAGATCGTAGGAGGGGTTTAGGAATTTTTCCGCATCTTCTTTCGTCAGGATCCCGCGTCGCGCAAGAAGCGCCGCGGTGAGATCGTCATATTCGCGTAACTCTTCGCGGAGCGCGACAGTAAGTGGGTCATGGAGCGGGAACATGTAATGGCTATTGTATACTTAAGCGATGGAAAACACTTCTACTCCCATCAGTGCAGGCTGTATTTTTTGCAAAATAATTGCCGGCGAGGTTCCAAGCGAGAAGGCCCACCACGAGGACGAAAGAATAGTCTCGCTCCCCGATTATCAGCCGGTACGCCCCGGCCACACACTCGTGGTCCCCTCAAGGCATTATCAGTGGTTTTGGGAATTGCCAGATGACATCGCGAATGACCTATTCAAAGTTGCGCGGAAACTTGCGCGTGAGCTGAAAGAAAAAATGGGGGCCGACTATATTCAACTCTCTATCGTCGGGAAAGATGTGCCACACGTGCATATACACCTCATCCCGCGGAAGTTTGATGACACGATAGGGCTCGTTTAAATAAAAAACGCCGATCCCGAAGGTCGGCGCTCGCACGGGCGGCCTACACCTACACTCTTTTTTCGCCCTCTCGATTTTCTCCCTCTCCCCTCAGGGCGTCGTGGCCCTCCATGTAGGCGATAACGCCGAAGGCGATCACGCCGCACACGGATAGGACGTATTCGTTCTTGAAACCGAGGAGCAGGCCGACTCCCCAGAGTACTGCGAGGGCGATAATCAAACAGCCCAAGTGCCAGACTTTCATACGTTCCTCCACTTTTTATAGTGAATAACCTTTCACCACTAAAAAAACTACCACTCAAATCACCTATTGTCTAATGCCTCGATGCCGGGCAGGGTTCCTTTGGCGAGGAATTCCAACATCGCCCCTCCTCCGGTAGAGACGAAAGAGAATTTTGGCAACAGCCGAAGACCTTCAATTGATGCGACCGTGTCCCCCCCTCCGACGATCGAACGGGCGCTCGAAGCAGTGATGGCACGCGCGAGGGCATCGGTCGCGTCGACGAATCCGTTCTCATAATTCCCCAGGGGGCCGTTCCAGAGAATTGTTTTTGCTTTTTTTACGAGATTAGCGAGAAGTGCCACGGTGGCCGGTCCGTTATCAAGAATGGTTTCATCAGGGTGAACCTGTCCGAATGTCGCAACGCGCGCTTTCTCATATATATTTTTCTCGCCAAGTGCGGTTGCGGGGACGACCACCGAATCAATCGGCAGAACAAGTTTCTTATTGGTAAGCAGACGTTTAACATGCGACGGATCTGCCCCTGAAATGAGAGACCTCCCCACTTCTTGCCCCGAGGCTCTGAAGAAGTCATCGGCGAGAGCTCCGCCGACAAAGACCTGATCATAGACCGCGAGTAAAGAGGTAATCGTAGGTTCCTTGGTGCTGAATTTCATTCCTCCGATGACGGCGAGTGCGGGATGTGCGGGTGCGAGCGCGCGCGTGAGCTCCTCAATCTCTTCTTCAAGAAGCAGGCCGGCATAGTTGGGAAGAAGAGAGGGGACGCCGACGATGGAGGAATGAAAGCGATGACAGGTATCAAAAGAATCTTGCACGAACACGTCGCCGAGAGAAGAAAGCTCATGGGCGAATGAAGAATCGTTCATTTTCTCTCCCCGATTACGGCGTAGATTTTCCAGCACAAGGACTCCTCCGGGTGCGAGAGTGCGGATCGCGTCGCGCGCCCGCGCGCCAACGGTCTCTCCGCAGAATGAGACACCGGAGATGAGTTTCCCGAGCGCCTCCGCAACCGGCGCGAGCGTTTCGGTCCCCTGTTCGCCGAGATGGCTGATGAGAACAACTCTTGCCCCTCGTTCACACAGATACTGAATGGTCGGAAGTGCGCGCCGGAGTCGGTAATCGTTGGTAACGCGGCCGTTCTCGACCGGCACATTGAGCGCCGCGCGCACGAGTATCGGTACGTGTTCGAATAGTTGAATGTCGCGGACCGTGCGCATTGTTAGGAAAGATTTTTTACCAGGAGAGAAAAGGAGTGAGGGTCAACCGATGCGTGCCCGATGAGGAATCCGTCGACGCTCGTACTCGCTGCTAGCGCGCGGATATTATCCGGTTCTGCCGAGCCACCATAGAGCACGAGCGCCCCGCGGGAACTCTTCCCGGGCAGCAGCTCTGCAAGGACCTTGCGGATGTAGAGCACCATTTCACCGAGATCATCCGGCTCAATCGCGGCATCAGCAGTCTTCCCTATCGCCCAGAGCGGTTCATAGGCAATAATAACCTTCGCGCGTTCCTTCGGGGTGAGCGATTCGATGGCGACCGTCAATTCTTCGCGGATGACAGCAAGATATCGCCCTTCTCCGTCGCGCTCTCTTTCGCCGACACAAAGGATGGGAGTGAGACCGTTTACGAGTGCATGAGCGAGCTTCTCGGCGACGATGGCGTCGGTATCTCCCGTTGCCCGACGTTCAGAATGGCCAACAATCGCATAGGTCGCGCCTACTGCCGCATACGCCTGTGCCGGGACTTCGCCGGTGTTCGCTCCTCCAGTGGTGCGCGAGACATCTTGTGCGGCAAAAGTGACCGCGGATTTATTTTTTGCGGCAAGAATACCAAGGAACGGTGCTGGTGGCGCAAGGACGATAGAGATACCGGCCGCGCTTGAAAGGCGTTTCCCGAGCGCAAAAAGCTTTTTCGCCTTTGCGAGGTCTTCTATATAGGCCTTCCAATTCGCGACAATGAGCATAGGGATAGTATACCAGCCAGAATGTGTCGACGGCCTATTCCTGCCGCCAGTCGACAAACCGAAAATCAGTTGAGGTTGTTGGCGTAAAAGGAGGAGGATTATTCGCGAGAGCCCGATCAAATGAATCAATGCGCGTTGCGTATCCGGAGGAGTAATTTTTTCCGCATGCTGAACCGGTCCATTGCGTTCCGGTACGTTTATACGAAATGGTTGAGCCGAGAATGGTGAGCGTTCCTTTTTGACTGTATGAAGGGTACGAAGAACAGGAATAATAATTGCGGCCGAATGCTCCTGATTGTGCAACAAAAACTCCGTCCAAGGTCATATCCTGCGGCGAATCGGGAGCAATGAGTATATTGTGTTCTGAAATGAGAGTGAGTCCGCTCGTGCCGCCGTTTGAGGCGTACGTAATGGTTCCGTGGAGAAAGGCATCGGGGACGACGCCGGTATCGCTTACATTCGCGACAACGACAGTGACCTTTGAGGGAATTGTTCCTTCTATCCACGTGTTGTCCTCGATGAAGATGAGTCCGCAACTCGCCGGAAGCGTGTAGGTTGCATCACGCGTCTCGTTATTAATGAGTGCGTAATCGGTTGAGGGGTCACTGCTGTTGACGGGTGTCACATTCAATTTGGTCGTTGACGTGACATGCCAGACCGTGACCGTACCGTTTTCGCTGAAGACGAGATGGTAGCCCTTGTGATATGCATTGCTCCCGCTGTTGCCCGAACTGTAGCGCGGGAGGTATATGCCGCCTGACTGCGCGGTTGTTTTGAGTGAGGAAAAGTCAGCGGCAATGCCGGCAAAATTCACTTGCGGCGTCGGATAGTCCCAGAGGTTCTGGTCGGTTCCTGCACCAAAGACGCCCGGTTCGCTCGTGTTGTGCGAACATCCGAAATTGGAGGTGCAGATCCACGTGGAAAGTGAACTTGTGACCGGCGCATTCGATGTGCCATCCATACGGATGCCACCGTTGGAATGATAAGGACCGTTTATGACGCGATCGGCACCAGCCCACACACTGTCATGGACGATATATGAATACGAAGCGACTGAAGGACGAGCATAGCGGGCAACAAGCGTCTGCGGAAATGAAGGATCTTCAGTTGACGTGCCGGTAGATGAAATATCAATCGAAGTTGTTTGTGCGCAGGACGTATTCGCCGTAATGGTGAGCGATGCCGTCCCCGCGATGCCCCCTTCAGGCGCGGAAATAGTGACCGGATACGGTCCGGCATCACCCGTACCGTTCGTGAGGTCGTTCGGAAAATGTTCGAGATACCAGCGATAGTATTCGAGACCCGCTTCGGCCACCGAAAAAGCTTGTACCTTGGTACGGGCAGCGTCTTCCGAGCGGTTTTGGACGAGGACATATCCGGAAAGTGCGGTAAGTACCGTGGAAAAGATGCCGGCAAACACCAGAACCAAGAGCATAATAGAGCCACGAGGACGGCGAGAAAATGAAGTCATTGTGTATTCATATTATGTATGTTCCGTAGTGTCGCACTTCCCGAGAGCGTGTATACCAACGGAGCTCGGTTAGGATCCACGTCAGTGAGAACCGTCGTGCGCACCGAGGCGATTGAGGCGATATTAATAGGAGCAACGAGTTGATTTCCATCGGCGTCAATATACGTAAAAAGAGGTGTCGAGGAACCGTTTCGAATGTTGTTTACGACGAGGGTCGTTGCTTCCGTTTGTCCGTCGTACGAGGGAGAATCCCCTCCTGGGGGAGTATTTCCGCGGTACAGCGTTGTTCCAGATAGGTAGTAACGGACTTTTTCGACGGTTCCACTGTTGTCCGTATCTGCAAAAAATGTCACGCTTGAAGTAGCCGCTGAAAGTACCGGATAGGATCCATCGGCGCCGTAAGAAGCTTCGCGCAGGTCAGTCATCGCATGTTCAATACTCGTGCGCGCGCTGTTGACCGCTTGTGATTGTTGGAGCGTATAGGCGTTCGTTTTATAAAAATACTGAATGAGGCTTGAAAGCACGATAAGAATGAAAGCGGTAAGCGCCACAACAACGATGGTTTCAATAAGCGTCAGACCGCGTGAAAGAGAGGAGTGCATAAGACTACGGGAAATTTGCACTATACGTCGAAGGACCAGCGACTGAGACGTTGGCGAGGACAATTGTAGTATACCCCGTCTTTGCGATAGTAAGCGTGTAATTACTTGCGGACGTAATACCGCTGAAATAGGCTGCTCCGCACGAAGAGCTCACTGCGTCCTCTGAAAAACCAGCACGAGAGAGTGTGACAAGTGCTCCGTCTACTGCGGCGCCCTCGTTATTTGAAACGAGTACGCGCAAAGAATTTGTCGTCGCCGTCCCGAGAACGAGCGAAGCAAATGAAAGCGTTCCTGGGGCAAGTGCATACGGAGGTGCGGGACAAGCGTCGACAATGTCGTATCCGGAAATACCAAGCGTATACCTATCCTCTTCAATTGTGAGCGACGTCTGCGCATTCGTTCCAGTCGATTCAGTTGCAGTTGTTTTGTATAAGGGACTGCCGTCTCCTGTTGAGCCGATGGTCTTCGCTCCGGTCAGTGTGAAAGTGACGTTCGGCAAAGGTGTCGGGCCGTCCGTGTAAGAGAGCGACCAGTCGAATAGCGACGGTGAATCGGCTGACGTAGAAAGAGAAGCACCGAGAGCGAGTGAAGGATAGGTTGTTGTTGAGACGGCGAAGAGCGATACGGGGAAACTTGGGAAACCTTCTGTATTTCCCGGGAGGGCCGAATCCGGCAATAAATTTCCGGAGGCATCATATATATGAAGTGCAGCGGACGCGTCTGTGGGGACCGCGAGTGTCGCCGAAACCTCTCCCCAGTGTACGAGGTGTGCAGGATGTACAGTGACGGCGCGCGCGGAACCTGTCGTCGCCCCGTTTGCCAGGGCAAGCGTTCCGTCTGTGATACTCACAGAGTCCATAGCGGTGATTTTTGTATCGTCGGCAAAGGTGTCAGTGAACGTGCTGGTCGCAATCGGAGAAAAGGTTGCAAGGGAGAAGGTAGAAAGTAAGTCTATGGCAAATGTTCCGACGGTTGTTTGGTTCGTTGCGACCGTAAGATACCCTGGGTTCGGATTTTGGTTGGTCGCGTCTCTGGCATACGTCTGCGCGCTTGAATACTCGGACTTAGAGATGCTAATCTGGTACGCCGAAGAGGTCGCAGCGCCCGGGAGTGAGACAATACCGTCGAGACCGGTAAAGGTTGCGATGTCTACCGCAGGAGATATTGCAGTATTTGTAATTGCGACCGAAGCATCAGGAACGGGCGATCCGGCTGCATTCACTACAGCAACTTCCAGTGTTCCGCCTCCGACTGTCGTTTCTAAACCCGGGGGCGAGAAATTTGAAGTAAACGACGCAAATTTCGTCTGACCGCCTACCGTGTATGAAACTGTTACTTCGGCGCGCTTATAATCGGTTATGATGCCGTTCGTGTCATCCTGTCCAGTGCCGTCAGCTGGGTCGTCTCGGTATCCGATGAACGTATGTATGGCATACGTAATGCCATTTTCCTCCGCTTGGGTGTCTTGGGTAACGATGCCGGGGGGAATCCCTCCGACGGTGCCGAGTAAATCATAGGAAAGACTGCGCAGATACTCCATCTGCGTCTCAGCGATTGTTGTCGATCCTGCCTTCGCCCGCGCAAGCGATGAGACGAGAAGCGATGCTCGCAGAACGCCGAAGAGTGCAAGGAACAGGATGAGCATAAGCGCAACACCGACCACAACATCGATAAGACTAAATCCGGTCCTATACTTCCGACGACGACCAGTACCGTTCATGAGCATTAAATCGCTGATGAGAGCTGGTAGATCGGCGCAATCATTGAGACCGCGAAGATGCCGACGAAGGTTCCGATGACGAGCATCAGGATCGGTTCGATGATGGTTGAAAGATCTTTTGTCTTCTGTGCGACATCCTCCTCATAAAATTCGGCAATCTGTTTCAACATTTCCGCGACCTTACCAGTCTCTTCCCCCACAGCGAGCATGTCGCTCATGAGGATAGGATAGAGCTTCGTATGTTGTGCAAAAGCTTCAGAAAGAAGTTCCCCTTTTCGAACATGTGTCTCAGCTTCTTCCACAACATTCGCAAAAGCTTGTGCGTACACCACTTCTTTTGTGATAGAAAGAGCATCAAGTACCGGAACTCCCGCGGAGAGGAGTGAAGAGAGAGTGCGTGCGGTCCGTGCGGAGTACGTTTCCCGTATCAGTTCTCCTATAACTGGCAGATGAAGCGATACCGAGAGTACCAAGGCACTTCCGAGACGCGATCGGACGAAGGCGATGCCACCGATGACGAGTGCCGCGAGTATGGCAAGCACGGCGACTGTGTGTTGCACCATAAAGTCCGACAGCGCGACGATGATACGAGTGGCGAGCGGGACCTTAACGTCGAGCGAGGTGAAGGTGCTGGTCAGGGTGGGGACGACATAAATGAGCATCAGAATGCCGACGATAATGACCGCGGTAATAACAATCGCCGGATAGATCATCGCCCCCTTTATTTTTTTCACGAGCTCCTCCGAACGCTCCATTTGAAGAGCAACCACGAGGAGTGAATCGGAGAGAGACCCCGATTCTTCTCCCGCGCGTACCATCGCGACGAAAATCTTAGGGAATACCGCCGGGTAGAGCGCGAGCGCCTCATGGAATGAGGACCCTTTTCTCACTGATGCAGAAAGACCGACTGCCACCTTCTTTAAATAAACATTGCTCGATTGTCGCTCGATGACCGAGAGTGCACGTGAGAGAGAAAGCCCCGCAGAGAGCATCGCGGAGAGATTCTTCGCCGTACGTATGATCTCAGCACGTTTAATCCCCGTCCCGATGGTGATGTTGAAACGAGACATCGCGCCGAATCCGAACTCGCGTTGTTCTGAAATCGCCACGACAGTTCCCCCCTCGTTTTTTATGAGGTCATACACGGCGAAGCGCGAAGGAGCTTCGATGATTCGAACTTCATCTGATGCTCCCTTCTTTCGTATGGTGGTGCGGAATTTCATTTCATTCTATTCGGATATCGCGCGAAGGACTTCTTCGAGCGAGGTAACGCCGCGCGCGGCTTTATACAGTCCGTCCTCGATCATCGTGAGCATACCCTCTTTCTTCGCCTGGGCTTCAATAGCATCGCTCGTGCTCGAATGAAGAATAATCTCGCGTACTGCGGGTGAGACTGAGAGCACTTCGTGGATACCAATACGGCTCTTGTAGCCATCGGCGCATTCTGCGGACGGGAGGGGACGGCAGAAGGAAATATCGTTGAGCGTGGAACCTTTTTTTACCAGTTTCTCGTCCTCGAGTGCCTTAAATGCGACGGCGAAAGACTCTTCGTTAGCGATTTTTGCACGCGTCGCCACATCGACGGTATACGACTCTTTACTGTCACAGAGCCTGCGGACGAGTCGCTGACCCACAATGACGCGAATAGTGGAAACAAGAAGGAATGGCTCCACCCCCATATCAATAAGGCGCGGAATAGCGCCTGAGGCGCTATTGGTGTGAATGGTTGAGAGTACGAGATGGCCGGTGAGCGCGGCATTGATGGCGAGGGAAGCCGTCTCGCTGTCGCGAATCTCGCCGACCATAATGATGTCTGGGTCCTGGCGAACGAGCGAACGAAGTCCGTTGGCGAACGTGAAGCCGATTTGCGGATTTACCTGTGTCTGATTCACGCGTTTCATCTGATATTCGATTGGATCTTCAATGGTAGAAATATTTACGTCCGGACGGTTCAAAATATCAAGCATCGTATAGAGCGTGGTGGTCTTCCCTGAGCCGGTCGGTCCCGAGATAAGGATGATGCCGGTCGTCTGCTTCAGTGCATGATGAATGCGCTCCATGTTTTCGCCATGAAGGCCGAGGACCTCGAGCGTGAATCCTTCGCCGGTCTCGCGGAGAAGGCGCATCACTGTCTTCTCGCCGAAGAATGTCGGAAGAATAGAGACACGGAAGGATACGCGATCTGCATCGGTCTCCATCTTAAAGCGACCGTCCTGCGGAAGGCGTTTTTCATCGAGCTTCAGATTTGAGAGAACCTTGATGCGCGCGACAATGCCCGCTGCCGCCGCCTTCGGCAGAGTCATCGCGTCATGAAGGATGCCGTCGATGCGGTAGCGCACCATCACTTCCTGTTCCATCGGCTCGATGTGAATATCGGATGCTCCCTGCACGATGGCGTGTCGTAGAAGTGTGTCAATGATTCTCACGACCGGTAAATCCTCTGCCATTTTTTTCAAGTCGTCGCCAGAGAGGTCCTTATTCCCATCTGCGATGACCTTTATCTTCCCCGCCTCAGTCGAAATAATGTCTCCAAATTCGTCTTTCAACGACTTCTGGTACTGCAGTAGAGCAGACTTGATGCTCTCAGTGTCGGTGAGCCGGCTCAAAATCTTAAGACCGGTCTTCTTTCTCACCGAATCAATAGAAGCGAGGTCTTCGACATCAAGCATCGCTACTTCGAGAGAATCAGCGCCTTTCTTGTACGCGATGATGTTGTGCGTGCGGGCGATGGGTTCTGGAATAAGAGAGAGGGCTTCAGTCGGGATACGGTGGTCTTTAAGATTAACGAACGGAATGCCGAGCACATACGCTTGGATGCGCCGGAGAGCATCTTCGGTCAACGCTCCGCGCGAAACGAGGATATCGCCGAGCGACTGTCCCTTCTGCTTCGCCTCCTCGGCAGCCGCATCGATCTCCTTCTTGGCAACAAGGCCCGAATCAATAATGAATTCTTTCAGCTCCCCCTCTGAAACGTGCATATGTATTAAAGTATAGCGCGTCGAACCCTCGGCGCGGCGCTCTTTTCACATGTGATATCATTTACACACCATGGAACATCCACCCCCCAAGGGGCCCGACAGTTCTGGATCTGAAGCAGAACAGTTGAGTGCGAAGGAGAAGGTTGAACAAGTATTGTCTTTGTTTGGTACGGACGAGACCCGTGCAGTGTTCGTGCAGAAGTGTCGGAATTACATCAAGGCTCGCGACAGAGCAATACACGAGTCGTATTCGCCGCAAGCTTTTATTCGCCACCGAGCTGCCTACTCAAGTCCGAAACAAGCCGTAATCCATAACGAGATCATGGACACGATTACACGCATTTCCAATCAGGCCCCTAATGTGTCTCCACAACAGCGCAAAACATTGATAGAAATGCATGACCGCGACGTGACAGCAGATATTATTCGCAAGTATCTTGCTTCGATCGGCGAGGCGCCTCTGGATGACGAGGAAGAAAATGGGGAACGAAAAGGGGGGATGTCTGATACTGCGTATTATCACTCTCTCAATAAAGGAGGATAGTTGACGCAAGAGGCACCTCTGGTATACTAGACAATACCTGAAGGTCCGCTAAGCGACTTAGAGTTTCTTCGAGCGAAGCGAGTTAGAAACTCGGGGGTACTCTTGTGGTGCGGACTTTCTGCTTAAAAACGTGCGACATACACATTCCATATATGATTGATTTGAAAACCATCAATGCAGTGCTCGGAGAGTTCGAGGATCGAGGCATCAGCCGTGAGACGATGATAGAAGCCATCGAGAGTGCTATGGCCACCGCCTACAAGCGCGAATACGGCAAGCGCGGACAAGTCATTCATGCTTCGATAGACCTCAACACCGGCACCATCTCCTTTGAACAAATAAAAACCGTCGTTGATGATACGACGGTGCGTTTCCCCGCGCCCGGTGAAGAAATTCCCGAGGAGCATCAGCACGCCCACGCCTATCACGCCGATGAAGAGCAGCTCGCCGAAGGCGAACTCCCCCGCTTCGATTCAGAGAAGCACCTTTTGCTCACTGATGCGAAGCTGATTAAGCGCGGCGCGATTCTCGGTGAAGAAATCATCTTCCCGCTCGAGCCGCAGGACGACTTCGGCCGTATCGCCGCTCAGACGGCCAAGCAGGTGGTTATCCAGAAGGTGCGCGAGGCCGAGAAACTCTCGATGATGGAGGAATTTAGCGAGAAGAAGGGTCAGATTGTCGGCGGTATCGTCCAGCGTATGGAACGTGGGGCGATCTTCGTCGACCTCGGCCGCACCACAGGCATCATTCCCTACGAGGAACAGATTCCGGGCGAGCGTTATCGCATGGGAGAGCGTATCCGTGCGTATCTCTATGCGGTGGATGAAGGATTCCGCGGGGTCTATTTGCGTCTCTCTCGCGCGCACCCGAAGTTCGTCGTGAAGCTTTTTGAAATGGAGGCACCGGAACTCGCTTCTGGGGCTATCGAGGTGAAGGCGCTTGCGCGCGAGCCGGGCAGTCGCACCAAGATCGCACTCTCCTCACTCGATCCTCATGTGGATCCAGTCGGTTCTCTTGTCGGTCAGCGCGGCGTGCGCGTCTCGACCGTTATGAGCGAGCTCGGCGGCGAACGCATCGACATCATTGAATGGAATGATGACGCAAAAGAATTTGTGAAAGAGGCGCTTTCTCCCGCTACCCCCATCGAGGTTGTGCTCAACGAAGTCGATCATCGCGCGACCGTCACGGTCGCCGAAGACGAGCAGTCCCTTGCTATCGGCCGCGGTGGGCAGAACGTGCGTCTCGCAGCGAAGCTGACCGGCTGGAACATCGATATCGTCTCTGTCGCCGGGACGGAGATTATAGGGTCCGATAGTGGATCAGTTGCCGCCGTAGATGGAGACCCGTCTCGTAAAGAAGATGAGACAGAGCCTGCTGTGGCAGCGGGAGTGATGCCGACTGAGAGCTTTACTGCGGTGACCGAAGAAGAGCCGGAGGCCTCTGGTCTTCCCGCCGAAGAAGAGTTGACCGAGCTCCCCGCTAGCGATGAAACCGTCGCCGATAAAGAGGAAAATCGCGACAAGGCGAAGGATGAATAAGCCCATACGGACTTTCTCCCCGCGCTCGTTCACAAAAGAAAAATCGGAATTTCTCTTTTGATTCGCTCGCTTGAGCGTAGTATATTCAAAACTACAAACATAAAATAATACAATCGTATGGAACTGACACTTGGATGGATACTCGCGTGTGGCGTAGGAGCACTTCTGTATAGCGGATGGGCGGTGCGCTCGGTACTCTCAAAGAGTCCTGGCAATGCTCGCATGCAAGAGATCGCCGCCGCAATTCAGGAGGGAGCAAGCGCGTATCTCAATCGCCAATACCGGACAATTGCCATCGTCGGCGCCGTTATCTTCGCCTTCGCATGGTACTTCCTCGGTTGGCAGGTCGCAGTTGGCTATTTGATCGGTGCAGCGCTTTCCGGCGCGACAGGCTACATCGGTATGAATGTCTCGGTGCGCGCCAACGTACGCACGACTGAGGCTTCACGCGAAGGTCTCGCCTCGGGGCTCGCGCTCGCCTTCCGTTCAGGCACGGTGACCGGCCTCTTGGTCGTCGGCCTCGGCCTTATTGGCGTCGCCGGCTACTACTTCTTCCTCGTATCGGTTCTCGGCCTTGATATTAATTCGGTTGCAGAGGGGCGCATCATCCAGGACTCTCTCATTGCGCTCGGCTTTGGCGCATCATTGATTTCAATTTTTGCTCGTCTCGGCGGTGGAATCTTCACCAAGGGGGCTGATGTCGGTGGCGACATGGTCGGTAAGGTGGAGGCCGGCATTCCGGAGGATGATCCACGCAATCCCGCCACTATCGCGGATAACGTCGGCGATAACGTCGGCGACTGCGCCGGCATGGCGGCCGACCTCTTTGAGACGTATGTAGTAACTACCGTCGCCACGATGGTGCTCGCATCGATTTATTTCACCGGCGGGACTAAGGTCGCGCTGATGCTCCTCCCGCTCGGCATCGCCGCACTTTGCACCATCACCTCCATCTTCGGTTCCTTCTTCGTCCGTCTTGGCGCGAGCGAGAATATTATGGGAGCGCTCTATAAGGGTGTCATCGCGACCGGTGTCCTCTCACTTGCCGGACTCTGGCCTCTGATGAACAGCATCATACCGGGAGGAATGAAGACGATTCTCATTACAACAAACGGCCTCACGTTCACTGGCAATGATCTCTTCTATTCCGGAGTCGTCGGCCTCGCCGTTACGGGCGCTTTGATCTGGGTCACCGAGTATTACACCGGCAAGGATTTTCGTCCCGTTAAGAAGATTGCCGCGGCGTCAGTTACTGGTCACGGCACGAACGTCATCCAGGGTCTCGCCGTATCTATGGAGGCGACCGCGATGCCGGCGATTATCATCTGTATTGGTATCATTTCCGCCTATTCTTTCGCGGGACTCTTCGGTATCGCCATTGCTGTGTCGACGATGCTCTCGCTCGCTGGTATGGTGGTCGCCCTAGATGCATTCGGTCCGGTGACCGACAACGCGGGCGGAATCGCCGAGATGGCCGGACTCGAGGGCGACGTGCGCAAGGTGACGGATGCACTCGACTCCGTCGGTAACACGACGAAGGCGGTGACGAAGGGCTACGCCATCGGCTCAGCAGGCCTCGGCGCGCTCGTGCTTTTTGCCGCATATACCGAAGACCTGAAGTATTTTATTCACTCAGGCACCTACGCCTTTTTTAAGGGTATTGAAGTTCCAGCCTTCAGTCTGACTGATCCTTGGGTGGTAGTCGGGCTCTTCCTTGGAGGATTGCTTCCGTATGTATTCAGCGGTATGGCGATGACTGCGGTTGGACGTGCGGCTGGTGCTGTTGTTGAAGAAGTTCGCCGCCAGTTTAGGGAGATGCCGGGCATCATGAAGGGCACCCAGAAGCCGGACTATGGACGCGCCGTGGACATGCTGACGAAGGCGGCCATTCACGAGATGATCATCCCTTCCCTCTTGCCGGTGCTTTCGCCGATCGCGCTCTTCGTGATAGTGGACCTCGTGGCCGGGAAGACTGCTGCATTCAACGCACTCGGTGCCATGTTACTCGGCGTTATTGTGACGGGACTCTTCGTTGCAATCTCGATGACATCCGGTGGCGGTGCCTGGGACAATGCGAAGAAGCATATTGAAGACGGTAATCACGGCGGTAAGGGTTCGGATGCACATAAGGCGGCCGTCACCGGCGACACGGTTGGCGATCCATATAAGGATACGGCCGGTCCGGCGATTAATCCGATGATTAAAATTACGAACATCGTCGCACTTCTCCTCCTAGCCACACTCGCAGCATTGTTCTAAGATAGGGGTATATGGAAGATGAAAAAACTCTCGCGCCCGGTGAACGTTTTGTTCCACCGGCTGTGTCGCCCACTAAGCCACCCGTGGTGCAAGCTCCTCAAGCTCCGGCCCCAACGTATGCCCCGTCGAATCTTCCCGGCATACCGACGCCCGCACAGCAGCAGTGGGGTGTCGTCATCTCGATTATCATCATTGTACTTATGATTATCATCGGCGCGTTCTATGCCTGGGGCCAGCGCATCGCACAGAACCAAGTTCCCGCAGCACTCGGACAGTAAGCTTTGAGGACAAAGCTTTCTCCCTGCGTTCGTCTCGAGCAAATACATAAGAATATATTTGCTACTCGTCTCACTTGGTAGTAGAGTTTAACTTTCTAATTATGAACAAAAACACACCGCGTGCCTCTATGCTCGTTCCGATGGTCATCGAGAAGAGCCAGTTCGGCGAGCGAGCTTATGATATTTATTCACGACTCTTGAAGGAGCGCATCGTCTTCTTGGGTGGGCCGATTGACGACGACGTGGCGAATCTCGTCATTGCCCAACTTCTCTTTCTTGAGGCGGAGGATCCGAAGAAGGATATTTCTCTCTACATCAACTCGCCGGGCGGTTCAGTCACTGCGACCCTTGCGATGGCGGATACGATGAATCACGTGAAGCCGAATGTCTCCACGGTATGTGTTGGCATGGCTGCCTCTGGCGCCGCGATTCTCCTCTCCGCAGGACAGAAAGGAAAGAGGTATGCCCTTCCGAACGCCGAGGTAATGATTCACCAGCCGCACGGTGGCGCTGAGGGTCAGGCGACCGATATTGAAATCACCGCGAAGCAGATTCTAAAGCTCCGCGCGGTGCTGAATAAAATACTCGCCAAGAATACGGGACAAAAACTGGAGAAGATCGAGAAGGACGTCGAACGTGACTTTTTTATGACTGCCGATGAAGCGAAGAAGTACGGTCTCGTGGACAAAGTGTTTAATTAGCAGAATTGGAAATAAGAAAGGCGGGTCGCGATGTGAATCGCGCCCCGCCTTTTCAGCTTCGGTAGATAACTTTTCTGTTCTCGGCCCTCTCCAAGAGATCAAGCGCACTGGTGATGCCATGGGCGCGCAAGGTCTTGAGCACCTTTTCTTGGAGTCCAGGGTACGGAGCCGCCCGTTGTTTGAGTTCTCGAACCGTTTGATCCACTCGGTCGGCTTTTGATCCAAGATACTTCCACGTACTCCCCTCTATGAAGAACGTTTCGAGAAACGTCTGCGACTCCTTAGCTACTGCGATCCGTTGCAGGTAGGAATCGACGACCATTGCGTCGATGAAGACCGCGGACGCAGTGACGGCGAATAACAAGAGCAATCCCGTATTTCGTTCGACGAAGGCGAACAACATCGCGAAGAGTACACAGAGGATAAGTGACGCTTTGCGCATAAAAGCGCGCATTGATGAATGCATGGACGTTCTCCCTATATTAACGAGCGACCCAAAGTGGGCGATCTGGTCGAACTATGCCACGAGCGTAGATATATTGCAATATCTGCATACGTGCTAGACTAAGTCTATTCTGCCCCACTGATTGACTGTTGCGGAAGCCTCACGGACCCCCCTTTTTAGGACTTTTGTCCCATCTCGTTTGTCGGGGTGCGGAATAACAAAACGGGCGTATGTCACTCAAAATCATATTAATTATGCTCGCGCTTTCGGGCGTGGGCGGCATCGCGCTCGGCTATGTGCTGCGCGTGCTGATTGGTCTCGCCCAGCGTGGCTCGGTTGAACTTGATACGAAGCAAAAAATCCTGCAAGCTAAAGAGCAGGCGGCGAAGATTATCGCCGAGGCGGAGTTTCGCGGAGAGGTCATCGAGACAGAACGTCTCGCGCCGGTCGAAGAGCGCGAAGAAAAAATAAATTTGAAGGAGGAACGTGTCGCAGCGCGAGAAGAATTTCTCGATTCCCGCCAGCGCGATCTTGACGACAAGGAAGTTGAAGTGCGCGGGCGCGAACAGGAGGCGGTCCGTGCGAAGAATGATGCGGAGAATCTCGCCCGCGAGCGCTCGAAGGAGCTCGCGAAGATCGCGCACCTCTCTGAGGACAAGGCGCGCGAGGAACTTTTTTCTGAAATTGAACACACCTACGAAGATTCGATACTGTTACGACTACAAAAATTGGAAGCACATGGCCGCGAACGTTTGGAGGACAAGGCACGCGGCATTCTCACCAATATCATCCATCGTCTCGGGAATGCGGTGAATGCCGAAGTGATGTCACTCTCCGTCTCGCTCCCCTCTGACGAGGTGAAGGGTAAAATTATTGGCAAAGAAGGCCGAAATATTAAAGCGTTCGAACGTGCGACCGGCGTTGACGTGCTTATCGACGATGTGCCGGACAAGATTACGCTCTCCTCCTTTGATCCTCTTCGTCGCGCTGTCGCGAAGATTGCGCTCGAGAAGCTCATTGTTGATGGGCGTATTCAGCCCGCGAAGATAGAGGAGACGGTGGAGAAGACGAAAGCCGAGGTTGCGGAGATTATCAAACAAAAAGGAGAGGCAGCTGCTTATGAGGCAGGGGTCACCGGCCTCGACCCGAAGCTCACTGCCCTTCTGGGGCGCCTTCATTTCCGTACGAGTTATGGGCAGAACGTGCTCGTACATTCTATCGAGATGGCTCATATCGCTGGTATGCTCGCTCACGAACTCGGCGCCGATCCGGCTGTCGCGCGCACGGCCGCACTCCTTCACGATATCGGCAAGGCCGTCGACCATGAGGTTCAGGGTACGCATGTCGAGATTGGTCGTCGCATTCTCGAGAAGTTCAGCATTGATAAAAATATTATTCTCGCGATGCAGTCGCACCATGACGAACACCCGTATGAGACGCCGGAGGCAGTTATCGTCCAGGTGGCCGACGCTATCTCGGGCAGCCGCCCCGGCGCACGCCGTGACACGGTTGACCGCTATCTGGAGCGCCTCGGCGACCTGGAACGCCTCGCGAACACCTTCCCCGGCGTAGAGAAGGTCTATGCTATTGCCGCAGGACGTGAAATACGCGTCTTCGTGAACCCCGGCAAGGTCTCTGACCTCGCGATGCACACACTCGCGCGAAACATCGCTAAGCGCATCCAAGAAGAACTCAAATATCCGGGCGAGATTAAGGTGAACATCATCCGCGAAAACCGCGTCGTTGAATTCGCCCGTTGATTTCGCATTATCCACCACGCTCTGGCAAGGGTATTGCGTAAAATGGCGCATTTCCTATACTTTCTCCCATACCCGCCTTCGCCTCGCCAGAGCTCGGCTTCGACGAGGCAGGCCCACTCGAATCCGAGCGTCGGCGGGCCATTAGTAAATAAGTATTTAAAATACTCATGAACAAAGCAGATATCGTAGACAAGGTGCACGGTGTTCTCGGCACGACCAAGTCCGACGCCGAGCGCGCAGTCGAGTGTGTTATTGATTCTGTCGTTTCCGGCCTGAAGGGTGGCGACGAAGTATCAATCGCCGGTCTCGGCATCTTCGCGACGAAGGCGCGTCCGGCACGTCAGGGGCGTAATCCTCGCACGGGCGAGACGATCCACATCAACGCTTCGCGCACCGCGAAGTTCCGCGCCGCGAAAGCGTTGAAGGATGCAGTAAAATAAGGGTTTTCTAGACTAGAAGAGTATCAAAAACCCGCCTTAGGCGGGTTTTTGATTTTTGGCTGTTTCGATATTATGTGGATGCCACGGTCCTTTCGAGGTTTTCTCTTGCCTCGGAGATGATCTTCTTCTGGTTTCTCGCGAGTATCCTCTTCGCTTTAAGCGTCAGCGTGGGATTCAGCTCCATGTCCGTCAGCACTCCTTCTTCATATGCCAGTATTTCTTTCTGTATCTCGATCTTTTCTTCTCTCGTGGCAGTCTCGAAATCTTCTCCATGCACATGATGCATTTCAACGTGAGGTTCAGTTGGACTGGGAACAGGAGCGCCTTCTACCTTGCGTCGTTCTGGTGAATGTTCCATATGCACGCCAGCATATCAGCTGTGGCGGTTATTTCAATCCTCTTTTTTGTCGTTGTGCGGGATACCGGAATCGGACCGGTGCTATCAGTCTGGAACTATTTTGTGCGGACGGCGGGAGTCGGACCCGCGCTGATTGCTTGGAAGGCAACCGTCATACCGTTAGACCACGTCCGCTTAGTGCGAGAATACCATTTTTACGATACCGTATGAAGATGAAGATTGAGATGAAACGATTCCTGCCGTATCTCGGCATTACAGTCCTGGTCCTGCTGATCATCATCGTCGCCGGTTCTCCGAGCGAGCCGAAGGCCGAGCATGTATCCTCCCCCTCCTCTACCTCTTCGACAGTCACCGTAGTTCCCACTTCATCCGCACCAGCGGCGCTCGAGTCGATCGCAACAACTTCTGTAATAGCTCCCGCGATAGAAACATCGTCCGCTCCGAAGAAGACGATACCGAAGGCTCCCGTCGCAACGTCCACGCCAGTGCCAGTCGCCGTACCGGTGCCTGTATCGGCTCCCGCGCCGGCTCCACAAGTCACAAACACATTGCTTGATGCGGCCGCGACAACACTCCGTGCGGCACTCGTGAATATCATCTGTTACGTTCCTGTCGGTAGCGGTCTGCACTCTATCAGCGGTAGCGGCGTATTTATCGATCCGAAGGGTATTATCCTCACGAACGCACACATTGCACAGTACTTCCTCCTCGCCGACCGGAGTGTTACCTGCACCATACGTGCGGGGAGTCCCGCCACTGACAGTTATAAGGCCTCTCTTATTTACATTTCGCCGGCGTGGCTCAGCGCGAACTCGACCGTGCTCACCCAGGTGGCCCCGAGCGGTACCGGTGAATATGATTTCGCGTTTCTCGCTGTTACAAAGAGTATTTCGAGAAACGCTCTCCCGACTTCGTTCCCTTTTATTCCGCTCGCGATCATCCCGCCGATCACAGACACACCGATCGTTATCGCCTCATACGGCGCGCAGTTTCTCGCATCGAGCCAAGTTCAGTTCGGCCTCTTTCCCACCATCGTTTTCGGCTCAGTGAAAGACGTATTCACCTTTGCAAACAACACGATTGATGTACTTGCACTTGGTGGTTCGGCGGCGGCACAAGAGGGGTCTTCCGGTGGCGGAGTTGCCGATGCCTCCGGCGAACTTGTAGGCACTATCACAACGAGTACCGTCGAGGGGGACACGAGCATGCGCTCACTCGATGCCATCACAGCTTCCTACATCCGCGCTGAATACGCGAGTGAGATCGGGAATGCCCTCGACCTTCTTCTCGCCCAACCAATCACAGCCTCGATATCTAACTTCGCTCTGCAGATACCAATGCTCGAAGCGATTCTAGAACTACCTTAGTCGGGGCGCCGAGAATCGGACTCGGTCTACTTGCTCCCAAAGCAAGTGTACTACCGGTATACTACGCCCCGCCGTCGCCTCGCCGAAGCTCGGCTATGGCGGGGCGAAGCCCGCAGCCGAGCGAAGGTGGGTTACATGAGCACTCTAACATCATCAGACGATTTGTGGCAGGTAGCTGACCTTCGCCATGCCGTCCCGCCGGCGTAGCCAGACGAGAACTCCGTCCACCTGCCACTCCCCTTCCCAGTTTTTCTCAAGGACATACCACTCCCCCGTCCGCGCGACCTTGCGTATCTTCGCTTCGTGCAGATTGAGCGAGGGGTCATAATCATCAGCAACTGATTTTTCTTGAGGAAATTCATCGACAAGAATCGTTTTCACTTCAACAAAATGCAGAGTATCTTCGTGCTCTGCGATGATGTCTAACTCTCCTGTTTTCCGTGCGATATTGCGGTCGCGGATAGAAAATCCGTGTCGTCGAAGGTACTCGGCGGCCACCTTTTCTCCCAGCGCACCAACCTCCTTCCTGGTCTTAGAGGATATATCCACGGCCTTTAAGAATATGGCTCATTCGCTCACTATTTCACAGACTCCCATAAAAGTCCCCTGTCCTTTATCCCCAGTGTGCACAGGTTTATCCACTTTCAACACAGAACCAAAAGACAGGCAAAATTGTTGATTTGTGCGGGTAGGGAGAATCGAACTCCCATCATCTGATTGGCAACCAGATGTTCTACCATTGAACCATACCCGCGCTCGCGACATCATAACACGCCACCTATTTTAATTTCCAGTGTGCCCCGACCAGGATTCGAACCTGGAACGACTGCTTCGAAGGCAGCAATGATATCCATTTCACCATCGGGGCGAAGAGAGGCAATAAAGAAGACTTCCCAGTATTCTTTATTCGCCAAACGAGCCTCGATATCTGCTTTGAAAGATATCGGGGCGTGTCTTTAGTGTACGGCACTGTGATAGGATTTGGAAATGCAGTATCTCATTCCGAAGGAGGTCGAAGTAGTCAGTAACGGTCTACGGGAAGCCGGTTTTGAGGCCTACCTCGTCGGCGGGTGCGTTCGTGACCTCATAATCGGCCTAGAACCAAAGGATTGGGACATCACCACCAATGCGAAGCCCGAGGAGATACAGACCGTATTTCCCGATTCTTTTTATGAAAACAACTACGGCACCGTTGGGGTGAAGACCGGCGTAGAAGATCAGAGACTCGCCATCGTTGAAGTAACCCCCTATCGTATCGAATCAGAATATTCTGATAAGCGCCGTCCGGACTCCGTTGCGTTCGGGGCTTCCCTACTCGAAGATCTCGCGCGACGCGACTTCACCATCAACGCCATTGCGCTGGATGATGCTAAAGGACACCTAATTGACCCATACGGTGGCCAAAAGGACATAAAGGACAAACTGGTGCGCGCCGTTGGTGACGCCTCGCTACGCTTTAATGAAGACGCTTTGCGTATGTTGCGCGCCGTTCGTCTCGTCGCCGAGCTTAACTTTGGTATAGACGGTGATACTGCGGCAGCAATAAGTCAAAATAGTGAGCATTTAAGCCATGTTTCACGTGAAAGAGTTCGTGATGAACTCACACGAATGCTCAATTCTGCCCAGCCGATGAATGCTCTCGTTCTTGCACAACGCCTCGGCATTCTCGAATTTATTTCAGCCGATCTCATTCGCGGAATCGGCGTGGAACAGAATCAGGCCCACAGCTACGACGTCTTTGAGCACCTTATGCGCTCTATGCAGCACGCAGCCGATAAGGGCTGGCCCTTTGACATACGCCTTGCTGCCCTCTTCCACGATGTATCTAAGCCGGAGACTCGCTGTTGGTCAGAGGAGAAGAAGGAGTGGAGCTTCCACGGCCACGAGGTTGTTGGTTCACGTGTAACAAAGAAAGCCCTCGAAGATCTCCATTTCTCTCGGGAGACCATCGATAAAGTGGTGAAGCTGGTCCGCTGGCATATGTTCTTCTCGGATCCTGAGCAGATTACCCTCTCGGCCGTCCGTCGAATGATTAAGAATGTCGGCGAAGAGAATATATGGGACCTACTCAATCTGCGTATCTGCGACCGTATAGGGACCGGCCGGCCGAAGGAGCAGCCCTTTCGCTTCCGTAAGTACAAGGCAATGGTGGAACAGGCGCTCCGAGACCCTATTTCAGTCGGGATGCTTAAGACTGGCGGGGAGCACATTATGGAAATGTTCCACGTGAACCCAGGACCGAGGATCGGTTGGGCGCTGAATGCCCTCCTTGAGGAAATACTTGATGATTCAGCCAAGAACACCGAGGAATATCTTGATAAACGGACCGCTGAACTCCTGGAGATATCGGACGAAGAGCTACAGAAGCTTGGTGAGGCAGGGAAGCAGAGAAGGGAAGCCGCTGAGGACGAAGAAGTACAGAAAATAATGAGTAAACACCACGTTTGTTAGTTGTGAAATATGTTCCACGTGGAACAAAAAAGCCGCTCTCGTGGCGGCTTACGTGTTTGGAGTAGGGGCGTAAATGGTGTAGGCCTACCTAGGTTGAGAGCAGCTTTTGTTTTTTTTGATGTGCATCTTCTGGCGCTTCTCCACTCAGGGATACCGTGCCATGGGGCTTGTGTCGCGAATCGTCGCGAACGTTGGCAGGCACTCTCGCAGATAGCACTCTGATGCCGATGGAAAGATCAAGAAAGAGCTTCCGCCACGGCGCCTGAGGATTTTACCCGCCAGCTCGCCGCTCTGAGATTTATACTATCTCGCTAAAGGACATTGTAAAGGACACCCTGTGGATAACTGTCCTTTATAGCGTTATAGAAATGGGGCAGTGGGCCCTCCTGCGCTAGTCAGCTTCGGCAGGGCACAGCGGAGCCGAAGATGTTGGGGTGGATAACCTTCTGTTGACACGAAGATTATCTTAAGATAATCTTCGTGTATATGACTACCGCGACAAAAATATGCAAAAAATAATTGGGCTTAAGGAGCTACGGGAGAATATGGGTACCTATATTAAACATGCGGAAGCAGGGAAGTCTTTCACCGTCGTGCGTCGTTCTCGTCCGATATTTAGACTTGTACCCGTGGATGAATGGGGAGATGAGGGGAAATGGGAAACTGTTGTCGATTTTACGAAGATACGGCCTAGCGGTGTTCCCGCAGAAGAGGTGCTCACGGCGTTAAAGCGACTCAATGAACAGGATAGAAAAATTTCTCGCGCGTCTCGACACTAAGCGTCGCGAGCAGGTTTTGCCTGTTGTTGCACTTATCGTATCCGGACAATGGCAGCAACTTAACGTAAAGAAATTGAAAGGATACGAAGACCGCTTTCGGGTGCGCGTGGGCAAATTCAGAATTATTTTTGACATAGTTAATGGCGTCGCATATTTGCGCGATTTAGATTTCAGAGACGAGGATACTTACAAGAATCTTTAGTGTTTATTTTAGTTCGATGGAAACAGGGCAGTGGTCGGAACCGAACACGTCGGGGTGGATGTCGGCTTTCTTTACGCGCTTCATAAACTCGCCCGCGACGAAGAAGTAGTCTAGGCGCCAGCCGACGTTACGGTCGCGGGCGTGGGTGAATTGGTCCCAATAACTGTACGCATCTTTGGTGTTTGGATGAAAATAGCGGAAGGAGTCGATGTAGCCGGCGCTGATGACCTCATCTATCCAGGCGCGCTCCTCGGGGAGGAAGCCTGTGTTACCTTCATTCTCCTTTGGTCGGGCGAGATCGATTTCTTCGTGGGCAGTGTTTACGTCGCCGCAGAAAATGACCGGTTTTTCTTTGTGCAGTTTTTCCACGAAGGCAAGAAAGGTGTCGTAGAAGCGGAGTTTGTAGTCTATGCGTTCAGGACCCTTGCCGCCGTTGGGGAAGTAGGCATTGATGAGCCAGAAGTCTTCAAACTCTGCGCCGATAACACGGCCCTCTTGGTCGAACTCTTTAATTCCCATGCCGTAGATCACCTTGAGCGGCTCGATTTTAGAGTAGAGCGCAACGCCGCTGTAACCCTTACGTACTTGGCACGAAGAAAAGAACGCCGAGTATCCGGCGGGGGACAGGAATTCTTCAGAGAGCTGGTCCGGATTTGCCTTGGTCTCTTGGAGGCAGAAGATATCGGGCTTCATGTCTCGTAAAAACGCCCCCCAATAATTTTCCTTGGTGAGCGAGCGCAGACCGTTCACATTCCACGACACAATACGCATATGGAAAATAGTAGCACGGGGAGTTATACTCACTCCGGATTCTCCTAAAGGGAGGGAAAGATGGGGAAAAATGAAGAAGAAACGACGACAGTGACGTTACAAGTGCAGCATATCGAACCAGGAATCGCGATCCACTATCCTCTCACGTATTTCAAATGTTTTCCGGATGACCTGGACTCGGTTGATTGGGGGCTATGTGAACACGAATACGATTTCTGGATCGGGGAAAGAGGCTCAGTCGACGGCGAGGATGTCTTACGTCTGACGGCCTTCGATGTTTCCGGTTAAAGAAACTTTTGGGAGGCTGGTTTTGTGATACGGTGGCGTACATACAAGCTAAAACCTAAAAAAGATACGTATGACCCCTAAAAAGT
>JANLHF010000022.1 GCA_024653825.1 Patescibacteria group bacterium | reverse complement strand
GCGCCGAGCGAGATCTTCCAGGAGGGAAGTACCGAACGTAACTGAGTCGGGGCGACGTTTATCCGAGTATCCAGACTCTGTCCGGTATGGTGTCACCTCCACGATTGCCGTGCGGGAGTCCTCAGAGCCGGTCTTCACGCCGACGGTTCCGTAATCGTTCTCGTAGAAAGAATCGGGGAATACGACCTGTATCTGCCCCGGCGTTGCGTTGGTGGCGATGTCCCAATCCTTCGGTTCTAGGCCGATTATGAGGTCACGGACGCATCCGCCGACGAGATACGATTCGAACCCTGCATCGCGCAGACCTTTCCCAACTTTCTCCACTTCATCCGGAACGCGATATTTCATTTCCAAATCCTATCACAGTGCCGTACACTAAAGACACGCCCCGATGGTGAAACGGATATCACATCAGTCTTCGGAACTGACGGTCCAGGTTCGATTCCTGGTCGGGGCACATACGAGCCTGCGAGGATGTGCCCCGAAGCACGCCTGGGAGGCGTGCGGCCAGGAATCGAAGACCTTGCGAGCATTTTCTGGAGCGCAGCGAACAGAAAATCCGCAAGGTGTACTGAAACTGTAAGTTTCGATAAGCGTAATCGCGGTCCTGGTCGGGGCACAAAGTTATCAACTATTCGACGTATCATCGAGCATAACCGAACCCTCATCTGTTATGATTTTAGTATGCGAAAAGATAAGGAAATTGTATTCAAAATGCGGAAAAGTGGAAAGAGCTATAACGAGATATACGCAGCATTAAAAATTCCAAAGGCAACTTTGTCTGATTGGTTTAGCAAAATTGACTGGTCGAATGATATAGCTAAAAAGTTAGCCATCGCGGTTCAGAAACAACATACTATTCGGCTAGTTGAGCTCGATAAAATACGGGGAACACATCTCAAACGTGCATATAATGAGGCGCGCGACGAAGCGAATGAGGAACTTAAAGAATTAAAATACAATCCACTCTTTATCGCCGGACTGATGCTCTACTGGGGAGAGGGGGACAAATTAACTAAATACTCAACGGCAATTACTAATACTGATCCTAATTTAATCCGCCTATACGTATCTTTCCTCAAAAACGCTTGCCGAGTTCCCGAGAAGAAGATAAAAGCACATGTGCTCATATACCCAGATCTCAATGAGGAAGATTGTAGAAAATATTGGGCCCATGAGTCAGGTATTAACCTATCAAACTTTACCAAAAGCACTACTATACTTGGCCGCCATAAGACACGACGGATAAAATACGGGGTCTGCATAATTGGTATTTCAAGCACGTACTTCAAAGTGAAGGTACTTGAATGGTTAAAATTACTGCCCAGGGAATTGATGAACGCAAAGTATTATGCGAAGATGTAAAAGTCTGCGGGCATGGTTCAGTGGTAGAACACGTCCTTGCCAAGGATGAGACGGGAGTCCGATTCTCCCTGCCCGCACAAAGAGAGATAAAACGTGATTACAAAACGACTTTGCGGGTGTGTATAACATGGGGGATACTGGGGATAAAGGACAGCAGACTTTTTAACGAGTCCATGAAATAGTAAGGAAATGAGCCTTATTTCTAAAGGTCGCGTCTGTGTGGATTTATCCGACTACAGCCGGAAGCAGATTGGCGCTTTGGGCGAAAATATCGCCGCTGGATACGTCGAGCGGCACGGGATGCGAGTCGTAGATCGTAACGTCGCGAAGAAAACCGGCGAGCTGGATCTGATCGCCGTAGAGGGAGAGACCCTGCATTTTATTGAAGTGAAAACGATATGCACGGACGCTTTTCCGAAGACCGAAGGCGGCGAAGATGAGTATGACCCATCAGTCAATCTCCACGAATCCAAGATCAGAAAAGTAGCTCGAACAGGGGAATGGTATGTCCTTGAGAAAAACTGGGAAGGGGAGTGGCAGGTTGACGGCTGCCTGGTGTGGCTGCGCCGCCGTGACGGCATGGCCCGCGTCTCCTACCTGCCGCAAATCGTCTGATGATGATAAGGTTAGGGAAACCGGGCCGTAGTATACCGGTAGTACGTCTGCTTTGGGAGCAGATAGACCGGGTCCGATTCCCGGCGGCCCGACTAAGGGAATCCTGCAGTCACTATTTTTCCGAGCACGGGTATTTGCGGTGCGAAATCAGCAATTGAGGTACTGGTCGGCCGTGCGAGAAGAAGATCGAGCGCTTTCCCGGTCTCATTTGCGTATTCGGCACGGATGTAGGAAGCAGTGATGGCGTCGAGTGAACGTTTGTCGGTCGTACCGGTAACGGTGCTCGTGGTAATAGTGCCGACCATTTGACCAGTCACATCGACTACACCACCTCCTGAAGAACCCTCCTGCGCGGCAGCGGAACCGCCAAGGGCGAATACGTCAATCGTGTTCGTATCGAATGTAAACACATCCTTTACTGAACCAAAAACAACAGTAGGGAAGAGACCGGACTGGATTTGACTGGCCTCGAGAAATTGCGCTCCATATGTCGCTATAGCCACCGGCGTTCCGATGTCTCGTGGCATCGTTGCAAGCGGTAGCGCGGGGAATGACACAGGAAGTGCGGAAGAGGTGATACTTTTCGTCACCGCAAGAAAGGCGAAATCATATTCTCCGGTTCCAATCGGTACTGTTTGCGTAAGAACATCTGCATTCGCTTTAAGCCACGAAGGTGAGATGTAGATGAGTGATGCTTCATACGCATCTGCGGCCGGACTACCGACGCGAATGAAACAACGCGCTCCCCTGTCTGCAAGAAGAAAATACTGCGCGATATGCGCGTTGGTGAGAATGATACCTTTTGGATCGATTAAAACGCCGCTGCCGGAAATAGAATGCAATCCGCTTTTTTCGGGAGCAAAACAAATGATATTTACGAGCGCATCACGCAACGAGATTGCAGAAACATCGAGCGCTGCATTCGTTTGGGCAACGGTAGGCGCGACCGACCTTGGTGCCGGTACGGGAGCAAGCGCGGGTGTTGATTTAGGCGCGAATTGTGAGACTTTTTTCGAAGAAGATGTCGAGGGTGCGGCGCTGGTACTCGTCGCGGACTGAAAGTCCGGCAACGTTATCGGCGGCAACACGAATCCCTGCTCCACGGAAAGAGTTGATGAGGCAGTTGGAGTACTGGGGGATATCGGCTGCGGAACGGGCACTTCATTCGCAATGATCACAATGAGTGAAAAAAAAGCGAAGGCGGCGACTATGCCGAGATAGGGGGCGAGGCGCGACATATTCATACGCTACTACCAAGTGAGCCGAGACACAAACATATGTCTTCATATGTTTGTGCGAGGCAAACGCAGGGAGGAAGGATTGAACATCCTTAACACAAAATGGTATTCTCGCACTAAGCGGGATTAGTTTAATGGTAGAACTGCAGATTTCCAATCTGTAAGCAGGAGTTCGATTCTCCTATCCCGCACTCGAGTGAGTAGTAGGAATATGAGGAAATAGCCTCATATTCCTACTCGAGCGAGAGTGCGAAGAAAAGCATGCAAGTAATGCTTATCCCGCACAATTAAGAAGAGGAGTACCATAGGCGAATGGAACCTCTCGCTGCCCGGATACGACCGCAGAAACTCGACGATGTGGTCGGGCAGGAGCACCTTGTGGGAGTAGGGAAACCGCTTCGGGTGGCAGTGGAGAAAAAGCATCGATTTTCATTCGTGCTCTGGGGCGCGCCGGGGACAGGAAAGACCACCATTGCGCGCATTTATGCACGCGCGCTCGATGCAGAACTCTTTGAGCTCTCGGCGGTGTCGGCAGGAAAAGAAGATATACGAAAGATAGTGAGCAGCAAGCAGGAGCAGGGAGCAGAAAAGCCGAAGGTTTTATTTTTGGATGAGATTCATAGATTTAATAAAACCCAACAGGATTTTCTCTTGCCATATGTAGAAAGCGGGGAACTCACGCTCATCGGTGCGACTACCGAGAATCCTTCGTTTGAGATTATCGCACCGCTCCTTTCGCGCTGTCGCGTCTTCGTGCTCGAACCGCTCTCCGAAGAAGCGCTTCGCGCCATCATCAAACGCACGAAAATAAAAGTAAGGAAAGATGCGTTCGACTGGCTCCTCGGTTACGCGAATGGCGATGCACGTAAAGCGCTCGGTATGATGGAGGGAGCTACTTCCTTATATGGAAGTGTTTCAGTAGAAACGCTCGGCAAAGCGCTTGAGTCACCGCACCTACGTTACGACAAGAAGGGTGAAGAGCACTATGACACGGTGAGTGCGTTTATTAAGAGCATGCGCGCGTCGCAATCAGATGCGGC
>JANLHF010000021.1 GCA_024653825.1 Patescibacteria group bacterium | reverse complement strand
CCCAAGTGAACTTGGGGGTCCGACCCCCAAGTCGGGAGAAGCGATTCGCTTTGGACTTTCTTCAATCAAAAATTTCGGCGACGGTATTTCTGAATCAATAATTACTGAACGAAAAACGCACGGCACGTACAAAACTCTTACCGACTTCCTTTCTCGCGTCGGCAGTAAAAATCTTAATCGAAAGTCGCTCGAATCGCTTATCAAATGCGGAGCGCTTGATTCACTCTGCACCACAGAACACAAGCGCGGCACGCTCCTTGAAAATATAGAAACGATGCTCGCTTTTCATAAAGAAGCGACAGCCGTCGCACCACAAGATTCTCTCTTTGGCGCTTTTATTACCCCACCAGAACTTAAACTACCTGATGGGAGAAAAACTTCGCTTCTCGATAAACTCATCTGGGAAAAAGAACTGCTTGGCATCTATGTTTCCGGCCATCCGCTCGATGCCTACGAAGCTATGACAAAGAAGGCGAGTCTTTCTATAGCGAAGATAAAAGCCGAACCGCAATCGGGCATGCTTCTCATTCTGCCCGTGCTTCTCACCGAAGTACGCTCCTTGCTGACGAAAAGCGGCGAGAAGATGTCATTTGTTAAAGTTGAAGACAAGACCGACTCGTTGGAGGCGGTCATCTTCCCGAAACTCTTCAAACAGCACGCGGATCTCCTCACGCCCGGCACCTGCCTTCTCGTGAAAGGGAAAGTCTCGGTCCGAAACGGCGAGCCCTCGCTCGCCATCGATGAGCTTAAACCTCTCTGATTTTATGCTATCCTCTCTCCTATATGGACGCGGAGCCGAATAAAGAACACGATCATAAGAAGCTCGGGAAGGAACTCGATCTTTTTACGTTCTCCGAGTTAGTCGGTTCCGGCCTACCGCTCTGGACGCCCAAGGGTACGCTCGTTCGCCAAGAACTCGATAAGTTCGTCTGGGAACTCCGTTCGAAATACGACTATCAGCGTGTCACTATCCCGCATATCACAAAGCGTAGCCTCTACGAAACTTCGGGACATTGGCAGAAATTCGCCGAGGATCTTTTCAAAATCACCTCGCGCGATGAGCGCGAATACGCGATGAAACCGATGAACTGTCCGCATCATACCCAAATCTTCGCGCGCCGACCTCACTCCTACCGCGAGATGCCTCAGCGATATGCGGAAACCACAATGGTATACCGCGATGAACAGTCGGGAGAATTGAACGGTCTTACACGTGTACTCGCGATCACACAGGATGACAGCCACGTATTCTGCCGCACCTCACAAATTAAGGAGGAGTTCCTCAAGATATGGGACATCATCGACACTTTTTATAAAGCATTCGGATTCACCGATCTTAAAGTGCGCCTCTCATTCCACGATCCGAAAACGCTGGAGAAGTATCTCGGCACACCGGAGATCTGGAAGAATGCAGAAGACGCCCTGAGACAAATCGCTAAAGAACGCGGCGGAGATTACTCCGAAGCTCCTGGCGAGGCAGCCCTCTACGGACCGAAGCTCGATTTCCTTGCGACCGACTCAATCGGTCGCCAACACCAGGTTGCCACTATTCAGCTCGATATGAACCTCCCCGAACGCTTCGACCTTTCGTGCATTAATGAAAAAGGCGAACACGAACGCATCGTGATGATCCACTCGGCAATTATGGGTTCCCTCGAACGCTTTATGGCGGTCCTACTTGAACACACTGCTGGAGTACTCCCGCTCTGGCTCGCACCGGTGCAAGCACGAGTATTACCGGTGTCGGAGAAGCATAATGCCTATGCGAAAGAAGTTTTGAATATATTAAAAGCGGCAAATATTCGAGTTGACGTAGATGATGCAAATGAATCGCTCGGCAAGAAGATCCGCAATGCGAAGCAAGAAAAAATCCCCTACCTCCTCGTCGTCGGGGACGCCGAGATTGAGGCAAAAACCGTCTCCGTAGACAGTCGCGACCATGGCAAGCTGGATGCGATGCCCACGATGGACTTCATCACTCGCGCAACCCAAGAAATCAAGACTCGCGCATAAAAGAAAAAACCGCTCGCGAGCGGTTTTTTCTTTTATGCGCCAAGAACTGCGAGAGCGCGGGTGAGCGCGAGTTTCGCGCCAGTAACGCCGGTCGAGTAGCTCGAGTCGATGGCGGTCGTCAGAGAGGCAACGAGCTTCTCCAGAGTCGGCGTGTTGAGCTTCGCTGTCATGCGCGCGAGGTCGGCGTCACAAGCAGAGCCATCAATGCGCGCGCGATAGACGTCGTCAAGCAAACAGACGACATTCGTGACGAGCTGTTCCGTTGAACCGCTTCCGCGCACGTGCTGACGCAAACCAGCAAAGACCGCCGCGCGATCGCCCTCAACAAGCGCGACCGTGAAGCCGCGTACATCTGCCGGCACTGCAGTCGCAGTGTCAGGCGCAATCGGCTCAACATTTTCATATATAGATTCAACCTGCTCAAACACGGGCTCGACGTTTTCATATATCGGCTCGGTGCGGGCGGGCGGAGGCGTCGGGATCACCGTCGCGCTGTGATGGCGCGAGAGGCCTTTCACAATATCCTCGATCGAGATCGCACCGCCCCGTGCGAAAGATTTGAATCCGTCATACGAAGAATAGCCACGAGGAGCCTCGTGTGTCTCTTGATGCACAGACGACGCTGGAGTAGGAGTTGATGCCGTCGATGTAGCAACCAAGATCGGCGCAGACGAAAATTCTCGCGCATTCAGCGCCGCCAAGACGCGCGCGCCGAAGTCCCGTGCGCGACGATTTACAAAAGGCACTGCCCCGAAAAGGATGAGATATGCGAGCGCAAGGGCGAAGATGATGAGCACGAGCCAGTAAATTACAATACCAACAGGACCGAGATCAATACCGGTGTATGGAATCTGCGAGAGATACAGATAGGCGAGTGGTTGCGAGCTCACGTGCGGGAGTGATGCAAGAACGATGATTGGCATAATTGCGCCTCCTCCACCACCACCTCCACCACCGCCTCCTCCACCACCAGGAGGTGGGGGTGGTGGGGCGACCGGCGTAACGGTAACTGTTGCTACGCAAGTCACTGAACCCCCTGCGCCAGTAGCCGTACCGGTGAAAGTCGTATCCGCGATTATTGTTGGAGTCGTAGTTGAACCGCTCGGGACAGGCGTCGCATTCCCAATACCGGAATCAATACTAAATGTCGTGGCATTCGTCGTTGTCCACGAGAGAACAGTCGGGATGCCGGTTGTAACTAATGTCGGTGCCGCAATGAGTGTACATACTGGTGCCGCGGGTGTTGGAGTCGGTGTGGGTGTAGGTGTGGGAGTTGAGGTAGGCTCCGGCTCTGGGGCTGGGGTCGGCTCTGGGGTTGGAGTAGGCTCCGGCTCTGGGGCTGGAAGAGGTGGTGGCGGAGAGGGTGGCGGTGGATAGACGCACGAGCCATCATCTACCGTCGCAGCGGAGTTGTAGTTAGTCGCTGAAGAATCCGTACAGCCGGAAATTACTATCGGCGGTGGGGGTGGCGGAGGTGGATAGACGCACGAGCCATCATCTACCGTCGCAGCGGAGTTGTAGTTAGTCGCTGAAGAATCCGTACAGCCGGAAATTACTATCGGCGG
>JANLHF010000019.1 GCA_024653825.1 Patescibacteria group bacterium | reverse complement strand
TGCGGGCCCACCAGGAATCGGACCTGGACTGTCGCTTTTGGAGAGCGATGTACTACCACTATACGATGGACCCGTGTGTGAACGATAGCAGATAAGAGGGCAGGGGAAAAGCCGCCCCGAACGGAGGGAGGGGCGGTATGATAGAGATATGCGTTTTCGCATACTCATTGCGCTCGTGTTCATTTCGTCGGTAGCCTTGCCGTTTGCGGCGCATGCGGCGATACCGTTTTTTGGTCCCATTATTCCGGGAAGTGATATTCCAGGAGATGTTAGAGGAGTGTGCGCCGCAAGCTGGGGGATGGTCATCGTCGTCATCAACAACATCATCAGTTTTCTCATTACGCTCGCGATTGTATTTATTGCCCCTCTTACCATCGCGTATGCCGGCTTTCTCTTTGTCGTCAATCCGGTCAATGCAAGCGGGAAAGAAAAAGCGAAGAGCATGCTCTGGAGTACCGTGCTCGGTATTATCATCGCTCTTTCGAGCTGGATGATCGTTGATGCGATTATGGCGGTGCTCTATCATCCGACGGGGTCCGTTAGTTCGACGTGGTCGACGCTCGTCACGGGCAATTCGAGTGATCTCTGTATCCCGCTTGAAGGGAGCCTGCGACAAGCGGCGACTCCTCCTGCCGGCGTTGTGGTAACTCCCCCCACGGGTCAAATGATAAATGGGTTTGCAACTGGTTGTTCGACATCAAATGATCAAAACGTGACGTTACTTACCTCTAATGGTGTTTCCGGCCGGTCTACCAATAATTGCTGCGTCAGAAACCAATCCACCTGTACCTCTCTCGACGGAATGTTGCCAAGTACGGTACAGCAGATTATCAATATTCAACGAGCATGCGGCGGAGTGGTTGTCACGGGTGGTACGGAAGTGGGACATTCGGGTGAGGGGGGAACAGCAAGCCATTCGGGAGGAGCAAAGGTTGACTTCGCGGCAAATATCATTTCATGCGTACTCCAGAATGGAGGCACGCGCGTTAGTTCTCCGACGTTCGGTAGTGAACAGGCAAGGGGGCGTTGCGGCAATATCTATACTTGGGAAGGGAATCACACCGACGTCTACGTCATACAAAACTGCACGCTCTGAGTAATACTTAGGACACGCCGTGTCCTAACTTACGCAACCAGGCCTTCTGGCGACGGGCATACTGCCAGAGTTTTGCCGACAGCTTCTCGAGAAGCAACTTGGGGGTTGGACCCCTAAGTGAACTCAGGGGTCCAACCCCCAAGTTGAGGAATTCTCCAACGATTTTGTATTCAAGTCCGAGTTCATTCAGGCGCGCGTCGCCAACCTGCTCGCGCACGCGGCGCACCTCTTCAACAAGTCCGCGCTCGAGCGCAGACGCGAGCCGTGCATCAATCCTTGCTCGTAATTCCTCTCCCGGCGGGTTAATCACAATCCATTTCACCTGAAAGAGTGGCTCCAAGTTTGTCGAGTGACGCATTGGCACAATTCCTTTCGTTTCGATTATTTCGAGTGCACGGATGAGCCGACGGCGATTTGAGGGGTCAAGCTCGTCGGCTCGTCGGGCATCTTGCGCGCAGACGCGTGCATACAATTCTTCGGTCGATATTTTTTCGAGTTCTTGGCGCAATGCAGGATTCGCATCGACGCCGGTCGGGAGGCCAGAGAGAAGTGCGTCAAAATAGAAATGTGTTCCTCCGACAAGTATTGGAAGTTTCCCGCGTGCCGTTATTCCGTCAGTCAGTCGGGTTGCATCACTGACGAAATTTCCTGCAGAATAATTCTCTTGCGGGTCACGGATGTCGATAAGGTGGTGGGGCACCCCACGCATTTCTTCCTCCTCTATTTTTTCCGTGCCGATGTTGAGACCACGATACACTTGCCGTGAATCGACAGAGATAATCTCGCCATCTCTCGCCAATGCTTCTTCGACCGCCCGGGCAGACTTGCCCGAGGCTGTGGGGCCCGCGATACAGAGAATCTTTGTAAGCATCACCCGCGATGGTATCATGCGCTTACACCTAATCAACAATCCCATGAAAGAAATGAAGAGTAATTATTGTGAGAATTGTGGCGAGTTCCACGACGCCGTACGCGACTATACCTCACAGGTGAAGGTGGGCGAGACGGTGCCTGATTTTGAATTCGAGGCATATCACAGCGGAAAAGTTGTCACGATGAGCCTTTCAAAACTCCGCGGAAAGTGGGTCGTACTTGTCTTCTATCCGGCGGACTTTACTTTCGTCTGTCCGACCGAACTTGAAGAGCTCGCGAAACTGTATCCGAAGTTCCAAGCTGCTAATACCGAGATTATTTCAGTTTCTGCGGATACCGTCTTCACCCACAAGGCGTGGCACGACGCGTCCCCAGCCATTAAAGAAATTAAATATCCGATGGCGGCTGACCCCTCGGGCAAACTCTCCTACGCATTCGGGGTTCTAATCGAGGGTGGCGAGGCAGTACTTACGCCGGACGAGGGTCTTGCGCTTCGCGGCACCTTCATCATCGATCCTGCGGGGATGCTCCGCTCGATGGAGATAAACGACAACTCCATCGGTCGTAAGGGTGCGGAGACATTGCGTAAGCTCCAGGCCGCGCAGTATGTAGAAACGCACAAGGGTCAGGTCTGTCCAGCCTCGTGGGAGCCGGGCTCTGACACTCTTGAGCCGGGCCTTGGTCTCGTCGGGAAGTTATAAAAACTTTTTGTGCCGGGAGAGAGACTCGAACTCTCATGACTCGCGTCGAGGGGTTTTGAATCCCTTGCGTCTACCAATTCCGCCATCCCGGCTTAATGTGCAGAGTATCATATGCTAAAATCTTTTGTATGAAGGATGACGCAGCATACATACCGACAAAATACGATTCGGTCTTCTGGATCGATGTGGATCGCATCGTGCCGAATCCGTATCAGCCACGGAAAGAGTTCACCGAAGCGGGCCTCTCGTCGCTCGCGGGGAGTATCCGCCAGTACGGTGTACTTCAGCCACTCGTCGTCAGTCGCATCGAAGTAGAGAAGCCGGAGGGAGGGCTCGAGAGCATGTATGAACTCGTCGCCGGCGAGCGTCGTCTGCGCGCGAGCAAACTCGCAGGCCTGCGACAAGTGCCGGTGGTGATACGTCAGGGCGATAACAATCTCACCAAGCTCGAGCTCGCTATTATTGAGAATCTTCAGCGCGAAGACTTGAACGCGATAGACCGCGCGAAAGCGCTTCAGAAGCTTATTGACGAGTTTGGCATTTCGCACGCCGAGACGGCAGCCAAGATCGGCAAGAGTCGTGAATATGTTTCAAATTCACTTCGTCTTCTTTCACTCCCCGAACATATGCAGAGTGCCATCGTGGGGAGAGAAATTAGCGAGGGCCATGCGCGGCCGCTTATGGCGCTCAACGATCGCCCAGAAGAGCGTGAGACCCTCTTTAAGGAAATTATTTTAAAGCGACTTCCAGTTCGCGCCGCCGAACGCATCGCGCGCTCTATTGCGCAGGAACGCGTTCATCCTCGCCATCGGAAATCGTCCGAGATGGTGGAGTTGGAAAAGTCTCTCACCGAGACCTTGGGCACGCGCGTTATTATTGAGACTAATGCCGAAGGTGGCTGTCTTCGCATCGACTTCTTTTCTCCCGACGATCTCCAGCAATTAGTCGCGGTGTTAGCGGCCGAACAAGCCGCCGAGAAGATCGCGTCCGCTTCATCAGAGATCTTTCCTAATACCACACAACTTTCAGACGATCCTATTCCTCCCGCTGCACCCGAAGAGACTGATGAAGATGGATTGTATTCGATAAGTAATTTTTCAGTCTAAGATTGTTTTTTATTCTGGTGAGATGAACGGCGGCGGCGCGGTGGTTTGCCGGGGTCGGTCATACCGAGCGCGGCGCGGATATGCCGGCGCGCGAGCGAGGTGCGCACAAACGCAAGCCATTTCGGCGAGGGGTGAGCGGAATCGCGCCGTATGACCTCTACAATCTCGCCATTGCCGAGCTTCGTTTCGAAGGAAACCAATTTACCATTTACCTTAGCTCCCTGAATGTGATCACCAAGATCAGAGTGTATTGCATAGGCGAAGTCAATCGGTGTTGAGTCGGCAGGGAGGTCGATGACATCTCCCTGAGGGGTAAAGACGAAGACGCGGTGTGAGAAAAAGTCCTCCTTCAGCCCTTCAACGAATTCTTCAGAACCGGCGATGTCGGTATGCGCATCGGCGAGCTCGGCGAGCCAGAGTGGTACTTTTGTCACATTTTTTTGTCCCCCCTCTTTCTTCGCCACTTTCATGAGTGAGGGGATCAGAGAACGGACCCAAGAAAAGGAGAGTGATGAAAAACGACTTTTCTGTTCATCCTTTTCAAGTTTCTCAATCCCTTTCCCGAGCTGTTTATAGGACATGTGGGAAGCGATGCCGAATGCCGCCAATCGGTGCATCTCCTCGGTGCGAATCTGTATTTCAACGATACCCGCTTCCGGCGTGACGACGGTGGTGTGGAGCGATTGGTAGCCGTTCGGTTTCGGGAACGAAATATAATCTTTAAACTCGCCTGGCAACGGGCGATAGAGCGCGTGCACCATCCCGAGCGTTGCGTAACAGTCTTCAATAGTCGGTACGACGATACGCAAGGCGGCAATGTCGTGAATGAGGTTGATGTCGTCATCTTTTCGTTTCAATTTCTGGTGCAGACTCCAGAGTCCCTTCATACGAACATCCATACGGAACGTTGTCAGTCCCTTCTTCGCAAGTTCCTTTTTCAATTCCTTCTGAACTTTTGTGAGCCCTTCTCCCGTTTCCTGCGTTTTCAGCTTGAGCAGTTCGGCGGCGTGCGTGGCTGCGTCAGGATCGACGAATGGGAAGGCAAGGTCTTCAAGAGTGCTTTTCATCTTTCCCATACCGAGGCGGTCAGCGATGGGGGCGTAGATCTCAAGCGTCTCGAGTGCGATACGGCGGCGCTTTAGCTCCGGCACATGTTCCAACGTCTGCATATTGTGCTTACGATCAGCCAGCTTCACGATAAGCACGCGAATGTCGCTCGCAGTCGCGACGAGTAGTCGTCGTAATGATTCGGCGTGTCGTTCAGCACCGCGATACTTGTGCGTGCCGAGCTTGGTCACGCCATCAACAATAAAGAGGAGTTCTTTCCCGAATTCCTTCTCTACTTCTTCGCGCGAGATACAGCCGTCCTCAACCGCGTCGTGCAAGAGCCCTGCGGCGATGGTCGTCGCGTCCATACCGTACTCGGCGAGAATCTTCGCGGTCGCCGCCGAATGTATAAAATAGGGTTCGCCCGAGTAGCGGGTCTGGCCCTTGTGTGCCTTTTCCGAACACTCGTATGCCTTCTCGACGAATGCAATGTCCTCGGGTGTGCCGCCGGACATTTCAGCGAGGATCTCCTTGACGGGCGTCATAGAGACTACTATACACCGCGGGATTTCTTTTTGCCTGAAAGAGGGTATGATGCCCCCAGATCGCACGAATCTGAATTGGAGGTTCGCCTCCCGCAACTCCACCTAAGACCATTTGTTGGGTTAGTGGATGCGTACGCCACGGGGTCAGAGTATCCCGTCCTCAAGCCGGTAACCCCCGGCTTTTTTATTTGAGATATTCGGCAGCTTCGTCGGGAGTGAGGGAGGAAGGATCAGTGGCCTCGGGGAGATAGATGCGGCGGAGACCTTTTTTCAAGAAGAGTCCCTGCTTTGATTTATAGAGGACGAGATTTTTACCGGTGCGCGGGTGCTTGCCGATTTCTTTCACAATAGTGACGCCCTTGGGCGGAAGCTTTGGCGCGGCGAGGAGTCCGAGTGCGACATCAAGCGTGACGGTGTAAGGATCGCCTACTGCTGGTTTAAGTGAGCGAAATTCGCCATCAGAGCCGACATACGGGCCGAAGCGTCCGGTTGATGCGAACACCGCCTTACCGGTTGATGGATGCATCCCGAGTTCACGCGGGAGCGAGAGATATTTGAGCGCATCAGCGAGTGTCACGGTCGCGAGATCGGTACCGGCAGGAATGCTGGCGCGCTTTGCCGCTATCTTCGGCCGGCCCTTGCCTTTCTTTGTTACTTTTTTCTTTTTTACCTCTTTAGTATTTACTTCACTTACACCTTGCGCCTTATCACTTACATCTTCCGGTAAAGCCATCTCCACATACGGCCCGAAGCGTCCAGTTTTTATAAAAATAGGCGCGCCTGTTTTCGGGTCATGTCCGATCGGTGTGTCGCTCTTAAGTTCCAGTCCTTCTTCAGTGCGCGCGCCGAGGCAGTCGGGATACTTTTTACAACTCATAAAAATGCCGCCACGTCCGAGCTTGTTTTCCATCGGACTGCCACAGAGCGGACAGGGGAACTCTTTGGGCGCATCACCGAGCGAAGTCGCCTTGGGGAGTTTATCTCCCGCCCGCACCTCCTTCTCGAACGGACCATAAAACGCTTTCAGTGTTTCGGTATAGCCGCGTTCCCCGCGGGCAATCTCGTCCAATTCGTTCTCCATTTCTGCAGTGAAGGTGTCGCTGACGTAGGTGGGGAAATTTTCTTCGAGCCAGCCAGAAACGACCATGCCGGTCGCCGTCGGCTTCAGTGCGCGTCCAAGTTTCTCGACGTAGCCGCGGTCTTGGATTGTCTTCATAATAGACGCATAGGTAGAGGGGCGACCGATGCCACGCTTCTCGAGTTCCTTGATGAGGCCTGCCTCGGTGTAGCGGTTGGGAGGTTCCGTCTGTTTCTCTTCTGACGAGAGCGAGAGAAGATTGAGAATTTCGCCGATCGAGAGTTTCGGTAGCTCAACATCTTCGCCGCGCGACTTGGTGTCGAGTGCGAGCCAGCCGGGGAAGAGGACGCGAGAACCGTTCGCGGTAAAAAGAGGGATTTTTGCATCTGCCTGAACGGAAAGGGATGTGCGCATAATGCGCGCCGCCGACATCTGCGAGGCGAGTGCGCGAATACGAATGAGCGCATACAGTTCCACTTCGTCCGGTGTCGAGCCGGCTTTTTCGCGGGACGCATCGGTGGGGCGCACTGCTTCGTGCGCCTCCTGCGCATTTTTGCTCGTCGTCTTATAGGCGCGCACTTGTAGGTATTCTTTGCCAAAGTCTTTCTCGATAATGCTCGCCATCGAAGCTGTGGCTTCCGCACCGAGATTCACCGAGTCGGTGCGCATATAGGTGATATGGCCGGCCTCGTAGAGTTTTTGTGCGGCGCGCATCGTCCTTGATGGCGCGAAGCCGAGACGTGTTGAGGCAGTCTGTTGGAGCGTTGAAGTGGTGAAGGGAGGTCGGGGATTTCGCTCCTCGGACTTTTCTCCGACGTCGGCGACGCTCCACGCGGCACTTCGTCCAGTCTGCACGATGCGCTCCGCTTCTTCTTTTGACGCGGGTTGTTCGACGCAGGTAGTTGTGACCTCGCTGGTCTTTGATTTCCCGCCGGAGGCGGGTCCGCCTTTGGCGGAGAAAAGGGCAGAGAGTATGAAATAAGTAACGGGTATGAACGTTTTAATCTCGCGTTCGCGCTCGGCGAGGATACGGAGCGCCGGCGACTGTACCCTGCCTGCTGACAATCCATACCTCACTTTTTTCCAAATCAAGCCAGACAAGTCATAGCCCACTATCCGATCAAGAACACGGCGGGCTTCTTGCGCGCGGCGCAAATTCTCATCGATTAATCGCGGGTGCGCGATGGCCTCCTCGATGGCGGCCTTGGTGATTTCGTGGAAGACGACGCGCTTCGGCTTCTTCAACCCCGCGACCTCCTTAATATGCCAGGCAATGGCTTCGCCCTCGCGGTCGGGGTCGGTCGCGAGATAGATCTCATCGGCCTTTGAAGCTGCATGTTCTATCTTCTCGATCACCTCGCGTTTCTCGGCGGGAATCACGTAGCGTGGGATAAAGCCGCCTTCGATATCCACCGCGTCTTTATTCGACTTCGGTAAGTCGCGGACGTGTCCGACGGAAGCAAGAACCGTGTAGTCCTTGCCGAGATAATGCCCTATAGTGCGCGCCTTGGTCGGCGACTCCACAATAAGTAATCGTTTGGTCACAGATTAACTCATAACGCGTATACCTATATATGGTCAAGTGGTCTCCACGTAAATGGGATGATGGTCGGAACCGATTCGGTCGGGGGAAATCTCTGCATGTTTGATTGAGAACGAGTGCGAGACGAGTATGTGGTCCAGCTGTGACTGCGAGACCGGATGCGTGATGCCGCCGTAGAGAGGGTTCGTCAATTTGTGTTCAACGAAGCGCTGTTCAATATGGGTGCGCTCGCGGCTGAAGAGTAGGGCATCGGCGAGGTCGCCGCCGAGTATCCAGTTAAGCGGCGTGATGTGCGGGGCTTGGAGCGTGTTGAAATCCCCGCACACAATCGTCGGTTTCGAAGGGTCGCGTTTGGCCATTGCCATCTCAAACTCTTTCAATCGCCACGCTGGCTGAGCAAGGATGAGATGCAGATTAAAAATGCGTACAACGGTTTCGTGTATTGTTACATCGGCATAGAGCGCGCCACGATTGCGGATTTTAGAGAAGAATCGGGACGGCATCAGATTCACAAAGATCCGAGCGCGCCACGGCAGAAGAGGCCAATATTCAGAAAAGGGGATCTCTCCCTGTGAAGCGATGGGATGTGTAGAGAGAATAACGATGTAATTATGCACGTCCCCGTTTTTAAAAAGACGCTCAACGTCAGTGCGATAGACGAGATGATACGGGAGCGTCTGCAATCGTTTCAGAAATTCTTCAGACACTTCCTGTAAACAAAAGATATCGAAATCGGCATGCGAAATAAACTCAAACGCGCGGTCGAGTTCTTTATTGCGAAACAGCGTATTCCAGGAATAAATTTTCATGTTTATATTCTACGCCACGCGCCGAACTCTTCTTTAATAAGACCGCGCAGTTCCAAGGCGACGAGCGCGGTGAGCGTTTCGCCCGCATTCACTTTACTCTTTCGAAGAATTTCATCACGGGTCATCGGTTCTTCGAGCATACTCCAGATAACGAGTTCTGTATCCTCGAGGTCGCTTGGTGCAACGCCGCGCGAGGTAGCCTCGCGCGGCGGAATTCCGAGAGCCTCCAAAATATGAACCGGCTCGGTGACGAGCGCCGCGCCGAGCCGGATGAAAAGGTGCGGACCGAAAGAGTGTGGATCGCCGATGCGGTGGGGAATACAGAGCAAGTCGCGGTTGTACTCGCTCGCCAAACGCGCAGTGATGAGTGTGCCGGACTTCTCGCCCGCTTCGATGACGAGCACTGCATCCGCGATGCCGACCATCAGGCGATTGCGTTCGGGGAAGTAGCGCACGTGCGAGGGCGTCATAGGGGCGTATTCGGAGATCATTCCGCCGCCTTTTTCTAGAATTTCTTTTGCGAAACCGCGGTTGCTTCGCGGATAGAGAATCGAGTCGTCGAGTCCTGACCCGGGGAATGCGAGTGTGTGAAGACCGGCGGCAAGTGCCGCCTTGTGCGCGCAGGTGTCCACACCGAGCGCCAGCCCGCTCACAATCGAGACAGGGCAGCCCGCGAGCCCACTTATTAATTTCTCGCACGCTTCTTGGCCATAGCGCGTCATCGCGCGGCTGCCCACGACTGCGAGCAACTTGTTTCCCTCGGATGGTAGCGCCCCGCGTAGCCACAGTTTTTTTGGCAGTTGTGGTATCTCCAGTAATTGCTTCGGCCACTCACGCTTCTCCAATTCCCATATCTCCATCGCTTTAGTATATCCCGCAGTCGTATGTAATTTAACTATCCACAACAAGAGACGGTCGTCCATTATCGTGGATAGCAGGGTGTCCTCAAACTTTGTCCTATAGGACCAAGTTGGGGGATAGTTGACGAAATGGAATCGTCAGGTATATTGTCGAGCAGGTAAGACAAACGGCTCTTTGGTAGGTACAGAGAGCTCTGAACAATCTGGATAAAAGGAAGAACAGAATGGCGACAATCTATACCTGTACGAGACCCGAAGAAGCGTGGAGTCTCGTGTCTCATTTTCTTGGGAATTCGCTCCTAATCGTAAATGATTCTGACGCCGAGCCGAAGAGGGAACGGGAACTCCTCGTCAGTCGTACGCATGCTCAGCTCGTCGGGAATCTGGGTTTAAAGAAAGAAACGGGAGGCTGGACTGAGGGAATTAAGCGCCATCACGCAACAATTTGGATATCACTTTGTACCGGCGGTCTTTGCGCAAGCCGTGATGCACACCAAGTTTCTTCTTGAGCGCAGAGAACGAACCATCAAGTGAGTTGGTGGTGTTGGGTATATTGAGCTCAGGATACTTTTGATAGGTGAAAAGATACGGCAGGTTTCTTTTGAGTGAATGATACGCCGAATAGACACCCTTGTGTGTATGGTGCCATTTCGTTTTTCCATTTAAAAAGCTCTCTGTGGTTTTCTCGTTGACAAATGATTCCCACTTCGCAAACCATGTGGTGAGTGCGGCAGTGAATGCCAGCTCGTTTGTCCTCGTGAGAGTGAGGACGAGTGCGCGGAGTTCTCTGCCGGCCTCGGTTCTCGGCCGTCTCGTGAGGTACTTTGTCACAATCTTGATCTGATGAAACTGGCACATCTGCACCGGAATATCCTTAAAGACACTGAATAATCCTCGTCTGCCGTCCACCACGGCCGCAAGGAGCTTCCAGCCCTTTTCTTCAAGAATGGCTCTGCCATAGCGATAGTGCGCCATGAGCTCGCTCACGACTTCGTGCCACCAGATGTTCTTGCCAAGTGGCCATGTCCTAAAGACGCAGACGCCATAGTGGCGACCCCAGAACGTGGTGTCTGCGATGATCACTGTTGCCTGTGGTATGAGGTCTTGGGTGGGAACAGAGATGGTGTCGAGCTGTTTGCGCACCCAGATGTGGGAACGGTCATGTTTCTCGGCAAGTTGCTCGAGCGTTTGTTTTTCTTCAACGTATTCCTTCCACACTATTTCATGCAAACGATTCGGTCGTCTTTCTGATTGAAATTGATGTCTGCAGTTCAGGCACTTGTATCTTTGTATTCTCCGGCGGAGACCATTCTTTTTGGCACGTCCGTCACCACACTCAGGACAAACTCGAGCACTTTTTAGGGGTCATACGTATCTTTTTTAGGTTTTAGCTTGTATGTACGCCACCGTATCACAAAACCAGCCTCCCAAAAGTTTCTTTAACCG
>JANLHF010000016.1 GCA_024653825.1 Patescibacteria group bacterium | reverse complement strand
GCTGCCAGACTTGGATTCGAACCAAGATACTCAGATTCAGAGTCTGAGGTCCTACCATTAGACGATCTGGCAATCTATAAGTACCACTCTACCTCATTATCAGGTCAATCCAATGAGGAGGATCGAGGTCCTACTGCAAGCGAAGCGAGGTAAGGGGTGAATGTCTGCATTCATCCTTTCCGAACGAGCGCCGCAGAAAGCCCGAAGGGCTTACCATTAGACGATCTAGCAATGGTAATACTTTACCCTACAACAGAGACTGTACTTTAAAGACTCGGTTTATTCAACAGAGTAGAATACTCATATGTATTTCGTCTATCTCCTCGAGTGTAAGGATGGCTCACTCTATACTGGTATCACGACCGATGTGGAGCGGCGGTTTAAAGAACATAAAAGCGGGATGGGTGGCCATTACACCAGAGCGAAAGAGGCGGTGAGGGTTGTATATACCGAGAAATATCCAGATCGGTCATCTGCTTCAAAAAGGGAAGCGGAGATTAAGGGCTGGCGTCGTGAGAAAAAACTGACCCTGGTATGGTAGTATTGCGGGTACGCTTATGTTTCAAGGACTCTTCCACAACGTTACCGAGATAGAGAAGAATGCCGCAGTTGAGGGCATCATCCAGCATGCGACACCGCGGCATGATTTCTTCCTCATGCTTGTGCTCTCGGTCTCGATGGCTTCTTTTGGTGTCCTACTCAATAATTCTGTCATTCTCGTCGGGAGCATGCTCATCGCGCCTCTCCTGTATCCTCTCCTCTCACTTGCGCTCGGGGTCATCGTTACCGACGAAAGGCTCGTCACTAATTCTACCTATACCATCGTGAAGTCGATCGTCTATGCGCTTATCGCCGGATTTATCATCGGATTCTTTTTCTCTTCTCACGACAGCACCATCGTTTTCCCGTTCGGCGTTGCTGGTGAGTCATTGTCGCTTCTGTATGCTCTCGTTGCCGTTGTTGCTGGGTTTGCTGCCGCATTCGCGGTGACAAAACCGCACCTGAATGAAACCTTGCCGGGAGTTGCGATATCAGTCGCGCTTGTTCCGCCGTTAGCCGCTGCAGGTGTTGCTCTCTCGATTTTCGATTGGACGGTCTTTAGTAACTCGATGGCTCTTTTTCTGGTCAACATTATTTGCGTCGTTTTCTCGGCGATGGTCGTGTTCGCGATGTTCCGGTTCTCCGTCAAGAAAACCGTCGCGAAAGAGGTGATTAGAGAAGAGGAGAAGATTATCAAAAAAGAGGATGAAAAGGCGCCTGCGGCATAGCCGACAGCGTAATGAGATAGCAACGAACGGTTGCACATTTTCTGGAGCCTAGTAGGGTGGGGGTATGACGTTTGATATCGCCCTATTTCAGAATGCCTTTGTGTCGTGGGGCACCGACCATGGTGTAAGTATTGTCGCGATTGTCGTTATCACATTTGTCGCACAGTGGGTGCTCGGCGCCGTGCTCGCGCGCGTCATCCGTCGTCTTGTGCCCGCGAAGCACTTCCGTTCAAAAGATGCAGAGAAGAAGCGTGAAGACACACTCATTCGAATAACGAGAGGCACGCTCGGAACACTCATTTGGGTAGTAGCGTTTCTTATGGTGCTTTCGGAGGCCGGTCTTGATATCGGCCCCTTGCTCGCGGCCGCCGGCGTGGCCGGTCTCGCCATCGGCTTCGGCGGGCAGTATCTTATCCGCGACACAGTCGCTGGACTCTTTATCATCCTTGAAAATCAGTATCGTGTCGGCGACGTCGTTTGTCTCGACGATACCTGCGGGCTCGTAGAGGATGTCAGCATTCGTATGGCGACGCTCCGCGATCTCGACGGTACCGTCCACCACGTATCGCACGGCACCGTAAACAAGGTCTCCAATCTTTCTAAGGAATTTGCTCGCGTGAACCTTAACGTGGGGGTCGCCTATGACAGCGATCTGGAAAAGGTCATCAGCGTCGTCAACGCGGTCGGGGAAGATCTCTCCGCAGATCCGGCGTGGAAGGACGACATCATCAAACCCGTCAAATTTGAACGCGTAGACGACTTCGCTGACTCGTCCATCATCGTGAAGGTGCTCGGCGATACGATGCCGCTTCGGCAGTGGGCAGTCGCCGGCGAGTATCGTAAGCGTCTTAAGATCGCCTTCGACAAGGCGGGCATCGAGATACCATTCCCGCAACGCGTCATCCATACGAAAGGATAATTCTTATTCCAACAAGCTCTAGTGCAACAAAAAGCCGTAATTCGCTCTGCGAATCACGGCCCGGTCGCGCGCCTCTCATGCCTTCTCGCCCTTGCCGAGGCAGGGGAGAGCGATTTTGTAATCCTTAATGTTCATCTTGAGAATGTATCCCACATCCGAGTCGGCGACGGTGAGTCCTTTAGTCGTACTGCTTACCGAGGGCTTAATCATCTCGACGTCAACGAAGAGGAATCCCGTGAACGGATAGCTGAGGCTGAATCCTTCGAAAGAAAAAAGGACGGCCTTCATGCTTGGTCCTTCGAGCGCGACGAAGTATTCTCCGCACGTCGTCCACCCTTTGTCGTTGGCGGCCTTCATCACTTCCGCCGTGAGCGGGATAATCTGATATTCCGGTTCGTCGGCGCTCCTTGCGAGTCCGGGCGTGAACATACTGCAGAGGAATATGGAGAATATAAAACGTTTCACAAGGACCTCCATCGGTTTGTTGGACTACTTTCCACCCGCACTGTATTCCTATTGTCCCTGTTGTCAAACGGCTCAGACCGTCTGAGCCGTTCTCCCTTTCCTTATGCGGGGTATATACTCAGAGATATTAGTAAAAGATAATCTCATGTCCGTATGAAAAAGACTTTATTGTATGGAGCGGTTGCGGTAGCGCTTATCGCCCCTCTGACTACTCTTGCGGCAGAGTTCCGCACGGGCGAACAGCCGGCGGTGCTTGCAAGTGAGAATATTGCAGGCGATGTGTACCTCTTCGGCCCTAGTGTCACAAGCGCAGGAACAGTCGCTGGCGACCTCGTGGCAGGCGGAGGTAATGTCACTATCAGCGGAAATGTAGGAATAGATGTGGCAGCAGGCGGAGGTAATGTCACTATCAGCGGAAATGTTGGCGACGACGCGCGGGTCGGCGGTGGCAACGTCGTCATACTAGGCAAGGTGGGTGGCGACGTCATTGTAGGTGGTGGGCAGGTGAACATCGGCGGAGCCGGTGTCGGTGGAGACGTATTGATGGGCGCTGGCACGGTTCGGATAGACGCGCCGATCGCGGGCAGTCTGAAGGTCGGCGGTGGAAGTATCTACATCAATGCGCCGATCACAGGCGCGGTTACCATCTTTAAGGCAAACAAGGTGACGCTCGGTCCTTCGGCGATAATTTACGGAGATCTTTCTTACGAGGCAAAGGGTGAGCTCACCAAGGAGGACGGGGCAGAGGTGCGCGGGGAGGTGAAGTATACGCCGCTCGTGAAGAAACAGGCGGTGTCTCCCGGTCTCATATTCGGGATCATCTCCGCATGGGTCATCGGTAAATTCCTCGTCATACTCGTGTGCGCGCTCATCGTCGGTCTTCTACTTCGTCGATACACGACCGAGGTTGTCACGCGAGCGACGGCGCGCCCGCTCGTCGAGCTCGGCAGAGGGTTCCTCGTTCTTGTCGCGCTCCCTATCGTGTCGGTCGTACTGATGATAACCGTACTCGGCATACCGTTCGGGATTCTGGGCATCATAGGCCTTATCGCGCTTATGTTGTTCACCTGTATCGTCGCGCCGATTATCATCGGGAGCGTTGTGTGGAGATATTTCTCACCCGATGATCTGGAGATCTCATGGAAGACCATATTGCTCGGCGTGTTCGTCTTCCAGCTTCTCGGATTCGTTCCGTTTATCGGATGGCTCGTGCAGGCAATCATCAGTCTCATCGCGATAGGTGTAATAGCATCCATCAAGTGGGAGATGCTTCAGGGGTGGAGGTAAATAATTGAAACGTGTAGCAAAAGCGCCCCGCGAGATAGGCAAAGCCGCCATCTCGCGGGGCGCTTTTTGCCAACGCGCGGAAAATGGTAGCATGGCACTATGAACAACAACAAACTTGGTTTCTTGCCTGGCTACGTCTCGTGGATCACTATTGTGCTCGCACTCCTCGCAGTTATCACTTTTTTTGCGGTTTCTAATCCGAGCGCGCAATACGCAACTCGGATGGGATTTGGCGGGGGGATGATGGAATACTCTGACACCAAGGCAGTACCGCCCAATTCCGGCGGCGGCGTGCCGATGATGGACGGCAGTGTCACAAGTTCTGCGGGCGCTATGATGCGCCCCGATTACTATCCGTACCCCTATCCAAGTCCGGACGTGCCGGTAAGCGATACACGCGAGTTCTTAAAGATTTATTACAACGCGACGATGCAGACGCGCGACGTGCCTGCGCTCACGCGCCGTGTCGAGACGACTGTGCGCGGCTACGACGGCCGTATCGACAACGAGTCCAGCTCTGATAAGTACGGCTACGTAAGCTTCGCACTTCCCGAGGCCAAGTACGACGCCTTTCGCGCCGAACTTGAAGACCTTGTGGGCAGCCGTTTCTTGAAGCTCGATATCTCCTCGCAGAATATGTTGTCGCAGAAGGTAAGTATCGAAGAACAGCAGAAGCAGGCCGACCAGGCGCTCGCCGACTACACGACGGCGCGACAGAAGATTATCAATGCACACGCAGGAACGGTGCAGTCGCTTCAGGCTCAAATAGACGATGCGAACACAACCGAGAGCGCAAAGACACTTCTCCAGGTCCAGCTCGCCAAAGAGAACACCGCATACACACAGAACCTAAGCAACGCAGACGCGAATATCAGCTACGCGAAGACGTGGCAGAAGGCGGTGCAGACACAAGACGCAACATTGCTCGCAAACGTGGCGACGGTCAACGGCACCGTCTCTATCCAGTGGATAAGCTTCTGGGATATCGCCCTCCTCTACCTGCCGGGCTACTGGATGCCGACCATCTTCGCCATCCTCGCACTTCTCTCCTTCATGGGCGATCGCCCCCGCTTACACGCTTCGGTTTCTTAGTCTTTCCTCTATGAAAACATCCACAATCGTCGGACTCGTTGGCGTGCTTATCGTCGTGGGCGGAGCATGGTATTGGACGAGTGGGAGACAGTCTGCTGTTCCGGCTCCAACATTCATCATCAACGGTCAACCGGTGACGCTCGTAAACGGCCGTGCAGAGACTGACGGCGCACCGGGCTCGGCGGAAAAGGTTGTCACACAGTACTTCGGCAATGTCGCGACGGGAGACTTAAATGGCGACAGTTTGCCGGACGTCGCGTTCCTGCTTACGCAAAATACCGGAGGAAGCGGCACCTTTTACTACGTCGTCGCGACGATTGTAGCCGCGGACGGCAGCTACAAGGGCACGGACGCCGTCCTGCTCGGCGATCGTATCGCTCCGCAGACGACCGAGATACGGGACGGGAAACTCATCGTCAATTATGCCGACCGCAAAGCAGGTGAACCGATGACGGCCCAGCCGAGAGAGGGGAAGAGTCTCTATCTCAAACTCGACCCCGTGACGCTCCAGTTCGGCATTGTGGTACAAAATTTTGAAGGCGAAGCGGACGCGAGCAAGGGCGGGTACTGCACACCAGAACAAAGAAATGCCGACGTCTGTACCGCAGACTACACGCCGGTCTGCGCCACGGTACAGATTCAATGCATAACGACACCTTGCGACCCGATACAGGAGACCTTCTCCAATTCCTGTAACGCCTGCAAGAATCCGCTCGTTAATTCGTACCTCGTAGGCGCGTGTAAGTAGGGTGGTAGTATTCGGGTAATGAACACCTACACCTCATATCAAGAATTAATTAAACCGAGCTGGTCGCCACCGAGCTGGGTCTTTGGGCCGGTGTGGACGATTCTCTACGCGATTATCGCGGTGACCTATGGGACCGTGTTTTATAAAGCGTTTACGGGAGCCTTGCCCTGGAAGGTCGCGCTGCCGTTCGCTCTCAATCTCGTCTTCAACTTCTCCTACACATATCTTCAATTCGGGCTTAAAAATTACACTCTCGCCTCCGTAGACATCCTCCTTATCCTGGGCACCCTCATCTGGGCGCTTATGGCTATCTACCCGTATATCAAATGGGTCGCCCTCGCCAACATCCCGTACCTCCTCTGGGTTTCGTTTGCGACCGTGCTCCAGCTCACCATCACGTATTTAAATAGATAACTAACGGTGTTTTTCTTGACAATAGATACACAGGCGATTAACATCGAGAAACTGCGCTGGCCAAATCCTCGTTTTGTATAGGATCCCACTCTGTGGAAGCCAGCGCAGTACCTACCTCGGCAGACCGCCGGGGTTTTTATTTTCTACCACAACCCGCCGCGGATTACCGCGGTGCTGTTTTGAACGGCTCAGATGGTCTGAGCCGTTCGATTCACTCACGACAGGCCGTTCGTTACCACAATGAGCAAGGGGAGTCCTTGCTCAAGACTAGGGCTGTTGTCGACGCGTCAGGCCCCACTCCGGTGGGGCTTTTTCTGAGAAATGGGGACAGTCACAATATTTCGGAAAATCCTGAATCCCGGTAGGTTTTGTCCCGTTCGCCGCCCGCGGAGCGGGCGGCGGATGATACTATATTTATATGAACTACTTTGTATTAGTTCTTGTCGGAGTGGTCGGGGTCGCGATCGGGATGTATATAGCACGGCGGGGCAAGACGGCGGACACGAGTGCGTATGCGCTGAACGAGGAGCGCGCCGCCGCGAAGCGCTCCGCGGTGGAGAAGGTGTTCGCGGAGATTCAGCAGAAGGGGATCATCACCAACGACGGCGTGCAGGCGCTCCTTAGCGTCTCTGACGCGACGGCGGAGCGCTATCTACAAGAGCTTGAAAGTGCCGGGCGCATCAGTCAGGTGGGCGATACGGGGAAAAACGTCTCTTATAAAGTGGCCTAACTAAGCCATTCCAAACGGCTCAGACGGTCTGAGCCGTTTGTACCAGGTGCCTCATTAACGGCGTATACTGGGTGGCATGAAGCGCGTCATCTCCATCGGCATATTCGGCGTCGTGGCGCTTGCCGCGTTCATCCTCCTCGTCAATACCTACATTGTGCTCTCGACGTATATGTACATTTATCAAAGCGTGGCTGTCGCGCCAAGCGCCGAAGCCGTGCTGATCCCCGGTGCGGCGATTCTTGCGAACGGTAAGCCCTCACCCATCTTCATAGACCGCGTGGACACGGCGATTGCTTTGTATAACGCGGAGAAAGTAGCGAAGATACTCGTCTCCGGCGACAACAGTACCGTGAGTCACAACGAAGTGAATCCGGTGCACCTCTACCTGCTTGAGAAGGGTATTCCGGATGAAGACATTTTCCTTGACCACGCGGGCTTTGATACCTACAGCAGTATGTATCGCGCCAGCGCTATCTTCGGTGTTTCCTCTATGCTCATCGCGACGCAGTCGTTCCACCTACCGCGCGCGCTCTTCATTGCGCGCGAACTCGGGATAGACGTCTATGGCGTCAATGCGGACAGTGGTCACATCCTTTTCCACAATTATGCCCGCGAAATATTTTCAAACGAGAAGGCGCTCTTCGATGTCGTCTTTCATACGAGGCCAAAATATCTGGGCGACAAGATACCTATCCTAGGCGACGGTCGAGATTATCCGTAAAAATGCAGGGTGCTATACTTCGTCTATAGAACACCAAGATTTCAAAAGTCTCGTGCCGAACATAGTTCCCGCAGTGGTCGTATTTGTCCTGCTCGGCGGGGTTCTCATATACGCCTTCGTGCGGATTTCCGCGCTCTCAGAGGATATCGGCCTTCTCACGACCGAGCTGGCATCTACCACTGCGGCGCTTTCGCAGAACGCGGACCATATTGCACGAAATGTCACAGACCTGCGCTCGCAGACAGCCGGACTCTCCAATACGCTCTCTAGCGCGCAACAAAACATTGATGCAGTGAATACAAAAGTCGGCGGTGTTGAACAAACGGTCGGTTCTATCTCCGGCGCGGTTGGCTCGCTCCAGAAACTCTCGCAGATAGACCCCGAACTTCTGAAAAAATACTCCAAGGTATCTTTCCTGAACGAAAATTATTTGCCGGCGCGTCTCGTCAGCATACCGAAGGAGTATCTCTACACCGAAACGAAACCCGAGCAGATCATCATAGAGGCGTGGCCATTTCTGAATAAACTCATCAACGCGGCAAAGGCAGACGGTATTACCCTCTACGTCAGTTCTGCATACCGTTCGTTCGGCGAGCAACAGTCGCTGAAGTCCTTATATACGGTCGTCTACGGCGCTGGTACCGCTAACTCATTTTCTGCAGACCAGGGCTATTCAGAACACCAACTCGGCACAACTATTGACCTCATCACGACCGGCATCGGTGGTACCCTCGACGGATTTGACAGCACGACAAGCTATCCTTGGCTTCTTGCGAACGCCTATCGCTACGGCTTCGTGCTTTCGTACCCGAAGGGCAACGCTTATTACGTCTACGAGCCGTGGCACTGGCGTTTTGTTGGAGTGAAGCTCGCGACCTCTCTCCACAACAACGGCTTACAGTTCTACGATATGGACCAACGGGCAATTGACGCATACCTCATCAATATTTTCGATTGACGCATACGCAAGGGATTCTTGGTACAATGAACCTCTTATGAAAAATACCATTATCGCCGTACTTGTTATCGTTATTATCGGCTTCAGCGTGTACGTCTTCACCCGCAGTTCTCCGCCAAACACGGCCGTAACGCCGGGAGTAGATACGACTCAGACGCTCGGCAATGACCAAAGCACGACGACCGTGATGAACAGTGCAGAAACCATCATCGGTAAATCAGTAGAGGGTCGTGACATCACGGCATACCACTTCGGCACCGGAACTGACGAGATCTTGTTTGTCGGCGACATACAGGGTGGTTATATCTGGAACACCGCGCTTCTCGCGTACAAGACGATGGAGTATTTCAAGAATAATCTGGATGTTATTCCGAGTAATTTGAAAGTGACGGTCATCCCAGTTTTGAATCCGGACGGACTCACCGCAGTCGTCGGCACGACGACCGCAAGCTTCACCAAAGCGGACGTTGCCCCCTCGACCGAGGCACAAATCGCCGGACGCTTTAACGCGAATACAGTGGACCTTAACCGGAACTTTGACTGCGGCTGGCAGAAGACTTCGATCTGGCAGGGTAAGACGATAAGTGGAGGAACGGGAGCATTCTCCGAACCCGAGAGCCAAGCGATCAGGGGTTATGTTGGAAACAATAAGCCGAAGGCGGTTGTCGCATGGTATGCCGCCGCAGGCGGTGTGTTCGCCTCAAGTTGTCATAATGGCGTATTGCCCGAGACGCTCACGCTCACCGATCTCTACGCCAAGGCCGCCGGCTATACCTCAAACGCGAGTTATGACTTCAATGCGATACCTGGCGATATGGTCAACTGGCTCGCCAAGATGCAGGTCCCCGCGATTAGCGTCCTCCTCACGAATCATACTGATACCGAATGGACCCAGAACCAGAAGGGAATCCAAGCTATCCTCGACCACTACGCTCAGTGACCCAGAGTGAGTTTGTCGAACTATGAGCGATTCAAATAGAAGACGGGCGGTCGTCGCATTAGTGGTTATCGCGATATGCGGGAGTATCGCGCTCGTCGCGTATCTCCTGCGAAGTCCTTCTCCCGTCATTTCAGAGGTAGTTAAAGCGCTCGATACATCCGCGAGACATGTCGTCATCGGCTCATCGGTCCAGGGTCGCACCATCGACGCGTATACCTATGGGACGGGAACGACACGTCTCGGATTCGTCGGCGGTATACACGGCGGATACGAGTTGAACAGTGTACTCCTCGCATATGACCTTATGGATTATCTGGAGGAGCATCCCGAAATCATTCCGGCGAATCTCTCAGTCACGGTCATCCCTGATGCGAACCCTGACGGCGTGTACAAGGCACTCGGCATCACCGGACGCTTTACGCTCGCGGATGTGCCGACCGGCACCAACCTCGTGCCCGGACGCTATAACGCAGACACAGTGGACCTTAACCGCAACTTTGACTGTAACTGGCAGGCGACGAGCACCTTCCTCGGGAAGGTGACGAGTGCCGGCACGGCGCCCTTCTCGGAGCCCGAGGCGAAAGCGATTCGGGATTTCGTGTTGGACAACAGTCCGGAGGCAATGATATTTCTACACAGTAAATCAGGTTCCGTGTACGCTTCGGAGTGCAACAACGGCATCCTTCCGAAGACGCTTGAGATTATGAACGTCTATGCAAAGGCGACGGGGTATACGGCGGTGAAGGTTTTTGATGCGTATGTCATCCACGGCGATTCCGAGGGATGGCTTGCCTCCATCGGCGTTCCGGCGATTACCGTTGAGCTCACAACGCATGAGGCGATTGAATGGGAGAAGAATCTCGCTGGCGTCACCGCACTCTTTGCATACTATAAAATGTAAGCCTATAGGGTGACATCTTGCGACAGGATATTTGATATGATAATAGGCGGAAGCAAGCTCGTTGGTAATTTTGAGAAAGGAGAAAATTGTGAGTATGCAGAAGAAGGTTCTCGTCGTTGACGACGATCCGGTGATCGGCAGAAGTTTCAGCGGAGTTCTCTCCGGTAAGGGATATGCGGTGATAACCGCCCACGATGGGGAAGATGCCCTAGAGAAGATCAAGAACGAGAAGTACGACGTCGTATTCGCCGACATCAAGATGCCCGGCATGAGCGGCATCGAAGTGGCGCAGCGCATCCGTGCGAGCCAGCCCTGGCTTCCGGTCGTTATCATCACGGGCTACGGCTCCGACGATAATAGGAAGCAGGCGGAGGCGGCGGGTGTTTCCGACTTCCTCGACAAGCCGCTCTCTCCCGACGTCATCGAGCGAAGCACCAAAGATGCTCTCGAGAAGGGCGAAGCGTCTGTTGCTCCGGCCCCCGAGGCTCTTGAAGCCAAGGCAGAAGGAATACCGGAGAGGATCATCGTCTTCCCGCGGAACGTGAGACTCTATTTTGCAGCTCCGTTCGTCGGGCTGGCGCACACGATCACGCTCCCGCTCGAAGGGCTTGATATGCTCGGCGCGATGGGCGAAGAAGGTCTCGTGAAGCGCGGAATGCCAAGCAGTCTTGCCTGGTTCCTGCGGAACGTCGCATTCCTCTCTCTCGCCCCACTGCTGGAGCTCGCATATCTTGCCACTCTGCCCATAGCCGGACTCGGTATACTCGCCTGGATGGGCTGGCGCGAGATGAGACGAGCCTTTGGTCTTGGCGTCGACGAGGCAGCGACTCGTGGGCCCGAAGGAGAAGCATTCTCACTCGGGACGATAAGGGCGGGGGCCCAGAAGGCCGTCCTCCGGATGGAAACGACTGTGGAGAAAAAGGTCGAGTCGGCGAAGGCTGTAAGCGAGCCGGCGACGATTGGCGAGTATCTGAAGAACATCCTGATGTTCTTCACGGCGCCGTTCATCGGACTCGTCTACGTCATCACCTTCCCGTTCGTCGGGCTGGGCGCGCTTTCGTATATGGGCGTGCGGGAACTGGTCCGGTGCGGAATGTCGGAGAGAGCCGCGACTCGCATCAAGGATATTGCACTCTTCTTCATTGCTCCGTTCATCGGACTCGCGTATATCATCGCGCTCCCGTTTGTGGGATTCGGCATGCTCATCTGGATGGGCATCAAAGCGGCAAAGCGCCGTTTCGCGAAGTAAGCGAGTACTGTGCTACAACGCCCCCTCCGGGGGCGTTCTTTTTATCCCTCATAGCCCATGTAGGTATTTACAAAACCCTCGCAGGGGTGCGGTACAATGGCATTATGAGGATTATTTTTTTGGACACGGAGACGACGGGGAACAGTGATAAAGATCGGCTCTGTCAGCTGGCGATGAAGGATCGCTTTGTGGACGAACCCCTCGTGGATGCCACGTACAAGCCGCCGGTGCCGATATCTATAGAATCGATGGCGATTCATCACATCACGGAGCGGATGGTCGCCAAGCGTCCGTTGTTTAAGGACGCGGCTGAATATTCTGGGCTGAAAGATTTATTGGAACATGAGGACACGGTCGTCGTCGCGCACAACGCTGCCTTTGATCTCGCGATGCTCGCACGCGAGGGCGTCGTCCCGAAGCGCTCCATCTGCACCTATAAGCTCGCCTACGCGCTCGACCCAGATGACGTCATGCCGAATTATCGTCTCCAATATTTGCGCTATCTGCTCGATCTCGACGTCGAGGCCGAGGCCGAGGCACACGACGCGCTTGGCGACGTGCTCGTGCTAGAGGCGCTCTTTGGGCGTCTCGCCGAGAAGATGAAGGAGCGACATGGTACTGAGGAAGCGGCACTCGACGCGATGCTCGCGATATCGGCACGCCCGCTCCTCTTCACTACCATCCGTTTCGGGAAATATAGCGGTAAGAAGTTGGAGGAAGTGGCAACAACCGACCGGAAGTATCTGGAGTGGTTGCTCGGAGAGAAGGAGAAGAATCCGGCGACGGAGGCGGATTGGATATATACGCTCAAGCACTATTTGGCGACTTGAGAACGAATATTAGATTTGCATCAAGCGCTGATTATGTAAAGACGATTTGACAATCTGTCGGACGGCATTTATCATGTATATTACAGAATACAGAAGCACTATTCGCACCTGCATGGCCGAACATATCACTAATTCCGTGTATACCTTGCGTACTCAAAAAGGATTGACCCAAGAAGCGTTTGCGGACAAAGTTGGCGTTACCCGTCAGACGGTCATCTCTATTGAGAAAGGGCACTACACTCCCTCGGTTCTGCTCGCGCTCAAAATAGCCGCGGCATGTAAGGTCTCTGTGGAGGATGTCTTTCGCATTTCCTATGGCAAATAAACTCTCGTACATCAGTACAGCTGCGGTACTCGTCGTCCTACTCATACTTCTCTCCGACCCGTTTATGTTATGGATGCCTGCGAAGGCACAGATGATCGCGCTTCTTGCGGCTGCGGCACTTGCATGCCTGTGGGCTGGATTCGTATTGTACGAACGATCTAGTGACGAACGTGAAGCCCTTCATACCATGCATGCAGGACGCGTCGCCTACCTCTCTGGCATCACAGTATTGACCATTGCTCTTATCGCACAAGGGCTCGCGCATGCGATTGACCCGTGGATCTCTATCGCACTTGGAGTTATGGTCATCTCAAAGCTTGCCGCGCGTCTCTACGCCGAGCGCTATCTCTAAGCCGTGTAAAACCGACTTTACATCTAAAACTATGCCCTCTATACTGGGGACATAGTTTTTAATTATCACGTAATCAATCAAACATGACAAAGACGTTTATTATCGGTGCAGCAGTTATCCTCTTGGGCTGGGCGGGATGGGCGATGTTTGCTCCGCGCGACGCGGACAGCGACGCAATAATGCAACAGGACAATTCCATGATGGTGCCCGCCGGCGATACGATGGTGAATCCCGTGGATGAAATGATGGTGGCGACCGGCACGGACGCCATGATGCAGGACGAGGGCGCAGTGCAGTAGCATGACGCTCCTTTTCGTCTCATTCATCGCGGGCGTGTTAACGGTACTCGCACCCTGCGTACTACCGCTCTTACCGGTTGTCATAGGGACTTCGGCTTCGGGAAGAAGCCGTGCGACTCCCTATATTGTGGTGGGGTCTCTAGCTCTCTCGGTCATCGTCTTCACGTATCTCTTGAAAGTGTCCACCGTATTCATTATGGTGCCGCCGCAATTCTGGGCGTATCTCTCCGGTGGCATTGTTCTGTTTTTCGGTCTCACGCTCATCTTCCCGTCGCTCTGGGAGAGGATTCCCGGCATTGCGAAGATGTCAGCCGGTTCAAATAAGCTCGTTGGCAGTGGCTACCAGCGTAAGAGCGTTCTCGGTGACATGCTCATCGGTGCAGGTTTGGGCCCCGTGTTTGCTACTTGTTCGCCGACCTACTTCGTTATTCTCGCGTCGGTACTTCCCGTATCGTTTGCGCTCGGGACCGCGTATATCCTCGCGTATGTTATCGGCCTCGCGCTCGTCCTCTTGCTCATCGCGCTTCTCGGACAGCGTTTCGCTGACCGTCTGACGAGGGTGTCCGACTCGCGAGGGTATCTTAAACGCGGCATCGGCATCCTCTTCGTCATTCTTGGATTATTGATTATCACTGGCTACGAGAAGAGGCTCGAAATTCTGATTCTTGATGTCGGTTTCCCGGATGTTACCAAGTTCGAACAGCTCTTATTAGAGAAAGTGAAATAAATTATGAAAGCAGAATATACTATTAGTGCGATTGTGTCTGGCGTCGTCGTCGTCGGACTTCTGTTCCTGTTTCTCGCGTCGCCCGCGCCGGTACAGCAAGGATCAGCACTCTCTCCTACCGGTGCACAGACGAAAGCGGTATCCACGGGCGTCCCGTATACGGAAATAGTAAATCCATCCGGGTTCGTAAACACCGACGGCGTCACCATTAAAGAGCTCGTCGGCAAGAAGGTAATTGTGGTAGATTTCCTGACCTACAGCTGTATCAACTGTCAACGTACGTTCCCGTATATGAAGGCGTTGTATGCAACATATAAAGATCAGGGGCTCGAGATTATCGGTATCCATACGCCGGAATTTGCATTTGAAAAGGATATCGACAACGTGCGTAAGGCAATGAAGACATTCGGCATTACCTATCCGATTGTGCTTGATAATGACTACGCGACGTGGAATGCGTACGGCAATCAGTACTGGCCGCGTAAGTACATCATCGATATCTATGGCAACGTCGTCTACGACCATATCGGTGAAGGTTCCTACGAGGAGACCGAGATGAAGATTCGCGAACTGCTCGCCGAACGTGCGCAGGTGCTTGGTATGAATGCACCGGCGACGGACAGTGCGCTCGCCGTCTCAGAGATGCCAGCGGAAATCACTGCCGCGGAAAGTCCTGAGACGTACTTCGGTTCCTCCCGGAACAGATACCTCGCAAACGGGACACCGGGGCGCGCAGGTGAGCAGACGTTCTCATTGCCGCAGACGTCTTCGCCAAACGTGTTGTACCTCGGCGGGACGTGGAGCATCGCTCCCGAGTATGCTGAATCGGTTTCAAGCGCTTCCGCGGTGTACCGCTACAATGCGAAAAACGTATACATCGTTGCTGAAGCGGACACGGCCATCTCAGTTGAAGTCCTGCAAGACGGCATGCCGGTTGGAGATGCGGGCGGCGAAGATGTGTCGGGAGGCGTCGTTGTTATGAAAGAAAGTCGGCTCTACAAACTGATACGCAACCCGCAGGCCGGTGAGCACGTGCTCAAGCTGAATGTAAAAGGGAAGGGATTGCGTCTGTACGCATTTACCTTCGGCTAAACGTAGTACCATATTCTTATGAAAGAAATTGCAGTATTTGGTGGTGGTTGCTTCTGGTGTACCGAGGCAGTATTCACCATGCTGGACGGTGTAGAGTCGGTTATACCCGGCTATGCAGGCGGGACGACGCCGAACCCGACGTATGAGCGAGTGTGTACCGGCGATACTGGACACGCAGAGGTGACGCGGATAATGTACGACCCGGCGAAAGTGTCATTCCGTACGCTTATGACAGTATTCTTCGCGACGCATGACCCGACAACGCTCAACCGGCAGGGAAACGATGTCGGCACGCAATATCGATCCATCATTCTTTATACGACGCCCGCGCAGAAAGAAGAGGCGGAGGCGTTCATTCGCGAAATAGATGCATCATCAAAGGAGGGCGGGCGCGTCGTAACGGAGGTGCAGCCCTTAACTGCGTTCTACGAGGCGGAGCCCGACCATCGCAATTACTTCGCACGCAACCCCGAGAAGGCGTACTGCAACCTTGTCATTAATCCCAAGGTGGAGAAAGTGCAGAAAGAATTTGCTGAATTACTTAAATCTAATAAAACACCATGAAAAAAGACGAAGAACTCTCGCCGGAACTCCGTCGTGTCGCGCGCGAGGGCGGGACCGAGATGCCGTTTACTGGCACATACGTGAACAATCATGAGAATGGCACCTATAAGTGCGCAGTATGTGGGGCGGAACTTTTCTCGTCCGACACAAAGTTTGATTCCGGTACTGGCTGGCCAAGCTTTACCGACCCGGTTAATTTGGAGCACGTTGAACTGAAACAAGACACAAGTCTTGGCATGGCGCGCACGGAAGTTGTGTGCAAGACCTGTGGGGCGCACCTCGGGCACGTCTTTGATGATGGCCCCGCAGAGGCGGGTGGTAAGCGATATTGTATCAACTCCGTCTGCCTAGATTTTAAAAAAAAGTGAAATACTGGCGTCGCGCTTTCCCAAACGCGGCAGATTGACCACGGGGAAGAGTGGTACCATATATTCATTAGTCATTATTGATTCATTATGGAAATTCCGTTGCTTGTCGCCAAAGTATTAGGAGTGTATTTCATTGTCAGTGGCCTCTTTCTTATGTTTCGCGGTAAAACGCTCGCAAATATACTCAAAGACCTCTTTGATCATCCGGCCATTATGTATCTTGCCGGTGCGATGCTCATCTTTCTGTCAACCGTGTTCCTGCTCCAAAACAATATTTGGGACGGCACTTGGCGCACGCTTGTCACTATCCTCTTGTGGCTGACTCTTGCTAAGGGCGTTATGTATATCCTCGCTCCTGAGGTGCTTCACAAAATGGTTACAAAAAAGTTCCTAGAGTCGGTCAATCTTTACGGCATCATCATTCTCGTTGCCGGCGTCTACTTCTTCTTTATCGGCTAAAAGAAATCGCCACGTTCCGTTGTGGAACGCGGCGAGAGGGAAGTCAGACCTCGATTTTCATATAGTCTGAGGCGGCTTCGATCTTGAGAAGCGAGAGCGGTTCGATGATGTTCCTCGCGAACCACCACGCGTCTTCGACCATATGGTCGATGTCTTCGTCGGTCGCCATCGGGTCGTGATGCGTCAGATACAACTTCTTCGCCTTGGCTCGAATGGCCACCTCGACGCAGTAATGTGCCGTGCCGTGGCCGAAGCCTGCGGTCCGCGTGGCGTACACCTCTTCGGTGTATTGGGCGTCTTGGATCAAGACGTCAGCGTCGCGTACGTGGTCGAGCAGGTCCTTTGAATGCTCGGCCTGCTTCTCGTGATCGGTCACGAAGACGAACACCTTGCCCGTTGGGTTCTCGACAACGCGGTACGAGATTGCGAAGTCGGGATGCGCCGTTTTGTACATGGTAATGATCATGCACTCGGCTGCATCGTGCCACTGGTCGCCCAGATGCAGCTGCTTGTTCGTGCCTGCCGTCAGGTATTCCGCCATGGTGATCAGGTTGATGCCCGCCTTCGGATGAACGACGATCACCCGGTTGCCCGGATTACCAAGCGTGGTACAGGTGAACCGATGCTCAATCTGTGCGAACTCTCGCGGGAATATGGGCTTCTGAAAGAGCCATTTCATTGCTTCAGTTGGGCCGAAGCCGTTCTCTTCAGGACCGTACACGGACACGCGAGCGTGGTCTGCGTGTGCGTGCGGAGCCATGGTCAAACCGTCGAGATGATCCTTGTGCCAGTGCGTCTGTAGAATTGCGAGACGCGGTTTTATCGCGATGTACTGCGCGGAGCAGGGGAAGATTCCCGTCCCCGAGTCAATCACGAGCACCATGTTGCCCGGTATGCAGCCCGACTGAATCTGTACGCAGGTCGTATTGCCACCGTGCTTCACTCTGGCCGGCGAAGAGACGGGCATCGAACCGCGGGTACCCCACGTCGTGATTCTCATCATTTCCTCCATTCGCGCCGATTAAGGCGCCGTTGTTGACTGTGTTGAGAAAGAACCTTCGCCCAGAAATCTAGCAATAAAACTCAAAAAATGCAAACAAAATAAAACCCGGCGCAGGATGCGCCGGGGTGACAGACTTCTTTACCTGATCATTGCAGGTGTGCGACTGACGACTTCCAGTAGTTTTTCGTTCGAATAGTGCGGAGGCCGTATGATCTTCTGCCAGCCCGACGTCGTGACGGGTGTATCAGTCGGCCGAGTCCACTTCACCCATCCCGCATACGGAGAGAGCGCGCCGTCAGCTGGATTGGCTCGTGTGTAATGCACGACCTGGCAGTTATAGATGCGATCTTCGCTTTTTCTCGAGAGCATCAACTCTTTGAATCGTACCTGTGATATGCGCTCAATCCGTACCTGGAATGCGCGCATTACTTCGCCGTGACAGACGATAAGCACGTGTTTGTCACTGCATTCGCGATGGAGAGTATCCAGGACGCGATCGACGCGTCGGCACAGTCCCAAGAACGATTCTCCGTTCGGGGGTCTCCAGAAGAACGGTTCGATTTCTCGGCGTTGTAATTCCGCACCGAATCTTTCTTGTCGTTCATTTTCGGGGTAGATATCGAGCTCACCCCAGTCGCGCTCGGTCAGATACGGTTCGCAGTACCATTCAGCGCCCGGCAACTGTAGATGCCCGGCTGTTTCCATTGCCCGGAGATACTCCGAAGTGATGTAGCGGTTGAATCCGGTGTAATTTCCGAACCAGTCCTTCCGCAGAAATTTGCCTGTTTGAAGCGCTTGCTCGCGCCCTTTGTCGGTCAAGCGGAAACCGGCGGAATGTCTGATGAGGAAATCGTCCGTGTATGCGCTGTCGTCGCCCGCTTCTGAAAGGCGCTTCGCTTTATTCCCTTCGGACTGCCCGTGGCGCACAAGTACCAGATCTATCGGTAATGTCATAGTAAGAACTCCTGTGTTAATCTGGCCTCATTAAGCCCGAAGGGGATGAGGAAGTCAATTTTATTTCATTCCGATTTTCGTGAGAAAGTCTTTTAGTTCTTCTCCTTCTATGGGGCGCCAGGCGCCCGGCTTCAAGTCTTCAAGTCGAATATTCAATATGCGTGTGCGCTCGAGTTCGATGACGGTGTTGTGAAGCGCCGCGACCATGCGACGTATCTGATGTTTCTTGCCCTCGGTTAGCGTGATGTTAAAACTCTTCGGCCCCGTCTTACGCACGACGCAGGGCGCCGTGAGGTATCCCTCGATATCGACGCCTCCTTCCATCGTCTTCTTAAAAGCCTCGCGGAGCGTCTCGTTCACACGCACGCGATACTCCTTATCATGATCGTATTCCGGATTAAGCAGACGATCGGTGACGCGACCGTCGTTGGTGAGAATGATGAGTCCGCTCGATTCTTTGTCCAATCGGCCGATAGGGAAGACGTCCATCGGGACACTTCCCTTAATGTCTTTCTCTCCCAGCTGGGGAGAGTGGGTGATGACGCCGACCGGCTTGTTGTAAGCATAATAGAGATACTTTTTTGAAGCGTCCTTTCCGCGGAGCTCGACTTTATCTCCTTTATTGACCTTCTCGCCGAGGGTAGCGACGCGACCGTTAATGAGCACCTTCCCGCGAGCGATAAGTTCGTCGGCGCCTCGGCGCGTTGAAATCCCCTCGTGCGCGAGGTATTTATTGATACGCATCGGGTATTCATCAGCGGGCTTTGCGACAGGTTTTAGCATGTTGGAACTATACTAGGTATATACTCTACATAATGCAAACAGTACTTATTACCGGAGTCGGGCGCGGTATCGGAAAGGCGCTCGCACAGACCTTTCTCGAGAAAGGATTTTTTGTGATTGGAACAACCACGACAGGTACTGCAGATTTTGCGCGTGAAAATCTTTTTGTCTGCAAGCTTAATCTTTCATCTACGAAAAGCACCAAGGAGTGTGTAGAGGCAATACATGGCCTTGGTAAAAAAATAAATATTCTCATAAATAATGCCGGAGTGCTGCTTGATGAAGATGAAACTACTCTGATTCCAGAGAGGCTTCGCGCTACGCTTGAGGTCAACCTCATAGGCACGGCGGATTTTACCGAACATCTAATTGCTGGTATGGCGCCGCACGGACACATTATTTTTATCTCTTCGACCGCCGGTTCGCTCGAGCAAACTGGCCATCTCGAGAGTCACTGGCCGAATCATTATCCCGCGTACAAAATCTCGAAAGCGGCTCTCAATATGTATATGCGCACCCTCGCGCAACGACTTAAAAAAGATGGACTCATCGTCTCTTCTGTACATCCGGGCTGGGTGAAGACGGCTATGGGCGGCGATGAAGCAGATATCACGCCTGAAGAGGCTGTTGGGGCTATTTATAAATTTACGCTCACGTCTCCAGAGACCGGATTCTTCTGGTTCAAAAACGAGAAACTTCCTTGGTAATTTTTCCATTTTAATGCGAAATGGAGTATGGTGGTTTGATGTCTAGAGGAGAGAGCGTCATACGCTTTGAAAAAGTGTCGTTTGAATATGGGCACAATAAACCGATCCTCGACGAGGTAGATTTTCCTATTCGGAGCGGAATGAAGATAGCCGTGATGGGACAGAACGGCTCGGGGAAGTCCACCCTCTTCGCGCTGATGACGGGAGAGCTTAAGCCAGAGAGCGGCGAGATACACGTCAGTCGCGGGATGCTGGTAGCGACCGCGCCGCAGGTGATACCGCGCGACCAACTAACCCTCACCGTCCGCGAATTCTTTCTCAGATGCTTCGCCGCGCCCGTCTACGACATCGACCCGCGCATCGATGCCGTGCTCGAGGTGGTGAATCTTAAGGGTCATGAAAAATTGCATGATCGCGTGATGAAAAGCTTCTCGGGCGGTCAGCAGGCGCGCCTCCTCCTCGCCTCGGCGCTTATCCAGAAGCCCGATCTCCTGCTTCTTGATGAACCGACGAATAATCTCGACACTGCAGGCATCGAACACTTAACGAAATTTCTTGTTGAATATTCGGGCACCTGCGTCGTTATCTCGCACGACGCTGAATTCTTGAATGCTTTTACTACGGGCGTCCTCTATCTCGACGTCTTCACACGGAAGATCGAGCAGTATCCGGGGAACTATCACGACGTGCTTCGCGACATCTCGGTGCGTATCGACCGCGAGAATAAGAAGAATGCGCAGCTCGAGAAAAAAATTCAGGAGAATAAGGATAAGGCAAACTTCTTCGCCCAAAAGGGAGGGAAGATGCGTCTTGTCGCCAAGAAGATGCGCACTGAGGTTGAAGAGATGGAGGAAGCGAAGGTGGATGTGCGTAAAGAAGATAAGACCATCCGACCCTTCACGATTCCTGTGCAGGAACACTTAAGCGGCACGATACTCACGCTCACTTCCTATACGATACATAAGAGCAAGAAGCCGGTGAAGAAGAAGGCGAACATTGCTCTTCGTAAGAATCAGCACCTTCTCTTGAAAGGTCCGAACGGAATCGGTAAGAGCACTCTGCTCGAGAGGATCGCGCTCGGAACGCCTGAAGGGGTGGCGATCACGGCTGGGACAAAGATTGGCTATTACCGTCAAGATTTTTCCACGCTCGACTTCGATCAGACGGTCTACAAGGCGCTTGAGAAAGCAATGGGACAACCGGATGAAGAAAGATTACGTGCGACGGCCGCCGGATTCTTACTCACGAATGACGTGATGCAGACGAAGATTGGGAATCTTTCTGAAGGGCAGAAGGGCTTGGTCGCCTTCGCCTCGCTCGTTCTCGAACGCCCCGGGCTCCTTATCCTCGACGAGCCGACGAACCACATCAATTTCCGTCATCTACCAGTCATAGCTTCGGCGCTGGATGCATACGCAGGGGCGATGATACTCGTCTCGCACGTGCCCGAATTCGTCTCCCAGATTCGCATCGACGAGACACTCGATCTAGACACCTGAGTGGGGATTAGGTGTGCAGTTCGTAGTTGTACAGGTATAGTGGAGACACTATGACAGAAGAGAAGAAAAATCTTCAACACGAAATGGAGAGGGCTTTTGAAGTGCCTGCAGAAATCCTAGAAGAGGGTATCGAATTTGTGAGGAAAGAGGAGAAAGCGATTATTAAGAAACGCCCCTTCAAGCTTGCCGAAGAATATTGGGATACGCTCGGTCCGGGGCTCACGACCGGTGCAGCTGATGACGACCCTTCCGGTATCGCAACCTACTCGCAAGCGGGAGCACAATACGGTCTCCAGCTCATCTGGACCGCACTTTTCACCTATCCCTTTATGGCGGTGGTACAGGAGATGTGCGCGCGTATTGGTATCGTGAGCGGGCAAGGGCTCGCGGCAAATATTCGACGCCAGTATCCTCTCGGTGCGCTCTATACGGTAACGGCGCTTCTCTTTCTCGCGAATGTGCTCAATATCGCCGCCGACCTTGGCGCGATGGCGGCGGGTACGCGCCTCATTCTTCCTGATTTCGGATTGGAACTACTGGTCATCGTCTTCGCGCTCATCAGCCTGATGCTTCAAATATTCACAACCTATGCGCGCTATGCGAAATATCTGAAATATCTCGCACTCGCCCTACTCTCCTATGTCGTCGTTGCGTTTTCTGTCGGACTTGATTGGGGGGAGGTGATCCGCCATACGCTCGTCCCCTCGATGTCTTTTTCTAAAGACCAAATATTGCTCATCTGCGCTGTGCTCGGTACCACCATCTCCCCGTACCTCTTCTTCTGGCAGACATCACAGGAGGTAGAAGATCGCATACTGAAGGGAGAGATAACCATCGAAGAGCGACGGGGGCAGGTCAGTAAAAAAACCATACGTCGTATGCGCACGGACGTTTGGAGTGGGATGCTCTTCTCCAATCTCATCAGTTTCTTCATCTTTGCCGCATGCGCGGGCACGCTGTATGCGAACGGCATCACCAACATTGTCACCGCCGATCAAGCCGCTCTCGCACTCAGACCCTTCGGCGAGTTCGCCTTCCTTCTCTTCGCGCTCGGCATCGTCGGTACCGGGCTCCTCGCCGTGCCAGTCTTGGCGGGCTCAAGCGCGTATGCGATTAGCGAGAGCTTCGGATGGAAGCACGGCCTGCACTATAAGCTGAAGCAGGCCTACGCCTTCTACGGCGTCATCATCGTCTCAATGTTGCTCGGCATCGTGGCGAACTTCTTCCATCTTGATCCCATCAAGGGCCTTATTTATGCCGCCATCGCGAACGGCGTCATCGCACCGATTGTTCTCTTCTTTGTTGTCCGTATCTCAAGCAATAAACATCTCATGGGTGAATACGCGAATCGACCGTTCTTTTCCCTTATGGGCTGGTTCACTATCGCCATTATGTCCATCTCTGGCCTCGCCGCGATCGTGGTGTTCCTTGCATAAAAATCTCTTTATTGTATATTGAACGCATCGGCCTCGTGGCCATTTATTTTTACTACCAAGCGAAGCGAACAAATGAAAATTCTGATTATTATTTGTGAGCGAGCGTAGGGAGAAAGCTTACTTATGGAAATTCGCAACATCGCCATCATCGCTCACGTCGACCACGGGAAGACGGCGCTGACTGACGCCATCCTGAAGCAGACGGGAGCATCGCCGGAGGGCACGACGATGGACACGAACGCGCTTGAGAAAGAGCGCGGCATTACCATTTACGCCAAGAACGCGGCGGTTGAATACAAAGGTACGAAAATAAATATCGTAGACACGCCCGGGCACGCCGACTTCGGTAGTGAAGTGGAGCGCGTGCTCCGTTCTATAGATTCTGTTCTTCTCGTCGTGGATGCGCAGGAGGGTCCGATGCCACAAACGCGCTTCGTGTTGAAGAAGTCCTTGGAACTCGGGCTCAAGCCAATTGTTGTCTTGAATAAAATAGACAAGCCGGCCGCCGACCCCGCGCGTTCGCACGATCAGGTGCTGGAACTTTTTATGGAGCTTGGCGCTACTGATGAGCAGTGCGATTTCCCAGTCGTGTATGCGATCGGCCGCGATGGAAGAGCGTCGATGACGTCGAACGATCTGGTGATGGGCGGTGCAGAAGCCAATAAAGATCTCACTCCACTCCTCGATTTGATTCTGGAGAAAGTCCCCGCGGCAAACGTGGATGCTTCTGCCGATGCGCCGCTGATGCTCCAACCGTTCAATCTCGCGTATGACAACTTCATGGGACGTCTTGCGGTCGGTCGTATCTATGAGGGTACTATCCGTCCGAATCAGCAGGTACTCATCAAGAAACCAGACGGCATGACGCGTACCGGCCGTACGACTAAAATATTTACCTTCAAAGGACTTGAACGTGTGGAAGCGGCAGAGGCGAGCGCAGGAGACATTGCGCTTGTCGCCGGCTTGCCGGACATCTACATCGGCGAGACAGTGACAACGAACGAATCAGCGACGCCGCTTCCGGCTATCGCCGTGGACGAGCCGACTATCGCGCTCAACTTCGTCGTCAATAACTCTCCCTTTGCCGGGAAAGAAGGAAAGTACGTCACGAGCCGTCAGCTCCGCGACCGTCTTGAAAAAGAGCTTGAAGTGAACGTTGGGCTGAAAGTTGATTTTGGTAGCGCGGAATCTTTTCTCGTGTCCGGTCGTGGAGAACTCCACATCGCCGTTCTTCTCGAAAATATGCGCCGTGAAGGATACGAACTTCAAGTTTCTCAGCCGCATGTTATCACCCACGAGGAAAATGGCGTGAAGCTCGAACCGTTTGAAGAAGTCGTTATTGACACGCCATCAGAATTTCAAGGTCCCATTATTGAAAAATTGGGCCAGCGTGCGTTCGTGCTCCAGAATATGACCCAGCACGGCAATATCGTGCGCCTCACCCTGGTTGGTCCGACTCGGGGGCTTCTGGGATACAAAAATATGTTCATCATTGATACGAAGGGCGAAGGGATCCTCTCGTCGCACTTCGTCGGCTTCAAGCCATATGCAGGTGAGATTAAGAAGCGTCAGGTGGGCTCGATGATCTCGATGGCGAGCGGGAAGAGTCTAGGCTATGCACTCTGGTATCTACAGGATCGCGGACAGCTCTATATCAAACCGGCGACAGAAGTGTATGAGGGCATGGTCATCGGCAACACCGCGAAGGGCGAAGAAATGATGGCGAACCCGACGAAGGGGAAGAACCAATCAAACGTGCGTTCTTCGGGTATGGACGAGGCGCTTACGCTCGTACCAATATTTGACCTTACTATCGAGCGCGGTATGGAGATTATGGGAGAGGATGAATATTTGGAAATTACGCCGAAGTCTGTGCGTCTGCGTAAGCAATATCTCACCGAGAACGACCGCGCGAAGGCCCGTCGCTAATCTGGTATAGTATCCGCGTATGGCGTCTGCACGAACATTTGTAGAAGAAATGTTGAAGAAAGCCGACGTAGAAATCGGTGGGAATCGTCCGCAGGATATTCAGGTTCACGACAAACGGTTCTTTAACCGCGTCATTCGGTATGGCACACTTGGCCTCGGCGAAGCGTATATGGACGGCTGGTGGGATGCGAATGAGCTCGATGTCTTTTTTAACACAGTGCTTCGGGCCAAGCTGGACAAAGCAATCGCGGTAAATCTTGCGTCTATTCTCACGGTCGCGAAAGCATTTCTTTTTAATCAACAGTCTGGCAAGAAGGCCTTTAAGGTCGGCGAAGTGCATTACGATCTCGGCAACGACCTCTACGAGGCGATGCTCGACAAACGGATGGTCTATACCTGTGGATACTGGAGAAATGCAAAGACGCTCGACGAAGCGCAGGAAGAGAAGCTTGATCTCGTTTGTAGGAAAATAGGATTAAAAAAGGGAGACCGTATTTTGGATATCGGCTGCGGGTGGGGAAGCTTCGCGAAATATGCGGCAGAAAAATATGAAGCATCAGTTGTCGGCATTACTATTTCTAAAGAACAGGCAGAGCTCGCGCGAGAAAGGTGTGCGGGCTTGCCGGTAGAGATACGCGTGCAGGATTATCGCGACGTAAACGAACAGTTCGACCACATCGTCTCGCTCGGGATGTTTGAGCATGTGGGCGCGCGAAATTATCGGACGTATTTTGAAGTTGCGAAACGCTGTCTCAAAGATGACGGCCTCTTTCTTCTTCATACTATCGGTTACAAAGTTTCTCAGAGGAACAGCGACCCGTGGATAGAGAAGTATATTTTCCCGGGCGGGGTGATTCCGTCATTAACACAAATAGCGGAAGCGTCTGAAGGGCTGTTTATTGCCGAAGATTTGCACAACTTTGGCGCCGACTATGACACGACGCTGATGGCGTGGTTCAAGAATTTTGACACCGCGTGGTCCGCCTCCGCTTCGCTTCGGCGAGACAAGCCTGCACTGAAAGAAAAGTACGGCGATCGATTTTATAGAATGTGGAAATATTACCTCCTCTCCTGCGCCGGTGTCGCACGAGCGCGCGAGATGCAACTCTGGCAGATTGTGCTCTCCAAAAATGGCGTCGCGGGCGGGTATACGAGCGTCCGCTGAGAATTTTTCTCCCATTTGGTAGTAAATAAAAAAAGCCCCGCGTAAGTCGCGGGGCTTCGAGCAGGGGTGGGCCGATTAGGCGCCGTACTGCGTTCGATATTCGAGTATCTTCTCGAGCATAGGATCGCCCCTGAGCGCGTAGATCAAGTCGGCAATCGTCGCGATGGCGCGGACCTCAAGCGTGAAGTCCTCTTCAAACTCCATGGCCGCCGACTGACTCCCATTCGCACCCATCTCCTGTCGATCAATCGCGACGGCACAGCCAATCGGGACTCCTCCGGCGGCGAGTACCAGAGCGCGTGCTTCGCGCAGCGCGCTGCCAGTCGTCATCGCGTCGTCGAGGAGGAGGACCTTCTTTCCCTCCAGCGGCGCGCCGACAAGGCCTCCGCCGTCGCCGTGCTCCTTCGCTTCCTTACGGTTGAAGGCGTAGCCGACCGTGTCGCCCAGAACCTGGGCGAGCGCCGTCGCGACGGGGATGCCCTTGTAGGCCAGGCCGAAGATGACCTCCGGATAGAAGTGTCTGGCTATCGCGACGGCATACGCGCGCGCCAGCACGCCGATGGATTCTCCGGTGCAGAATCTGCCGGCATTGAAGAAATAGGGCGAGAGCCGATTGCCCCTGAGCGCATATCCGCCCTTGGGGAATTCGAATGCGCCGATACTGAGCGCATAGCGAATGAATCGCATTGCAGGGGTGGTCATAGAGATACCTCCTGGGCAGTAGACAACGTTGAAAAAGGACTGTTCGGAACGGACTCTACCTGAAGGGAAGAGATAAGTAAAGAAAAACCGCGACGCGGATTCTATTTTGTGCTATACATTGAGACTAGATTGTTCTATAGCAATTCATTTTCTGAATAGAAGGGAGGAGTGATGAAGTGTTCGAGATTGTTGTTTGTCATACCGCTGGTGCTGTTTATAGCGGGATGTGCAGTGTTTACCGGCGGGAGTAACGAATACCCTGACGAGACACCTCGTCAGCACGTCTGCAGTGATACACCGAAAAATGCAGTAACGACGTTCCTGCTCGGCTTCAGGGAATTCAGCCTCTCGCTTCTGAAGTCGGTCGTTCCGGAGAATGTCTCGCTGTGGGCCGTTTTCGGGAACAATAACGAGGAGCGTGGGCAGGAGGTGGTCAAGCAGATTACGGCACATCCTGAAATCGCTGGAGCGAATCGGAGTTGTTCCTGTTCTCTCTACAGCATCACCGACACGAAGGACCCACAGGAGAAGGTCGTCGTCATCAAGCGAGTCTCGCTTATTGAAGATGATGTGCGGGAGTATACGCGGGCATTCTCGGTCCGCTTCGTCTCGGGGAGTAACTGCATCATCTCGGTGGACAGCATAGACACCAAGTGGGAGCGAATGTGATTTTTTGCACTTGCGCACGGCCTCCGATCAGGGGCCGTTTTTTATTGCTACCATTGGGGAGGGAATTGTTCTGTAGATGCGAGGAGGAATCATGAATCTCAGACTCATTATCGCTCTTTCGTTTGCCGTGCTGTTCACCTTTGGGGTCGCGGTATTCCTCTCCCTTTTCTACTTCCTTCTCGGCGTATATCTAGTACACGATTATGTCTGCGAAGCAAAAAGAACTGGGAGCTGGTGGCCATCTGAACGCCGGGAAACGGAAACGGACGCTCAATAAGCGTCCGTTCCTTTTGGTGGAGTACCCATACGGGCATTCTCGGAATTGGTCACGAGTCGCTAATTATACATCCCTCGATATAACTCGGGATAAACAGTCCCTCGACGCTGCTCGGGACACTCGACTCGCTTAACGCAAAACGCCCCGTGTAGAGGTGTTGCGCGCTTCTGCTAACAGGTGGCTTGCCACGAGCGAGCGAAGCGAGTCGAGTGGAGGCGCGGGGAGTTGAACCCCGGTCCGAATCTATCGATGAAAGAGAGTCTACGACGCGTAGTCAGCGTTATATTTAAGGCAGGATGCGAGGAACGCAGACGAAACCATTCCTGCCCGATCCCTTATTTAAATGTGCCGGGCGGGAGACCGGACATCGATTCTACAGATAATTCCGCCCATCCCCTCTGCTGTAGAAACCAAGGGGAGATGAACGTCGCGCGGCGTTAGTCGTTAGACTTTCGCAAACGCGAACGCAAAGTCATGCGTACCGAAGTACGGCGACTTCACGCTTGCAAGAGTGTTCTTGGCAAGTTTGGGTGCCCGCGCTTTTGAGTGATTGCGGGCGTGCACTGCGTCGCACGTCTTTCAAAGAACAGACCGTCAAAGCCGGTCACCCCCAGAAAATACAGGATACCATTCTGTGCTTTCTGCGATTGATCGGACTAGCGATTTTTCAATACGCGGCCCGCTTCACGAAGCGCATCTTTCTTCTTTAGGTCTTCGCGCTTGTCTGACTTACCTTTACCGCGGACAATCGCGACGCGCGCTTTCACGAACCTGCCACTAGTATACACCTCAAGAGGAACAATTGTCAACCCCTTCTTTGATTCGGCGGCAGCGAGTTCAGCTATTTCTCTCTTAGAGAGCAGGAGACGGCGCGTTCGTTCGGGGTCGTAGTCCTTCGGTGTATTCGCCATCTGGTACGGCGGGATGGTCATACCGACGATGAAGGCTTCGCCCGCGCGTACCACCACGCGGGCGCCGTCAAGCGAGCCCTGCTTGTTGCGGAGCGACTTTACCTCGGGTCCCAATAACTCAAGACCCGCTGCAAAGCTTTCAAGCGGGAAGTATTTCAGAAGTGCCTTTTTATATTCGACGAGGGCCATATGAAAGAGTATAGTACCTTATTATGGCTCCAGTTTCTCCAAAAAAGCCAAAGGGGAAGAAGCCCGCCGTACCGAAACAGGTGCGCGGCTGGCGGAGGTTGCTTGGCGGAGGTGGCCCCTCATTCTTCGGCAATCTCATAACTACCGTTCTTATATTTCTGCTCTTGATGAGCGTGTATTCGCTGGCCGCGAGTTTTATGCAGCCGGCAAATGATGTCCCTCTTTCAGTCGTTGCGGCCGATGTCGCAGCAGGGAAGATAGAAACGATTACAGTCAACGGCGATTCTCTCGACCTCACCTACGCCGATAAGTCGGTGAAGACGTCGCGTAAGGACCCGTCGGCCGGCCTCCCAGAGACACTCGCCACCTATGGGGTCACTCCTGCGGAGCTTGCTAAGGTCTCGATTACCATACAAGGGCAGTCGGGATTCCAATTCTGGTTTCTCACGCTCGCGCCGATCATCATTCCGATTCTCTTTTTTGTATTTCTTTTCTGGTTTCTCTCACGACAAGTGAAGGGCGCGGGTATGCAGGCATTCACCTTCGGGCAGTCAAAGGCGCGCGTTATTGATCCTGCCGATATCTCGCAACGCGTTACGTTTAAGGATGTGGCTGGCGCACGCGAGGCGAAGGAGGAACTGCTTGAGATTGTTGATTTCCTTAAAAGTCCGAAGAAGTTTCTCGATATCGGTGCGCGCATCCCGAAGGGTATCATTCTGATGGGCGCACCGGGGACCGGTAAGACCTTGCTTGCGCGCGCAGTGGCGGGAGAGGCTTCAGTTCCGTTCTTCTCCATCTCGGGAAGCGAGTTCGTCGAAATGTTCGTTGGCGTTGGCGCTTCTCGTGTGCGCGATCTCTTCCAGCTCGCGAAGAAGGCCGCTCCCGCCATCATCTTCGTCGATGAGATCGACGCGGTCGGGCGCGTGCGCGGGACTGGAGTTGGCGGTGGTAACGATGAGCGTGAGCAGACGCTCAATCAGATTCTCGTCGAGATGGACGGCTTCGAGCCGACTGAAAAGGTCGTGGTGATGGCGGCAACGAACCGTCCTGATGTGCTCGATCCGGCGTTGCTCCGCCCCGGGCGTTTTGACCGACGCGTGACGATTGACCTGCCGGATCGTCGCGACCGCGAAGAAATACTTAAGGTTCACGCAGTAAAGAAGCCATTGGGGCCGGATGTAAATCTTGCCGTCGTCGCCGAACGCACGCCGGGCTTCTCGGGCGCCGAGCTCAATTCGCTCATGAATGAGGGCGCGATCCTTGCCGCGCGTGAGAGCCGGAAAGAGGTAACGCAATATGATCTTATTCGCTCCATAGAGAAGGTGATGCTCGGTCCCGAACGCAAGAGTCACCTGCTCTCCAAAAAAGAAAAAGAGGTCACGAGCTATCATGAGGCCGGCCATGCCCTCGTCTCTTCGGTGCTGCCGAATGCCGACCCGGTACACAAAATTTCCATTATCAGTCGTGGGCGCGCAGCCGGCTATACGCTGAAGCTTCCGTTCGAAGATCGGAAGATGCAGTCGAAGAAACAATTCCTCGATGACATCGCCGCAACACTTGGGGGCTACGTTGCTGAAGAAATGCTTTTTGATGATGTCACCACCGGCCCTTCTAATGATCTTGCAGTCATCACGGCAATCGCTCGAGAAATGGTCACTCGCTACGGGATGAGCGAGAAGTTGGGGCCGATAGCGTTCGGTGACCGGCAGCTTGGGAACGAACCGTATTCTGAAGAAGTCGCGTCTCACATTGATGCCGAGGTGTCACGCATCATTGACGAAGCGAAAGCGCGCGCAGAAAAGGTCATCGGCGAACACCGCGGCGCACTCGACGCGATAGCGAAGGAGCTCATCGAGAAAGAAACCATTGAGCGCACCGAGTTTGAAAAGATTCTCATCGCGAACGGCATCACTCCCAAAAAGCGCGACGAAGAAGGAATCGATATCATCCCGAGCACTCCCGGCGGCGTCGCATAAACTTGTCCGCCCCCTTGGACTCGAACCAAGGACCCTCGAGGTATAAGCTCGATGCTCTAACCAGCTGAGCTAGGGGCGGTCGTATTTGAATACTAACGCAGAGCTATTCCAAATGCATCTCTTTGTCGGCGGCGAGGGCGCGGGAGGCGAGGGAGGGGTGATTGTGTAAGTCTGAATCGCGAGCGACGAGCTGGGCGGCCTCGGTGCGGGCGGCTTCGACGAGTTTTATATTTTTCAATGCTTCCATAGCGATGTCGGAGACGCCCCACTGCCGGCCGCCCGCGAGCTCGCCCGCGCCGCGAAGCGCGAGGTCGTATTCGGCGAGCTCGAAGCCATTTTTTGCATTCTTAAAAGCTTTCATACGCTCGCGTGTTGTCTCGCCGGAGGATTCGGGGAGTGCGAAGCAGTACGACTGATGCGTGGAGCGGATGACGCGACCGCGCAATTGATGAAGCTGGGCGAGTCCGAAGCGCTCTGCTCCTTCGATAAGAATGACCGTCGCGTTCGGGACGTTCACGCCGACTTCGACGACAGAAGTCGCCACAAGAATATTCGTCTCGCCGCGCTCGAACTTCAACATCGTCTTTTCTTTTTCTGCCGGCGTCATCTTACTGTGCAGGATGTCGATAGCCGCCTCGGGGAACACCTCTTTTTTTAAACGCGCCGCCTCAGCCTTCACCGACTTCGCCTGGAGTGCGAGTTCCTTTGCCGGATCAGGTTCATCAATGCGCGGACAAATGACATATGCCTGATGGCCTGCCACGAGCTCAGCGTGGACACGCTCGTATGCGCGTTCACGCTGTTCTTTGCCAAGGATCTCAGTGATGACCGTTTTCCGTCCGAGCGGCATCTGATCGAGCACGGTCAGGTCGAGGTCTCCATAGAGGGTGAGTGCGAGCGTGCGTGGGATGGGCGTTGCCGTCATCGAGAGAAGGTGTGGCGCAATGTCGTCCTTGGTCGCGAGCTTTTGCCGGTGCACCGTGCCGAAGCGATGTTGTTCGTCGATGATGGCGTAGGCGAAATATTTAAATGAGAGCGACTTCTCAATAATCGCATGTGTGCCGATAACGATAGGTATGAGCCCATCAGTGACGCGCTTTCGGAATGTCGCTTTGGTGAGCTTCGCTGACTCCTCGTAGCGAACCTTGGAAGGGAATACGCGGCACTCACTTCCGGTAATAAGGCCAATCGGTATCGGATGGTCGCGGAAGTAGGAAACAAAGGTCGAGAAATGCTGTTTCGCGAGAATTTCAGTCGGGCAGAGATACGCGACTTGGAGAGCTCCTGCGATTCTCCCTTTTGGTAGCGACGTTGCGACGAGGTAGGCAGTTGCGGCGGCTACGGCGGTCTTACCGCTACCCACGTCGCCCTCGAGGAGCCGGAGCATCGGGTGAGGCTTTTCAAAATCCTTTACGATAGTTTCTATCGCCTGCATCTGCGCCTCGGTCGCAGGGAAGGGGAATGACGCGATGAAGTCTGCGAGCTTCGTACGGTCCACGGCGACAGGGAGTGCTTCTTCGCGCAGGAGCGCGTTCCTGCGCTGTTGCATGACGATTTGGAGCGCGAACACTTCTTCAAAGGCGAATCGCTTCCGCGCCGCGTCCGCGTCGGGTTGCTTTTGTGGCGCGTGGATGAACACGAGAGAAGAAGAGAGAGAAGGTAGTTTGTATCGCACGAGAATCTCTTCAGGGATGGGGTCTTCGATATTTTCGTGCACTTTTGTTTCAAACACTTTCCGCACCGCGTGCATCAGCCAGAGCGACGAGATGCCCTGACTCTCCGGATAGATTGGATACAAAGCCGGAACCGAGGAGACACCTCTCTCGCGCGAGGAGTCACCCCGGTTTCGGTCTCCTCGGCTGAAGAGAGAATTGTTCGCCTCGTCCGGATTAATTGGTGACTTATCAATCGCCGGATTCGCTAAATATATTTTTGCTCCGGCTCCCGCTATCTTTCCGCTTACTTTGACCACCATGCCGTCATGGAGTGATTTGGCGATGTAGGGCTGGGAGAACCACATCATCTTTATTTTTCCCGAGACATCTTCGAGCCACGCTTCGGCTATCGGCCGACGGCTCTTCCATGTCTTCCTGATATCCGGCTTTCGCACGGTGCCGTAGAGCGTCACCTCGGCTCCGGCGCTTACTCCGGCGATAGTCCCGACGTCTCCGCTCGATTCGTAACGGGCGGGGAAGTGATACAGCAGGTCGCGAATAGTCCGTATTCCGAGCTTATGAAGCGCCCGCTTCTGCTCCGGCCGAAGCCGCGCAAAGTGTCGTTCAATAAGGTCTGGAGGGTTCACTCCCGTATAGTATACTGGCGATTCTATGGACACAAAATCAAAAAAGATACTCGCCGCATTTAAGAGACAGGGCGCGCGGATAGAGACTAGGGCGCGCGTGAAGCTCGCGGTGAAAAAAGATTTCTCGCTCTGGTATACGCCGGGCGTCGCCGTCGCCTCTTCCTATCTCGCGAAGCACCCGAAAGAAACACGGAATCTGTCGGTAAAGAAGAACAGCGTTGCCGTCGTTTCCGACGGTTCGGCGGTCTTGGGTCTCGGGAATATCGGTCCCTACGGTGCGCTGCCGGTGATGGAAGGGAAGGCGCTTATCTTCAAAGGGAAGGCAAATATTGACGCGTGGCCGCTGGTATTGGATACGCAAGATCCGGACGAAATTGTACGAATCGTGAAGGCTATCGCGCCCTCCTTCGGCGGCATCAATCTCGAGGACATCGCGGCGCCGAAGTGTTTCGACATCGAGAAGCGTCTCGTTGAGGAACTCGACATACCGGTGATGCACGATGACCAACACGGCACGGCCATCGTCGTCCTCGCGGGGCTCATCAATGCGGCGAAGGTGGTGAAGAAAGATATGAAGAAACTCCGAGTGGTAATAAGTGGCGCGGGGGCGGCCGGCACCGCAGTTGCCAAACTACTTGTCGCGGCCGGCGTCAAAGACATCGTCCTTCTTGACCGCTTGGGGACGATTTATGCCGGACGTGCTGACCTGAATTCTCATAAAGCAGAACTCGCGAAACTCACAAATCCACGCAAGGTGAAGGGCGACCTCGCGGACGCGATGCGAGACGTCGATGTTTTCATCGGCGTCTCGGGCAGGGGATTGCTCAAGGCCGCGCACGTGGCGAGTATGGCGCCACGGAGCATCATCTTCGCGATGGCGAATCCAGAACCGGAAATCCTGCCGGAAGACGCAAGGCGGGCGGGGGCGGCAGTCATTGCCACTGGTCGTTCCGATTTTCCAAATCAAATCAATAATTCACTCGTGTTCCCAGGCATCTTCCGTGGTGCGCTTGATAAGGGTGTGAAAAAGATAACACAGGAAACGAAGATCCGTGCGGCCCGTGCGCTCGCGACGCTCGTCGTCCGCCCGACTGCAGCAAAAATCATCCCCGATATGCTCGACCCGCGTGTGATGAAAGCGGTCGCTCGCGCAGTGCACTAGTTTTGGTATACTAAGAGTATGTCTACAACCACCATCATTCTTATTGTTCTTGCGCTTATCGTAATCTGGACTATCGCCGCGTACAACCGCCTTATTACGCTCGTCAATCGGGCGAAAGAGGCATGGGCAGATATTCAGGTGCAACTCAAACGCCGTTATGACCTTATCCCAAACCTTGTGGAAACGGTGAAGGGCTACGCCACGCATGAATCAAGTGCCTTTGAAAATGTGACGAAGGCGCGTGCCGCCGCAATGGGTGCGACTGGTACAGAAAAGAAGGCACAGGCGGAGAATATGCTCTCGGGAGCGCTGAAGACCCTCTTCGCCGTCTCTGAGGCGTATCCGGACCTGAAGGCGAATCAGAACTTCCTTCAGCTCCAGAAGGAGCTCGCCGACACCGAGGACAAGATTCAGGCCTCACGCCGCTTCTATAATACGACTGTGATGACGCTCAATACGGCAGAACAGACGTTCCCCGGTAATCTCATTGCAAACTCATTCGGTTTCAAACCGATGGATCTCTTTGAACTTGCGGCCGCGGATGCCGCCGCGAAGGAACCGATAAAGGTGCAGTTCTGAAGTATGGAATCAGAAAAGACGGTTCGTCGTCGGATAGAAAGGGCTGATGAAAAACTAGTAGGAATAACCGAAGAAGAAAAGGATGACTATACCGATGAGCGGACAGCGTATGGTGCCAAATTTAGGAAAGACCTTGAGGCGCAGATTGTTACGGATGAGCTCACGGGCACCTCGAATCTTCTTGGATTCACGAATCGACTTGAACAGTTTATAGGGCTAGCTCGCCGTGAGAAAATACCGGCCTCCTTGGTCTATCTTGACATCGATCATTTCAAGAAGGTGAACGACACGCTCGGCCATGCGGGCGGGGATGTAGTTTTAAAAGAGGTGTGCGCGTTGCTTAAGCGTTCAGTTCGGGAAGTAGACGTCGTCGCACGTATCGGCGGGGAAGAGATCGCGATTCTCCTCGAGGGGACGGAGGTGGAACAGGCAATGGAGAAGGGGGAGAAACTTCGAAAAGAAATCCAGGCGCTCACCTTCAAGGATTATCCAAACTTGAACGTAACGGCAAGTTTCGGGATCGCCCAACTCAGTGGAGCAGAAACGCCCGGAGACATCCGAGCGCACGCGGACCAGGCTCTTTATGACGCCAAACATTCCGGCCGCAATGCCGTCAAAGTGTATTCAGGGCAATGAACCTCTACGAACAGCGCGCCAGTAACATCCGACGAACCTGGATGTTGGTATTCGGCTTTTTGATTGTCGTCATTGCAGTCGGCTACGCCATCTCGTGGTATTACGGCGACCCGTTTATTCTCTACGTTGCCGTTATTTTGGCCGTTGGGACTAATTTTTACGCGTACTGGAATTCGGACAAGCTTGTCCTCTCGCTCAATCATGCGCGGCTGGCCTCGCGCGAAGAATTCTTTGATTTCTACACCGTGACCGAGAATCTCTCCATTATCGCTGGGCTCCCGAAGCCGAAGCTCTATGTGATAGACGATCCGGCACCGAATGCCTTTGCCACTGGACGCGACGAGACGCACGCGGTCGTCTGTGCGACGACCGGCCTGCTCGCGATGCTCTCGCGTCCCGAGCTCGAGGGGGTCATCGCTCATGAGCTCTCGCACATCAAGAATCGCGACATACTGCTTATGACTATTGCGGTGGTACTCGCAGGTTTCGCCGCCATCGTTGCGAATATTTTTATTAGAATGTCATTTTGGGGCGGTGGTCACAGTGACAACAAGCAGGGGAACGCGATTCTTATGGTGCTTGCAGTCGTGGGCATCGTGCTCGCACCGATTGCTGCGAAGCTTATTCAGCTCGCTGTCTCGCGCCGGCGCGAATTTCTTGCCGATGCATCAGGCACGCTTCTTACGCGCTATCCCGAAGGGCTTGCTTCCGCGCTCCAAAAGATAGGCGGGTATGCTGCACCGATGAAGAGTGCGAACACCGCAACCGCGCACCTCTTCATCAGTAGTCCATTTGGCACGACGAGCAAAGGTCCCAGCGGTTGGATAGAAAAACTTTTTTCCACCCACCCACCCATTCCCGATCGCATCAAGGCGCTCCTCGCCCCACAGGCGTAAAACGCCTTTTTCTGGTATAACAAATGCATACGGAGGCGTCGCATAGCGGTCTAGTGCGCACGCTTGGAAAGCGTGTGAGGGGCAACCCTCCGAGAGTTCGAATCT
>JANLHF010000012.1 GCA_024653825.1 Patescibacteria group bacterium | reverse complement strand
ACGCGCATCGAGCGCTTCACCTCAGCAGTGAAGTCGATGTGTCCGGGAGTGTCGATGATATTGAAACGGTATTTCTTCGCAAGATCTTTCTTGTCCTTTTCGGCGGTCTTGGTCCAGAAGCAGGTGATAGCGGCCGCCGTGATGGTGATGCCGCGCTCGCGTTCCTGTTCCATCCAGTCGGTCGTGGTCTCGCCCTCGTGCACCTCGCCGATCTTGTGCTGGCTACCAGTATAGAAAAGAATGCGCTCAGAGACAGTGGTCTTCCCCGCGTCAATGTGCGCGATGATGCCGAAGTTGCGAACTTTCTCCAATGGGTAATCTCTATTCATAAAGTGATAGTAGTAAAAGAAAAACGCGCCAGGGCGTTAGGTAGATAGTAGCGGAAAGTGGGGAAAAAGCAAAGAGGCGGAGTTGATTCCGCCTCTTGGGGTCGCTTCCCAGGTATGCGAGCTAAGAACAGACTTCGAATCGAACACGGAGCGGCTCGAGACTCTTTTTCAATAGCTCCTCTGTGGCTTCCGGAAGCGTCTGTCGAGAAACAACCAGCGCATCAGAAGGGACGACTCCGTCATTCCCTTGTACGGACACCCGCGCAAGCTGTCCGAACTCGTCATACAATTCCGCGCACTTGTCCTCCAGATTGAATCGTGTACGAGTGTTTGGCCCCAGCGCTTTCGCGACAGCGTCCAACTTCTCTCTGAAATCGTACACGTAGAAATCGCGCCCTCTGTCCCAAGAATCACGGAAAAGGCCGGTGGCCCGCACATCGAGACTCTTTCTTTCATTCAGCAAACTCAAAAACCATTTGAACATAAAACCCCCGCCAAAGACCCTCAGTCCAGAAAAGAAAAATCCCAGACAACCCAGGATTACCCTACGCTCACTATAAAATTAGTCAAATCAATCCCTCGACTTCGCTCGGGATAGTTCTGGTTACAAAACTACCAGGCGAAGTGGGCAAACGCCTTGTTGGCATCGGCCATGCGGTGCATCTCGTCCTTCTTCTTGATAGCATCGCCCTCGTTCTTGGCGGCAAGGAGGAGTTCGGCGGCGAGCTTCTCGCCCATCGGCTTCCCCTTCTTATTACGAGCGGCAGTGATAATCCAACGGAACGAAAGGGCGAGACGACGACTCTGGGGAACTTCGCGTGGCACCTGATAGTTGGCCCCGCCGACACGACGTGAGCGCACCTCCATCAGGGGAGAAACATTGCGAAGAGCGGATTCAAAAGTCTCAAGAGGATTCGCTCCACCCTTCTCGATCTCGGCGAGGGCTTCATAGACAACTGCGCGTGCGGTGTCTTTCTTTCCATCCCACATCACCGCATTGATAAAACGAGTGAGGGTCTCCGAACCGTATTTGAGGTCGGGACGCCAGGTGCGCTTCTTTTTAAGTGGTTGTCGCATCTTAGTAAGTGTTAGCGAGTCTTCGAGCGTTACACGCACTTAGATCCCGAATAATTTTTGTAATCATAATTAGAGGGATATTATTTAGGACGCTTCGCACCATAGCGCGAGCGAGCGGTACGGCGCTTCTCGATACCGCTCGTATCGAGCTTCCCGCGCACGACAGTGTATTGAACGCCAATGTCCTTCACACGGCCACCGCGGAGCATCACCACCGAGTGTTCCTGGAGGTTGTGACCCTCGCCCGGGATATAGGCGGTGACCTCCATGCCGTTCGTGAGACGGACACGAGCGATCTTACGAATAGCGGAGTTCGGCTTGCGGGGAGTCTTCGTCGTCACCTTGGTGCAAACGCCTCTCTTAAAAGGAGAGGGATAAAAAGTAGGGCGATTCTTGAGTGCATTAAAACCGCGTGCAAGCGCAGGCTTACTCGTCTTAGACGATTTGTTCTTGCGTCCCTTCTTGGACAGCTGATTGATGGTGGACATTAAGAAAGAAGACCCGAACGGGTCAGAAGTAATATAAAGGAATACGGCGAGAAATGCAAACGTTAGGGCTCTATCGGTTCACGATAAGGGTCAGACGAATAGGGCTTGGGGGCAGGAGGGGCCTGTCTCGTGGGGAAGGGCGGAGGAGGAATAAGACGAGCTTGTGGTGCGACATTTTCTTTTATATCTATATGGGGCTCCTCGTGGTCTTCAAGCAATTTCGGCTTCGACATGTTCTCTGAATATTTCGGCGTGGGGGTTTTCATCGCGGCCGCGAGTGCATCCCGCAGAGGAGAGTGCCCCTCTGCCTTCGTGGGTGCAGGAGAGGTTATAGAAGGGCGAGGCAGAATATTTTTTGGAGGAAGCGGAGCATTCCTTGAAGTGAGCGGGGGCGGCTGCTGAGGATGTTGTAGCACCGCGGGAGAGGCCTGAGTAGAATACGCAGGAATTTTGTTCTCCAGATGGAAATATTTCGGAGATTGTGGCGGAGGGGCCATAATACCCGTCGGCTGTGGAGCGACGGCTGCTGCCGGTGCCCCTGCTCTCATCCCCGACGCTTGTGGTCGGGGCTCCGACCCTGTCTGGCGTCGGAGCTGCTCTCGGATAGGTTTGAAGATTTGGTCATTCACATCCTGCGAGATGCTATTGATTGTCGCCGGAGAAAGTTTAGCTTCAGCGATGAGCGTTTGGGTAAACTCTGTAGGATTTTTAAGACCAAGCAGGAGCAAAATGATTTCGCGCTCCACGACCGCCGCCTGATCGACGCGCAACTGATTCTTCATCATTAAATTCTTCGCGACTATTTCCACCTTTCCGCTCGCGAAAAAATCGCGCACCGGCGGCGGCACTTCAGTTAGAAGCTGTTTGATATCGGCTGCAAGTGTCGGATCAAAGGATGTGTCCATACTCAATTATTATGGCTTCGGCGCAGCGGGTGCTGCCGGAGCACCTCCTCCAGCTGGAGGAACTGCCTTTTTAACCATGTCCAGAAGGGTCTCGACATCCTTCTGCTCTTTCGATTTCCCAGCAGCGTCTCTAATCTTCTTTGCAGCCACTGAATTCCTTGCCATCCATCCCCACACCGGAATCTCAAGGTTCTTGGCATATCCTTCTTGAGGTGCCTTTTTGATCTCACCGACCGCCTTTCGTCGCGCCGCGATTTCTTCTTGCTGAACCCTGATCAGTTGTTCATGAACTTTCTTCAACGCTTCACGCTCCTTATTTTGTTCTTCGCGTTTCTTTTGACTATCAAGAAGTGCGCTGTTGAACGCTAGCTGCGCGGCAGCGATCGCCTGCTGATCTCCACGAGTCCGAGCCTCATCGAGCGCTTTACGTTGGGTGTCTACTCTGGCACTAAACGGTTGTATATCTACTTTCTGTCTATTAAGAAGATCCTGCGCTTCTCGATCAGCCCGATTCTGGATATCTTTCTGCATCTGCTCCGCTGATTTTTTCTGTCTCTCTTCTTCCCCCTGTGCTGCCTTTTCTGCCGACGTGAGTTGAAGCGTCTTCCCATACTCTTCGCGACCCTTGATTGCTTCTTCCAATTCCTTGCGGTAGCCACCAACCTGCGCCTTGCCGGCATCGATACCAGCAGCCTTTAGGCCGCCGAAGGATGTGGCACCACGCACATCGAAGCTCGCCTTCGCTCCCTTGTCTAATACGCCGGCGATAGAGCGCCCGACGATCGGGACGCGCGCGAGCTTGCTCGAGCGGAATCGCTGCGCTGCCGAATTAAGGCCCCATCCAGCTGTCGTACGCATCCCCGCGGCAGTGAGACCGAAGGTGAGTTTGCCCGCTAGCTGCGATGCCTTCCCCGCACCGAAAGCAGAGAGGTTCTTTGACTGTACGACGACGGCGAGGAGAAGCCCCATTGCGACAAGAAAAGATAGTATTAAACTCGCAAAGCCCGTGAGATTTGCCGTCCCAGTGGCATTCGCCACAAATCCGGTCCATCCGCCCGTACTCGAATCCACGCCGAAGCCGGTGAGGAAATGGACATCGGTAATAATTGCGAGCGCGATATAGAGCATCAGGAGCAGAATCGGCGCAGTAATAGTTTGTTCGAAGAGTTTGTCCCACCACTGCCCCGCCCTCCGAGCGAGCTGAGGTATGGCGAGACCGGCGAAGCCGATGGGCGCGAGAATAATAAGGAAGAGGAGTATAACGAAACGAGAGATGAGCACGAACGCGAGCGAGAACATCACGAACGCGGTAATGAGGAAGAGAATAATGCCCAAAAAGCCAATAACCCAAGAATTTCCCGCTTTAAAAACCGCAGTATTCGTACGCACATCATAGAGACTCTGGAGTCCTAACTGCCCCATAATCTTATTCGAGATACCTTCATTGGAGACAGAAACGAGATCGAAGTTCTTCGCCCCTGCCGGATTACCGCCGTTTATCTGTTGATAGAATTGCGTCGCGAAGAGATTCCCCGTATCAACAATCGCCTCTGATATGAAAAGGGAGAAGTTAAGGAAAACCGCGGCGACGAGCATCATTGGGAGCATCTTCTTCCCGCTTCCATACCAATTCACATTCAGGATGGTGGTAATGCCTACGGCGAGAAAGCCGAAGATGAGCATAATGTTGCCGATGTCGCGGAGAATGCGCCAAGTCACCCCAACCGCAGAGAGGTTGTGAACATAATTCCCCATCGTGACGACGGTATAGTAAACCGCATTATCGAGTGTGATCGCCGCGACACCGACGAGCCAAGCGAAGAGCGACATGATCCAGACCATGATCTGACCAAATCCTTCGCCCATTGCGGGGTTTGGTGGCAGCGTGGTCGGTGTCGCGACGGCGGCTTGGTCTTGTGCGGCAGTGAGACCGTTGGATAACTGAGATTGAATAGCAGCGGCATCGGCCGCCTGAGCAGCGTCTTGAGCATTGAGAGCATTAACGAGATCGGTAGTGTCGTCCGCATGCGCGGCGGGCGCTGCGCCCGCCGCGCTCATAATGAGCACGATGGCGAGGAATGCTGTGGAGAGAAATCGCCGCATATTATCAGCCTCCATAATCTGTGGGGGGCATCGGCGTACAGACAGAATCCTTAAGTGCCGTCGCATTCGCGCCGATGAGGTTCATCCGATCAATGAGAGAGCCCCCAGAAACGTTAAACGATTCCACCGGACTTGCTTGTGCCCCATTGAAGACCTGCGCGTTCTGTTGTATCGCCGCGACGTCAGTCGCCGAAGGCGGCATCGCCGCGAGCGTTGCGATATCGGCGGCGAGAGTGGTGGCGGCAGTGGTATTCGCTGTCGTTACTGATGACGCTGAAGCCGCCTCTTCCTCGACCTGAAGCGCAAATGTTTTGGTCGCTGCAACGGAACTCAGCGCCGACTGCGCCTGCGTTATCACCGGGACTATCGACGCTGGAATCGCCGCCTGTGCCGCGGCCGCCTGATCCGTACTCGCCGTTACGAAGGCCGGGGTCTTCCCTATCGATGAATCCGGATTTGTCTCTGCATCCTGCGCAGCGGTTAGGCAGAAGGTCGCGAGCGAGTCGAGACTAGTTGAGGCCGTGTTCGCCGCGGACGTTATCGTATTCCATGCGTTCGTGTAGTTCGTGATATTCGAGAGCGTTGATTGTGCGAGCGAGACTGCCGATGCAGAGGAGCTCGTATTGCCCGCGGCGTAGGTCTGTAACTGACCCGTGACAGTGCCACTTCTGCCTGAACTGCTCGAAGAAGGCGCGGAAGTGCCAAGGAGACCATTGACTCCTCCAAGCACCTGATTAAAAAGGGCGGTCACGATCGAGCCAAGCGCGGTGTCGAGATCGTTAGAAGAAATAAGTTGTTCAAATCCGGAATTAACGACTGCCTTCTGTGTGTAGTCATGAATAATAGATCCCGGCGTCTGGGCCTGGGCTGGCGTGCCGTCAGGATTGGTGCAGGGAGCTTGTGGACTGACCCCCGAAGGAGAGCATCCGTTACTTTCAGTATCAAAATTTGGAACGCATCCTTGCGGGCAGGCGCCGGAAGCGGTGGGGGTACAGGAAGACGCGGAAGTGGTACTGCCACCGCACCAGGAGAGAAATCCGCTCGATTGTACAAGATCTTGTCGTCGATTGGTCTGCGCTTGAGCAACATTACTGCTGAGTTGGCTCCCAGCTGATTGATAGAGCGTATACGGATTATTCTGGGCCTGCGTCGTAAGCGCGAACCATGAACCAACACCGCCCTGCGACCAATTACCGTTAAGATAGGAATTGACGTCCGGCGATGAGCGCGCGAGCGTGTTCATATTGGCGGAGAAAAAGCCCGCCATACTCGTATTCTGGAGATAATTGCTCTGGAGCGAAGAGGCTATCGCGGGACCAAATGGGGAATTGAATCCGGTCACCGTTTGATTGATGAAGGCGAGCGCAGTTGCATCTCCGACGCTCTGTAGATGCACCGACAAATTCGTCACGAAGGAGGGCTGGCCAGTACCGTTCCTGCCCGTAATCCAATTAATAACACTCGCGGTCATCTGTTGCAGCATCGCTCTGATGGCGGCGCGCGCGAGAGGAACCAATATTGCATCATAAATACAACTACTCGCTGTCGAGCCGGCTGCAGAAGCAGACGACCCCTCGATCGAGAGATTCGATACGGGAACTGCCGCAACTGACGTAACAACACCAAACGCAGAAGACCCAAGCCCAAGTAGCCCTCCTATACAGCTCACGCCGGAAGCAGACACTCTCTGTGGCGCGACAAGAAGTGCCGCGGGAGCAACCGTTATGACCATAAGCAATCCCGCAAGTACGCCGATAAAGGGTTTTGTGCTCATGGAGTTTTCGCCTGCTGACGCACTCCAATGTTGGCGATGACGTTGACGAACAGCGCGCCCGGCTCGCCTGCAGGAAGGACAATGCCGTTCGCGGCATAGATATGAGCGAGGGTGGCGAACGCTTGTTCTGCCTCCAGTTCCGTTTGCCGATACTGTTGGAGTGCGAGCATCGCTGAGAGAGGGTCTGTGTTCACCCGTGCAAAGTCACCATAGATCTTACTCAGGCGCACGAGTGCATTGATAATCGAGAGGTCGACATCCGCCAGTTCTTGGGGAACCGACAATATCGAGATCCCGACCGCTGTGTCCCGATACGATTTTGACAACGAGGCGAGGTGTGTACGTGCAGAGGCGTCATCCTGTTGCACCGCCGCCTGGAAATATTCCAAATCGCTCATCCTCGCGTCACTGGCATTTTTCTTCATTACCGTTTCAGCAAGGATGGCGAAAGAATGCAGCGCGTCTGGACCGGAACCGGAAACGTTCAGATCCGCTACTGTCTTAAAATCGGCTGCGGGAGCAAAGTCCCGCGAGAGTTGGTCCATCGTCTGTGAAGCGAGCGCGCTTGTCTGGTCGCTCGTAAGATCCCTCCCCCCGTTAGCCTGCTTCGCTGCAACATAGAGCGTAAAAAAGGTTTTGGCGAAAGCGTCGGTGAGTGTCCCTTCAGTCGGCGCCTTGATACCGGCGGCTTTGTAGTCGACCTCGCTATTTGCGCTCGGAGTCGAGGTTCCTATTGAGATGTCGGCAATCGCCTTCGGTATGACAAGACCCTTGGCGACCGCCTCGCCGTCAGTCATACCGAGTTTGAAAGTATCGGTGATATGAGAATCGGTTCCGTAGAGCGCCTCTTCCCAGTCTGGAAGTCCGTCATCATCAGAATCCTTCGTTGCGATGGCCTGGAGAAGGGCCGACTCGGCCGAGGCCTGCGCGAGCGAGGGCGACTCAATGTTGTGCGCGAGCATGAATGAACCCACAACAAGAACCATCGCAAAGAATGTCGCGAATATCACACGCCAATTTCCGAGAATCTGCCCCATAGTATTCATATAGAAGTATACCCAGTATTCGTCCATTCTTACAGTGACTGATGGGTATAAACCTGCATATTTCCTGTTTATGTTCTGGTTAGTGTTATCCTTGTGATTATGCGAGCTTCATTTCTCTGTCTTGTCGGCGTTTTCATACTCTCTTTTGGAGTTCACGCGAACGCGCAGGTGAGCTTCACAACCAATCTCACTGTCGGTTCCCGCGGTGCGCAGGTCGTTGCACTCCAGCAGATGCTCAATAAAGATCCCGATACGCGCATTGCCAACACCGGCCATGGCTCTTCTGGAAACGAGACGGACTATTTCGGGTCTCTCACGAGGTCTGCAGTTATTCGATTCCAAGAAAAATATGCGAGCGAGGTCCTCGCGCCAGCCGGGCTATCGCAGGGCAGCGGGTACGTCGGGCTGTATACGAAAATCAAGCTTAATTCTCTTTCTATACAAAAAAAGGACGTTGTGAACGTCCCCTCCACTCCTCCTCCGACAGCGACTCCTCCCTCCACCGTACTACCGCCAACTCCGGCAACAACATCTCAGAATCCAAATCTGAAGAATGTCGATAGATTTCTAACTGCCATCGACAAGGTCGGAGCTCAACAAGGACTTTCTGTCGAAAAACTTGCCCTTGTCAAAGCACAGGTTATAAAAGAGATCGCGACGACCACCGACCTACGCGCCATGTTTCTAAAACAAGTAGAGTATGCTCCTCGCGTATCGGCAACAAATGATTCTTTCGGCAACAAGATGCTCGCAACCATAGAACAAGCATTCAATACGATTTTTATGCCGAAAAAAGCGCGCGCGGCAACTGGTGTACCTTTCGGCGGAGCCCTTCTTGATGCGTTTTACTGTTCCCAAAGTCAGACATGGCTTATTACTCTCGAGCCGTTGCCACCTTCTTATGCGGTTCTTCTCACGTATATACCTTTTTCACAAGCTTTCCTTTCCTATAACATTCCCATCACCAACTGGCTTCTCGGTGAATACGAGCCTGGTGCCGGCGTGTGTGTTGCTGGGGCATGCCCTTATTGTGTAACCATCCCTTCGGAAGGAATGATCAGTCCAATGACTGGTTCTTCTCCGACGTAATCGCAAGCCACTGCTCGAGCTTAATATCCTCCGCACGCGCTTTCTCGGGGATATCGCCACTTGGAAGTCCGGCTTCCAAAAGATTTTTCCGAACGAACTTGCGCTTGTGCGCAAAACCGGCGTGGATGAGTGTAAAAAATTGTTCCTCCATTTTGCGTGAATTTTTTCCGCCGGAGGCGGATCCGCCTCCGGCGGAAAAATTCTTTCGTGAAATATCGCGGATAGTGAGCACGGCTGAGTCCACGTTCGGTGCGGGCTTGAAGGCTCCTCGCGGGACGATGAATTCGCGTTTCGGCGTGCCATACGCTTTTACCGAGAGCGACAAAATACTTTCTTTTTTATCGCGCGCAACGATGCGATCGGCGACCTCTTTCTGCACCAAGATCGTCATCGCGCTTGGCTGATTCGCTGAGGCGAGAAACATTCGAAAAATTTCTCCGGTCAAGTAATATGGAATATTCGCAACCAGCGCGTAGCCCTTCGGGAGCGTTTCAATATTGAAGGTGCGTATGTCGCCATGAACGAGTTCTAGCTTCCCCAAGGCGATATCGTCTGCAAATTCCCTTCGTAATTTCTCAAAAAGTTCTCCGTCTGCTTCAAGTGCTATGACCCTTTTCGCGATCCTTAGGAGTTCTCGTGTGAGCATCCCCGTCCCGGGCCCTATCTCAAACACCGTCGCCTCGGGGGCGAGCCCAGCGACCATAGCGATACGTTCCGCGATACGCGCATGCATCAGGAAGTTTTGCCCAAGGGATTTCTTAGCCTGTACCATGGTACTGTTACACTATAGGCATTTAGTAACTTTGACCACCCGACTATGACTGAACATTTTGACTTTTCTAAACACATGCAGACTGACTCAGCTTTTCGCAATTCACTGCGAAATGTGCACGGTCTCGCCCCACACGAGATGACCTCATATGGCGACGCTCTCAACCGCGCTCTCGAGAAACATACTAAGGAACACCCAGATGAGGGAACTCTTACTTCGAAAAATTTCGATAAGGTCGTGCAGCACATGCACGAAGATGCACACTACCGCAGCGCAGTACACACGAGCAGCGCAAAGACGGGCGCATGGGAGAGTGCGCTCCGGTCATCCCTCAAGATGCCCCCCGCAGACGCTGACTAATAATCGATTACCGACTCTCCATCCGTTTCGTCGTACACCATCAACGAACCGTCTATGTCGGCGAGAAACGATGACGGTTCAGCATACGTGTCGCTACCGTAGATCTTGCGCACACGCGCGAGCGTAAGGAAGAGGCGGCTCCGTGCGCGCGTCATCGCGACATAGAAAAGCCGTCGCTCCTCTTCTTCGTCGCGGTCAGTATCATTCCCCATCCCCTGATGAGGGAAGAGGCCTTCTTCCATCCCCGAGACGAAAACCGTATCGAATTCAAGCCCTTTTGCAGCATGAACGGTCATGAGAGTAACGCCAGCCCGAGAGGAGTCACCTCGAGACGAGGAGACACCTCCTGGGCGATCAAGTTCGTCTTGGTCGCTTGCGAGTGCGGCCTCCGCAAGAAATGCGGCTATATTTCCCTTCCCAACTGCCGTATCATGTCGCGCCGCGACCGACGCGAGCTCCTCGACATTTTCAAACCGCTCCCGGTCTTCTTCACTACCCTCATCAAGCATCACACGGCGCATGCCGCTCTTCTCAACGACAAGTTTTACAAATTCAGAAGGAAGAAGAGTATCCGAAGCACCCGCGAGTTCCGTTATGATGCGTTCAAATGCTTCAACCTTCGCGAGTTCGCTCGCGCGAAGCGAGTCTCGCTGTCCTGCCGCGAGCCCAGTACCAAATCTGATTTGGTACTGGGCGAGCTTACCGATGAGTATTTTCCCAATGCCACGTGGCGGGGATTGTATCGCGCGAATCATGTCGACCTCGCGCGAAGGATCCATCGCGAGTCGCATCCATGCGAGCGCGTCCTTCACTTCTTTCCGCGCGAAGAAACGCGTGCCGAGCAGTTTGTATGGCACACCTGCACGTAAAAGCCCCTCTTCGAGCGCGCGCGATTGGAAATTGGTGCGGAACAGTACGACAATCTCTTCCGGCTTCTGCCCTTCTCTCGTTAATTGCTGTATCCGGAGCGCTATCCAGCGCGCTTCGTCTTCAGCGCTTCTTGCGATATGTACGAAGATGGGCTCGCCCGCGCCACGTTCGGTCGTCGAATACTTTTCTTTGCGATTTTTATTCTTCTCGATGACCGCGTTCGCCGCATCAACGAGATTCTTCGTCGAACGGTAGTTGCGTTCGAGAATAATCGTCTGCGCATCCGGATATTTCCGTTCAAAATTCAAAATGTTCTCCATCTTCGCACCGCGCCATCCGTATATTGCCTGATCACCGTCGCCCACAACGAAGAGATTCTTATGCTCCGCGGCGAGTAATTCAGTGAGACGTTCTTGTAGTTCATTCGTGTCCTGATATTCGTCGATGTGCACATACTTCCATCGTTCCTGTGCGAGTGCGCGGATATCGGAGTGTTCTTCAAGCATGCGGACGGGGAGCGCGATAAGATCGTCAAAGTCGAGCGCCTTCTCCATCGAAAGCGTCTTCTCATAACGAAGCCACACTTCTGCGGTAATGCGTGCGCCAAAGCCATTCCGGGCATTTTTTTCATAAAATTCTTGTGCTCGCATTCCCTCCCCTTTCGCCCGCGAGATACGACCAAGGACTGCGCGTGGCGAAAGCTCTTTTGCTTCAATATCAAGCGCTTTGAGTGCCACAGCGACCGCCTTTTCAGAATCATCACGATCATAGACGCTGAAGTAGCGCTCCACTCCGATAACTTTTCCGTAACTCTCTAGAAGTTCCCGCCCAAGACCGTGGAACGTCGCTATGAAGGGAGCTGCCGTCGAATCCCCTTCTCCGAGCATCGCGCGAACTCGCGCGCGCATCTCGCGAGCGGCTTTATTAGTAAAGGTGACTGCCAAGATCTGATTTGCCGACACTCCTTCCCGGATAAGATGATAAATCCGCGTCGTGAGTACGCGCGTTTTACCGCTACCGGCCCCCGCCAAAACGGAAATCGGGCCGCTGACGGCGAGTACTGCCTTTCGCTGTGCTTCGTTCAATCCTTCGAGGTATTTCACTTATCGAATATACCTTAAAAACACTCTCCACAGGTGCCTGTGGGAACGATTGACTACCCAGCCTGCGGGGATATACTCGAGATATCGACTGATATGGAAGTATTCAAGAAATGGCTTATGTAAGCCATTTTTGTATTAGGAAGCTCGATCGACTCGCCCCGTTTCCCCATAAAATCTAACCAACAATTTCTCACACTTGGACTCGCGGCCGTGCTGTCTGTCGCGCTCTTCTTGCCACACCAAGCAAGCGCGTTTTGGCCTTTTTCTACAAATGCAGACGCTGCCACCAATACGATCATCCCGAGTTCTTCAACACCAGCCCTCGTCGCTTCAATAAATATGAATCCGAACTCGCGAGCACCCATTGCGCTCGCTACTTCGGGAGGTGCGGCCCTCGTCGCCTATAACGGACCGGAAGGCACTACCAACAACGTTGTTGGTTCGGAACGATCAGACCGCATCTCGGTATATGTCGTACGCTCAGGCGATACTCTTTCAGAAATAGCGGAAATGTTCGACGTTTCAGTAAATACCATCTTTTGGGCGAACAATTTGAAGAGTGCTCGCGACGTGCATCCAGGCGATACACTCGTCATCCTGCCAGTTTCTGGTATCGAACGCGTTATCGTTAAAGGCGACACTCTCAATTCTCTTGCGAAAAAATACAACGCAAACGCGAATGACATTGCTCAGTTCAATGGTCTTGACCCAACAGAGAACCTTGTCATCGGCTCTACAATCATCATCCCTGGAGGCGAAATCGCCACGCCGGCACCCCGTTCAACCTCTTCATCTTCTATTCGTGAACCATATCTCGGTGGCAGCGGCCCTATTCAAACGGGTTACTACAGCAACCCAATGCCTGGAAGACCCATAACTCAAGCACTTCACGGTTGGAATGCGGTTGACTTCGGTGCACCACGCAATACACCAATTTATGCGGCGGCAGACGGCACTGCCATCATCGCACGCAGCAACGGTGCTTGGAACGGCGGTTATGGAAACTATGTTGTCATCACTCATGGAAACGGTAGCCAGACGCTGTACTCACATATGACCCGTACTGCTGTCTCAGCTGGACAGTCAGTCTACTCGGGTCAAGTCATCGGCTACGTCGGCGCGACTGGCCTCTCGACCGGTCCGCATCTCCACTTTGAGGTCCGCGGAGCGGCAAATCCGTTCCGCAATTGCCCGGTTGGACGCGTCTGCGCTCCACAATAAGCTCTGCAGACAGAGCCTTCCTCTGAACTCGTTACACAAAACACCAACGGCGCTTGCGACGTCGCTGTTTACATTTGTGCTTGCTTCTTTTTCACCTCAGTACTCCACCCGATAAAATTCGCGAAGATTTGGAGTAAGGATGCGACCGAAGCGAGCGCAAGGACGAGAATCGCATACCACGCAATCGGTGTTGCAAAATAAAAGAAGGTGACGGCGGTAGCAAACCAGAGACCACTGCACCACGGACAATTAATAAGCGTACCGAGTGTCCCAAGAAATGATTCCTCATCGGCACCCACGAACCAGTTGCGAATAAATTCGGTGATGGCGTCGCGCGTAAAGAGCCGTATGAGACGCATCGTAGCGAGCGCCACCAAGGAGAAGTCAGCGAGCGATATTGCGAGAGTGAGACGGCTATTGTCTGCCAACCAGAGATAACCGGAAACAGCTAGTGCGAGGTAGAAGACAGAGAACATCACATACCAGAAATGAAATTTCATATTGAATGTTCTGTGTTCTCACCCTTCCCCATGAGAGCCAAGGCAACTGTCGCAAGCGTGAGACCGAAGTCGCGCACGCCGATGGCAGTAAGGCCGATATCAAAGGTAATGAGCGCGAGATGAAGTGCGAGAATAAGCGCAACAAACCGAACCCAGAGCCCCATGGCAAGAAGTGCGTCAAACACGACCTCAAAGAGCCCGTTCCCGAGCACAATCATTGCAGGCGGGAGATGGAGAAAAGCGACTGCCCAGTCAGGGACCCAGCTCACCCACGAGAGACCATCAAGAAGCTGAGAGAAGCCGAACCAGAGAAAGACCGAAGCGAGTCCGAGACGCAATACGAGAAGTCCTGTCTGTGTTCGTGGCATAGGAATTATTGTGCTGCAACACCAATCTTAAAACCGAAAAGCACGGCTGCCTGCTTGGGCGCTCCGCCGTGCTGTCTATTAAACTTCCCCGAACCATCAGTACCGCACAATTGGAGTATTGCCTGTTCACCACCGGGGTGCTGAGGAATCCAGCTCGTGAGGTCGTACACATTTCCATTGATGGTTGACCAGCAACTCTCGCGCGAACCGTGTGCTGCGACTTCTGCACTTGTGATACCCGCTACCACAGGTGTCGTGCTAATTTCTGTCATGGTCGGATCGGTGGTCGTCGCAAGGTCGCCTTGCATGACCGTTTCTGTATTAGCTGTCGGCATCGGCAGAGATGAATTTCTCTGCCAGAACACGAATCCGCCGATACCAACTATTAAAATAACGCCAATAAGTATTGTTGTGGTGTTGTTCATAGTACCGGGCAGTATACCATCGGTGATTATTCAAACCCAAAGAGGCCGCGGGGGCGGTACTGGAGCGCTTCGTGGACGAAGGCTGGAGTGACCGCGTCGGCACCGGCGAGATCGGCGATGGTGCGCGCGACGCGCATCGTGCGGTGGTAGCTGCGCGGCGAGAGATTGAGACGCGACGCGGCGCTCGTGAGCGTCTCTTTTGCCGTCTGACTAAAACCACTCTTCTCATCAAGCTGGCGACTCGAAAGAGCCGCATTTGTCGCCCCCTTCTTTCCGGTACGCTTCGCGGCGCGGGTACGCGCCGCGATGACGCGTTCGCGAACTCTCTCTGAAGGTTCTCCCGTACTTAATTTGGAGAGTGTATCGTGCGGGACAAGCGGCACTTCTATCCAGAGATCAAGCCGGTCAACGATGGGGCGGGATATCTTGCGCGCTTGTTTCTCGGCAGCGCGCACCGCAACGCGCGAATCTTCTGAGAGCGTATTTGCCGGATTCATCGCGGCGACAATCATACAGTCGGCCGGGAAGGTGATGGTCGCACGCGCCCTCGAGACGGTGACTATTTTATCCTCGAGCGGCTGGCGCAGGGCCTCAAGCGAGCGTGATTCAAACTCGGGAAATTCGTCGAGAAAGAGAACTCCCTTGTGCGCGAGCGTCACCTCGCCCGCCTTCGGGAATGCGCCGCCGCCCACCATCGCGACATGCGAGAGCGAGTGGTGCGGTGCGCGAAACGGCGGCCAGTGCACCGCCTCACCGTCGGCAAGTAATCCTGCGGTGGAATGTATCGCTGTCACTTCAAGCATGTCATCGTCGGTGAGTGGCGGGAGGATGCCGGCGAGCGCTCGCGCGAGCATCGTCTTGCCGGTCCCCGGCGGGCCGTAAAAGACGATATTATGGCGACCGGCAGCAGCAATCTCGAGCGCGCGCTTGGCGCTCTCCTGCCCTTTTACATCGCTGAGATCGAGTGCGGGCGGTGGCGGTGGCGTGCGACGATCGCGCACGTGCTGCGCGAGGCGCTTCTCGCCCTTCAAGTGCTCGAGCAGTTCGCCAAGCGAGCTCGGCGCGTAGACGACGACACCTTCAGCGAGAAGCGCCTCGCGTGCGTTACCTGGTGGTACAAAAATAGTTTTAACTTTGTGCTGTTTTGCCGCGAGCACTTGCGGAAGTACTCCCTTCACCGCACGTAATGTCCCATCAAGCGAGAGTTCGCCGATGAGCAGCATTTCTTCTACGAGCGGCGGCACGTCGCCGGCGGCGATGAGGTAGGCGAGCGCGAGCGCGAGGTCGTAATGCGATCCTTCTTTTTTTAAATCTGCCGGTGAGAGCGAGAGGACAATGCGTTTATTCTGCTGCTTCGGCGGCTTATAGCCGGAGTGCCGTATCGCCGCCGAAACGCGATCACGCGCCTCCTCAACTGCCTTGTCGGCGAGACCGACGACAGAGAAATTGTGCAAACCGCGCGTGAGGTCTGCCTCCACGCTCACGAGTTGTGCAGAAGAGCCGACCGGCTGCGCGGCGAGTGTCTTCGCATATCCAGCACGTGGTATCTTTTTTCCCAGCAAGGCGGGCGCGGTGCCCTTCGAAGCCCTTGGCAAAGTAGGGGACATTTTTAATATTACAAATCTTCGGTGCAGGTCGTCGCGGTCGGATTCGCCTCGAGCCGTGCCTCCTCTATTTTACCTCCACAGACCTCACACTTCCCGTACGTCTTTTTCTCGATGCGTGCGAGAGCCGAAAGAATAGAATCAAAGCGTGCCTCAAGATCAGCAAGAATGCTGAGATTGGTTTCTCGGCTGGTGACAACATCTGCCTGATCGACGGGATCGGCCTCGACATCCGTTTCCGACGGAGCGGCTTCCCAATCGTTTGGCACCGACGGATTTCTGCGGCCGATGCCTCCCATTTCTGATTCGAGCCGCGCCTTTTCTATCTCTAATTTCTTTCTAAAATGTTCTGTTTTCATCAGGGGATAATAACAGATTACTGTGGCTGTGTATGCGAAGTCGCCAATCGCTGTGCTATCTCGGCAAATGCTGCCGAGTCGCGAGCGATGATAAGAGTCAGTTGATTCCAGTATCCATAGAGGAAGAGACTCTTCCCGGTGGCATCGCGATACACGCGCACATCATGATTGCTGACGATTTCATCATGAAACGCCGGCGTGACTGCGGGAACAGTTGGTGCCACGACTTGTGGAGAGCTTGTTGAAACGGTTGAGGACGCCGTCGTGGCCGATGTCGAAACTGTCGCAGGAGAGACTGGAAAAAGTTTTTCGAGATCGTACGGCATTGAACGCTCCCACGAAAGCATGCTGGCAAACGTTTCACTATAGGCGGTAACCGAGACGATAAAGAATGGACTTTGTGTTCCGCTGACATTCACGACTCCCGCCATACTCTGTGCATTGTTGATGTTCCGTAACAATCCGCTTGGCGCAGAGAGAGGAAGCACGGAAAAAATACTCGTTGTTGCCTGTGATGAGCCCATCGAATCCGTCGCATTTCCTAGATACAAAAGGCGGACCGATCCTTGTTCGATCATTCGAGCGACTGATTGCACGACTGCCTGCGTAAGTGCCACTCCTGTTCCTGAGATTTGCTCACGCTCGTCAACAAATATCGGCGCCGTCACCATCGGTGCCACATCGACTGGCGCTGTGGCATTAAGATACCGCATGTAAGAAATGGCGCCGCCGACCACTCCCGCGAGAAGAAGAATAACCCCGACACTCGTATAGACAATACTGCTACGCGACCACTGCTGAGGCAGCGTCTCCCGCGGTGAAATAGGACGAGGACCAGCATCCTGTTCTGCCGCAATGACGGTGGCTGTTGAGGCCTGCGTCCGCTTCATCCTGTCGGAAAAATCTCCCGAATAGGTCTCTATGGGCGCATTCGCCGAAGATGGGGGTACGTAGGTAGGGGGTGGCGTAGTCTGTATCAGAGATGCAGGGGGTGCCTCTGGCTGTTCAGTTATAGGCGAAGCCGCGACAAGCTTCTCTCGTGCCGTGGGTTCAACAAGTGGAGCGAGATCGGGAACACCTCCCTTCTGTAGGGTCTCGATGTCGCCTGCGAATGTCCGAATATATTTCTTCGGCTGATCGTCGTCTGCCATTACTTCTTATGATACCCCATCGCACACGCCACGCGGCGCGTTATGAACGGGAACCGATGGTGAACTTACGCGGATCGTCACACATGTCGGTAAAGGCATGCGCTGCTTCTTTCAATTTTGCTGAAGAAGATTTGCCGAAGGAAATGACCTCGACCTGCATGCCATGCATATCAAGATATTCGATGAGCGGCACGAAGTCGCCGTCGCCGGAAGCGATGATGACTGTGTCGAGTTTATCTGCGAGCTTTATCGCGTCTACTGCAAGTCCGACGTCCCAGTCGGCTTTCTTCGCGCCATCGGCGAAGACCTGAAGGTCTTTCACCTTCGTCTCGATGCCGATCTTCGTAAGCGCTTCGAAGAAGCTTGACTCTTCGCCGCTTTCCGTCGAGATGACGTAGGCGATTGCGCGGACGAGGATACGTCCGCCCACAGCCTCTTCAAGCACCTTGGCGAAGTTTACGCGCGTCTTGTAGAGATGTTTAGCACTATGATAAAGATTTTGCGTGTCGATAAATACGCCCACACGCTGGGCTGGATGTTTGATAACTGCCATAAAAATAGTTGCTTATATAAAGCGAAATAATAAAACGTGACAAAACGTCACCTACTCATACTACCACTAAGGAGGGCTCACTTCTTCAAACCGAGTTTCTTGATGAGCGCGTTGTAGTGGCGCTTGTTACTCGTCTCGAGATAGCGGAGATGCGAGCGGCGATCAGCGACCATCTGGAGAAGGCCCCGGCGAGAATGAATATCCTTCGGGTTCTTCTTGAGATGCTTCGCGAGTTCGTCGATCTGCTTGCTAAGGAGCGCGACTTGCACATCGGCCGAGCCGGTGTCTGTGTCGTGCCGAGCGGTTGTTTTTATAACCGCCGCCTTTTTCTTGGTCGTAAGCATGAGTAGGACTACCTTACCACGTCTTGTGAAATTGTGCAAGTCTCGTGTAATCACGGCGGATGATTAAAGAGATAAAGAAAAGGACCGTATTGCTACGGCCCCCTTATTCTATGTCAGTAGCGAGCTCTAGACTCGCCACTTCGCTTGAAGATTCTTGATTTTCTCGTTGATCTTCTCTGCCGTCCCATACTTTCTTTTTCCGACGACGATGGAGAGTTCGGCTTCGAGTTCGGCGATGAGACTTGCGACCAGAGCCGGACTGGCTACGACGACCCGAACACTGCTTACTTCCTCGACAAATTCCTGGATTTCGTATATCGCCCCCTCGAAGTCAACTTTCCACGCGCGGCTTTCGTTGAAAAGCGAGTGGGACCCCGGAACTTCGCGAGTAGCCCCCTTCTCGAGTGCCTCCAATACTTTTTCCAGCCGCGGGAGAGGGAGATTGGTTCCGATTGAATCGTGTGCCTTGGGAATGGCCATGGTGCCTCCGTTGTACGTTGTGAAAGAATCCGAATGATAGTGTATGACATCATTTACTACATGTCAATGCTTTTGCAGTGCGCACAATATTGAGTGCTAAAATGGAAAGATGAAAGCAGAAGCCGCCAAACGCCAGTTTCTGGAATATATAGAGATAGAGCGCGGGCGCGCGGTAAAGACTATTGAGAATTATGACCGCTATCTCTCTCGGTATTTCGAGCAGATGCAGATTAAAGATGTGGGCGATATCACCGAACAGAACGTTCGCGAATTCCGCCTCTGGTTGAACCGACAGAAAGGGACGAAGACCGATTCGATGAAACGTCGAACCCAGAACTACTACATGATCGCGCTCCGCGCATTTCTCAAGTTCCTCCGTAAGCGCGATGTTGACGCTATCTCGCCGGAGAAAATAGAGCTCGCCAAGCTCCCCGAACGTCAGCTCGACCTCATCACCTCCGCCGAGCTGGAGCGGCTTATGAAGGCGCCCGGCGAGGCGTATGCAAAAGAGACCGACGAGAACAAAAAAATCACGTATCTACGCGATTCTGCGATCTTGGAAATGCTTTTTTCTACCGGCCTACGCGTCTCGGAGCTCTGCGCGCTTAACTCCGACATTGATTTAACCCGTGATGAATTATCCGTACGAGGGAAGGGAGAAAAAGTGCGCGTCGTATTCCTCTCCCCCACTGCCAAAGAGGCGGTACGCACGTATCTTAAAGCGCGCAAGGATATGGAGGAGGCCCTCTTTGTAGATGGTCGAATGGACGATCCTCACCGCATCACCCCACGCGATGTGCAGAGACACTCAAAGTCATACGTCACACGCGCTGGCATCACGAATGTCGTCACTCCCCACACGCTCCGCCACGTCTTCGCCACCGACCTCCTCTCTAACGGCGCCGACATCCGCTCGGTCCAACAGCTCCTCGGCCACGCGTCTATCAATACGACCCAGATCTACACGCACATCACCGACTCGCATCTCCGCGAGATCCATAAAAAATTCCACGGCAAAAACCGAGGATAAAAGAATACGGCGCTCGAGAAGCGCCGTATTGAATTCATGATGACTGAGGAAAATTTTTGTACGTTTCTAGGATGGGTCCGAACTCTTCCGCGTTGAGCAGGCGCCAATCGAATCCTCCATCGTTCTTGGGATCAACGCGCACGAACACCTCTTCGTCGCCCCAATCGGGATATTCCTCGTCACGCCTTTCAAAAACATCGGTTTAAAGAAAGAAACGGGAGGCTGGACTGAGGGAATTAAGCGCCATCACGCAACAATTTGGATATCACTTTGTACCGGCGGTCTTTGCGCAAGCC
>JANLHF010000010.1 GCA_024653825.1 Patescibacteria group bacterium | reverse complement strand
CTTAAGGACGTGTTCGGGTTCGCTATCACGGTGGTTACTACGGCTAAGTCGAAGCCGGAGGCTGAGGCATTCTTCCGTCATATCGGCATGCCGCTTATCATTGACTCAGGCGAAAAACGCTGATATTGTCTAACTACGCTCCTCGGGGGCTTTATTTTTACTCATCCTATGGCAAAAGCATCCCAATTGGCGAGACTTGCTAAGAAGCAGAAGCTCGTAAAGAAGTACGCGGTAAAGCGTGCAGCTTTGAAGCTGGCTGGCGACGCTGAAGGCCTCCAGAAGCTCCCGAGAAACTCTTCGCCAGTACGATTGAAGAGCCGCTGTGCTATCACGGGTCGCTCCCGTGGCTATATGCGCACATTTGGTCTCTCGCGCATCCAGTTCCGCGAGCTTGCTCGGGAGGGGAAGATCCCCGGTGTTAAGAAAGCATCATGGTAACGGACCGCGTCGGAGATTTCATAATTCGTCTGCAGAACGCCGCGATGATCGGCAAGCAGGAAGTGTCGCTGCCGTATTCGATGCATCTTGTGTCCGTCGCTAAGAAGCTTAAGGAGCTCGGTTTCTTGGCGCACGTCGAAGTGAAAGAGAAAGAGGATGGAAGTGTGAAGAAAAATATCATCGTCACGCTCGCATATGACGCGAAGGGTCAGGCGAAACTCCGCGGCGTGAAGCGTATCTCTAAGCCGGGTCGACGCCTCTATGCTCCATTCACTGCCGCACACAAGGTGAAGGGTGGCACGGGGGCGCGCGTCATGTCGACCTCGGTAGGAATTCTTTCTGATGCTGAAGCACGTAAGCAGCACGTGGGCGGCGAAGATCTCTTCGAGATCTGGTAGATTCGTATGAACTCACTATCTAGATAATAATTTTTGTATGTCACGTCTCGCGAAAAAGCCAATTTCAGTAGGAAAGACCACCGTCTCGGTGGCCGGCGGCACATTGACCGTGAAAGGCGCGAAGGCGACACTCACGAAGCGCGTACACCCGACCGTTGATATCAACGTTGCTCCTGAGGGGGTAATGATTACACCGAAGGATGGCTCTCGTCTCGCGAAGGCTCTCACCGGCACCTTTGCTTCACATGTAAAGAATATGGTGCAAGGCGCTGAGACGCCGTATGTGAAGAAGCTCATCATGGACGGCGTCGGCTATAAGATGGAGGTGAGAGGGAAGAACATCGTGCTCACGGTCGGTTTCTCGCACACGGTCTCGCTCCCGATACCGGAAGAGGTTTCGGCGAAGGTCGAAAAGAATGTGATGACGCTCGAGAGTTCGAACAAGGAGTCTCTCGGACAGTTCGCTGCGAATATCCGCCGTATCAAGCCGCCAGAACCATACCTCGGCAAGGGCATTCACTATGAGGGTGAAGTCATCCGTCGTAAGCAGGGGAAGAAGGCCGTCTAATCTATTATGAACCACAAACCTACTAACACGAGTGAACTAAGAAAGCGCCGGCACGCGCGTGTCCGCGCGACTATCAAGGGGACAGGAGCTCGTCCGCGCCTCGCCGTTTTCCGCAGCAATCGTTTCGTCTCAGCTCAACTCATTGATGATACGGCAGGGAAGACTATTGCTGCCGCACACGGCCGCGAATTCAAGGGTCCCCAGTCGGTACAGGCGAAGTCGATTGGTGAAGCGATTGCAAAGGCCGCAAAAGCGAAGGGCATCACTACGATCGTCTTCGATCGTGGTGGCTATCGCTACGGTGGCCAGGTGAAGACGCTTGCGGATGCGGCGCGCGCCGGCGGTCTCGCATTTTAATACTATGACTACTCCGATGGAACCAGAAATCATACAAGAAGTTGCTGAAGCTGCCCCGACGGTAGAAGTCGGGGCGCCGACCGAAAGCGTCGGCGTTGAAGCGGCTCCGGCTGAAGCGGTAGCGCCGGCAGCAGAGGTAACACGTCCTCCACGTACCGGTGGCCGTGGAGCGATTCGCGGACGCGCTCCGCGTACCGGTGGTCGCAGCCGTCCTCCGCGCGAGCGTGGCGAGTTCGATCAGGTCACCATCGACGTGCGTCGCGTGGCACGCGTTATGGCAGGAGGTCGCCGTTTCAACTTCAGTCTCGTAGTCGTCATTGGCGACCGGAAGGGTCGCGTCGGCATCGGCCTCGGTAAGGCGGCCGATACGGCTCTCGCTATCGACAAGGCGACTCGGGACGCGAAGAAACATCTCTTTGCTATTCCACGCACAAAGTCGGGTTCTATTCCTCACCAAGTCTCTGCAAAGTATTCATCGTCAGTCGTAGAGATTGCTCCTTCGAGGGGTCGTGGGCTCGTTGCCGGTTCGGCGATGCGCACCGTGCTTGATCTTGCGGGCGTGACCGATGTGGTGACCAAGATCCATTCGCGTACCAAAAATAAGCTTACGATCGCACGTGCGACTGTTGCAGCGCTCAAGAAGTTGCGCACCGCGTAATCATTTTCCTATGCAACTCAACACCATTTCTCCTCGCACAAAGAATAAGAAGAACGCGCCGGTCGGCCGCGGTGGAAAGCGCGGTAAGACCTCTGGTCGCGGAGGGAAGGGGCAGACGGCACGTGCTGGGCACAAAATCCGTCCGGAAGTCCGCGACCTTATTAAGAAGCTCCCGAAGCGCCGCGGACACGGTAAGAACCGTGCACGCTCGGTCAAGGTCAACCGCATCGCCGTCGCTGCGGTAAATCTCGCCGCTCTCGAAGCGAACTTTAAGGCGGGCGAAACCGTCTCGCCGGCAGCACTCCTCGCGAAGGGGCTTGTACGTCGTGTCAAGGGTCGCGCGCCGATCGTGAAGATTCTCGGGACAGGAGAGATTACTAAGGCATTTGGTATCATAGGTTGCACACTCTCCACTGCCGCGCGCGCCGCGGTTACTGCGGCGGGCGGTACTATCCATGCTTAATTCTTTTTTTCACAAACTTAAACTCGCTTTCGGTGCTTCCGAGATACGTTCCCGCATATTCTTTCTCATCGGCGCGCTCGCGCTTTTCCGTCTTCTTGCTTCAATTCCTATTCCGGGCGTTGATCGGAATGCTCTCGCGGCCTTTTTTGCGAACAATCAATTTTTCGGTCTTCTGAACATTTTCTCGGGCGGCGGACTCTCTTCTCTTTCGATTGTGATGCTCGGCGTTGGTCCCTACATTACTGCCTCTATCATCATGCAGCTCGGTACCATCATCTTCCCGCAGGTAAAACAGGCATATTTTGAAGAAGGCGAAGCCGGTCGCGCGAAGTTTATCAACTGGAGCCGGCTTCTCACCATCCCAATCGCTATTCTACAAGCCATCGGTTTCCTCTTCCTGCTTGAGGGGCAGGGAGTCATAACACAGCTCAGTTCGATGGCGCTTGTCGCGAATATCGCCATCGTTGCAGCAGGATCCATTCTTCTTATGTGGCTCGGCGAATTGGTGACCGAATTTGGTATCGGCAACGGCGTGTCCCTCATCATTCTTGCGGGGATTCTCTCCAGCGTGCCCTCGAGCATTTCGCAGACACTCTTCGCCGCATCGGCGGCGGATATTCCCGCCTATCTTGGATTTATCGTTCTCGCCCTCGCGATGATTTATGCGGTCGTTGTCGTATCTGACGCCGAGCGCTCGATTCCTATCGCCTATGCACGCGCAATGCGTGGTACGGCAATGTCCCAGGGTGCTGCGACGTATCTCCCGATACGCCTTCTTCAGGCCGGCGTGATCCCTATCATATTCGCTCTATCGCTCCTTCTCCTTCCCCAGATGGTGCTCTCTATGCTTGGTGCGCTCCACATCTCTTTCGCGTCAAGCGCGGCGCTCTGGTACTCCGCCTTCCTCTCGAATCCGTGGCAGTACGGGGCAGTCTACTTCCTTCTTGTCGTACTCTTCACCTATTTCTACACTGCAGTGACGTTTGAGCCACACCGCGTTGCGGAGAATCTACAGAAGACCGGAGCCTTCGTCCCTGGCGTGCGTCCCGGTCGAGAGACTGAGGAATACATCGACAAGGTCGTGAATCGCGTTACACTCCCTGGCGCCTGCTTCCTCGGTCTTATCGCAGTCTCGCCGAGCATCATCCAAGGACTCACAGGCATCACTACGCTCGTCCTTGGCGGCACCGCGCTTCTCATCGCCGTCCAGGTCGCACTCGACCTCGCCCGTAAAATCGACGCGCAGGTCTCCCTCCGTGAATATTAAAAGTGATAGAGTGTGCTGATGGAAACGAAAACAATATTTTTTATCGGGAAGCCCGGGAGCGGGAAGGGTGATCAGGTGAAGCTCTTGTCGGCGAAGACGGGCTGGCCAACCTACGCCTCGGGAGACCTATTCCGCGCTATCGCGCAGGAGGAAACGCCGGTAGGGAAGAAGGTGAAGGAGGAGAATTATGCCGGCATTCTCCAGCCCTACTGGTTCGCAACGTACCTCTTCTTGAAAACGCTCTTCGCCATTCCCGAAGGTTCAAGCGCCATCTTTGATGGTTTCAGCCGTAAGATACCCGAAGCCGAGTTGGTTATTGATGCGATGAAGTGGCTGAACCGTCCCTTTTACGTTTTGTATTTGAGCGTATCCGATGAAGAGGTTAAAAAGCGTCTCGTCCTTCGTAAGGAGAAAGAAGGTCGTGCCGATGATGATTTCGTCGATAAGCGATTGGAGGAATATCGCGCATACACCAAGCCATGCATCGAACTCTTCCGTAAGGCCGGTATGCTCATCGAGATAGATGGCGAACAGACACGCGAGGCCGTTACTGCGGATATTTGTGCGGCGCTCAACCTAAAATGACGATTAAGAATGACACCGAGCGGGAGAATCTCATCGAGGGAGGGAAGCGTCTCGCGGCTGTTCTGGCAGCACTGAAGAAAAAAGTCGCGCCCGGCGTGACTGCAGAAGAGCTCGATGACCTTGCAGAAAAGATGATCCGCGATGGCGGAGATGAACCCTGCTTCCTCGGCTACACGCCCGAGGGGGCCCAAAGGCCGTATCCGGCGACCTTGTGCGTATCCATAAACGACGAAGTGGTGCACGGCATCCCGAATGAATCGGTGAAGACGTTGAAAGAAGGTGACATCGTCGGACTCGATCTCGGCCTGACCCATAACGGCATCGTCGTGGACGCGGCCATTACGGTACCAGTCGGGGAAGTGGACGAACAAACGAAGAAACTTCTCCGTGCGACTAAAGAGGCACTCGTCGCCGGCATCGCCGCCGCCGATGTAGGGAAGCATATGGGAGATATTTCACACTCCATACAAAAGGTGATTGAGGGGGAGGGCTTTAAGGTGGTGAAGGAACTCGGCGGGCATGGCGTCGGCGATGCTGTGCACGAAGACCCGTTCATTCCGAACTATGGACGACCAGGTTTCGGCGAACTGCTCGAAGAGGGGATGGTACTCGCACTTGAACCCATTGCGAACGTGGGGAAAGCGACGGTTACGCTCGCGCCCGACGGGTATACCTACCGTACCAAGGATGGCTCTCGCTCCGCGCATTTTGAACACACTATTTTGATAGAAAAGGGCGGCGCGCGCGTTATCACGGCAGCATAGGTTATACACTACCCTCCCCCAATTCGGGGCGCGTAGTCTTATACTAATATCTAGGTCTTGGCCCCTCTGAAGCGTCGTGAAAGACGCGTTGAATATGGCGGGAATGGTAGATGACAGCCTGGGTGAATAGGGCGGAGATGCTTAATGGCAAACCTTCGCCCACCCCGTGCCGGTTGCGGCACACCAACCGTATTCGAACAGATGAACCAAGAATCTGCACATCTGCGGGCGCCGGAGGATTTTTCCCGGCGCCTTCTCTGTTTATGATCGTCTTGCACGGGCGGGAGGAAACGCGTATGATGACCCAATAACCGCCCTCGGCGATTTTTTAAACTATGGCCAATAAGAACCCAAAAGAAGAGAGGACGTATGTAATGATCAAGCCGGATGGCGTAAAGAAAGGTCTTATTGGCGAGATCATCAAGCGTTTTGAACAGCGCGATCTAAAAGTTGTTGCGCTAGAGATGTTCCAACCGACGTTTGACGAAATGGATAATCACTATCCGAAGGATCCGGCATGGATCAGACGTCTCGGACAGAAGACAATTGCCACCTATGAGAAATATCAACTGGATATCTCACAAGATTTCGAATCAACCGATCCAGAAAAACTGGGTCCCGAAATTCGGAAATGGCTCGTCGACTACATGCTCTCTGCCCCTCTCGTGAAGATGGTCGTCGAGGGTACGCATGCGGTGGATATGGTAAGGAAGATCGCTGGGCCGACGTTGCCGTACCTCGCCGATATGGGCACTATTCGCGGAGATTTCTCTGTTGATTCTCCCGCGCTCGCCAACGCCGAAAAGCGTGCGGTAGCCAACATTCTTCATGCCTCCGAGACGCCCGATGAGGCTCTGCACGAGATCAAGCATTGGTTTAAGGAAGGCACAATTCACAGCTATAAACGCCACGGGGAATAGGAGAAGGTATACTAGTAAGTGGAGCTGTTCTTGAAAACGCAACTTGCTTCTTACAAGGGAGAATAGCATTAAGGCGCGCCTGGTGAAGCCTGTGAAGGAATCCGATGGCCGTCGTTGTTTATCCCACCTGGCACAATAAAGTTGCCGGAGAGGACAGTTCCGCAAAAATCTCGTACCACTTGGTACGAGATTTTTGCGTGCCGAGCAAAAGCGAGGTGCCGTCCCGAACAATCGTGAGGGACTGCATGTTACAGTTTGTTTATGTCATTGCGATTAACTTTTTACGGCGGGGCAGGGAAGGTGACGGGCTCTAATTTTTTAGTTGAAGGCACGCGTGGAAAAATATTGGTTGATTGCGGTATCGAGCAGGGCGCGGAATTCGCAGTAGAAGAAGTGTACGGGCCATTTCCCTATGAGGTGAAAACTATTGATGCACTCGTGGTGACACACGCGCACTTGGACCACGTCGGCCGTATTCCTAAATTGGTGAAAGACGGTTTCAGAGGAAAAATCTTTATGACTCCGCCGACGAAGGATCTCGCCGAACTCATCCTGCGCGATTCAGCCGGCATTCTTGGTAAAGAAGCGTCCCGACTCGGGAGGATGCCTCTCTATGAGGAGAAGGATGTCGATACAGCTTTCGCACTCATTGAGACGCTGGATTATCATACTGAAAAAGAAGTTGCACCCGGACTCTCTGCCTATTTGCGTACCACCGGCCACATCCTCGGCTCCGCGAGCGTGCGCATCACCGACGAAGAGGGGACGAACATCGCGCTTACGGGCGACATCGGCAATTCGCCCTCGCTCCTTCTTCCCGACTGGGAGCCGGTCACCGACGCAGACGCGCTCGTGATGGAGAGTGTCTACGGCGACCGGCTGCATCCGCCCCAGAAAGAGCGTGTGGCATCTCTTCGCGATACGTTGAAGCGCGCGATAGCGCGCGGGGGTACCGTGCTCATCCCCGCCTTCTCGTTGGAACGCACCCAGTTGATGCTTTATGAACTCTCCAACTTTTTTGATGCAGGTGAACTCCCGAAGATTCCGGTATTCCTTGATTCACCACTCGCGATACACGTCACTGAAGTATATGAAAAATGGGGCGCGACGTATTTTAAAAAAGAAACAGAAGACGAGATGAAGAGGGAGGGGAGCATCTTCGAGTTCCCATTCCTCAAGCAGACGCTCTCGCGCGAAGATTCGATGGCGATCGAGAAGGTCGCGGGACCAAAGATTATCATCGCGGGAGCAGGGATGAGCCACGGCGGCCGTATCGGCCGTTGGGAGACTAAGTATCTGCCCGACCCAGCCTCAACGCTCATTATCGTGGGCTATCAAGCCCCTGGCACTCCGGGGCGCCGGATGATGGAGGGCGCGTCTTCAGTACGTCTCGCCGGCAGTGAGGTGAAAATTAAAGCAAAGGTTGAAAATCTCCACGGCTGGTCAGCACACGCCGACCGCGATGAGCTCTTGAAATTCGCCGAGGCCGCGCTCGCAGGGAAGCGCATCAGAACCATCTTCACCGCCCTCGGCGAGCCCTCAGCCGAACGATTTCTCGCCCAGCGCATCCACGACTACCTGGGTAGTAACGCTGTTGTGCCAGAGTACGGAGAGACGTGGGAAATTACGAAGGAATCAATAAAGAAGGTTTAAAAACCCGCCCCGCTTCAAAGCGGGGCGGGTTTTTGTGAAAGTTAGATGACTTGCTTGGCGATGCGAGCAAATATCTGCGGATGGTCGGCGGCGAATTCGGCGAGGACCTTACGGTCGAGCTGGAAGCCGTTCTTCTTCAGCTTCGCAATGAAGGTGGAGTAGGACTTGTGGCCGTTGTCGCGGACGGCGGCGTTCAAGCGCACAATCCAGAGTTGGCGGAAGTCGGTCTTCTTGTCGCGACGGTGGGCGAAGGCGTAGCGACCGGCGCGCATCAGGGCCTCGTGTGCGGGCGCGATTTTCTTAGAACGGATGCCGCGGTAGCCCTTGGCGCGCGCCAGAAGGTTCTTCTTACGTTTGAGCGCGGTGATGCCTCCTTTGATTCTTGTCATACGTAAATAGTTACTGCAGATTAATTACTTTGCACCGGAGCCGGGGAGGAAGCGGGCGCGCACCTTCGCCGTCAAATTAAGGGAGACGGAGCGACGCTTCGCGGAGCGCGCTGAGCCGCTCGACTTCGCATTGAAATGGTTCTGACCCTTCACGCGCACCATCAACTTCCCGTTGCGGGTCACGCGGATTCGTTTGGTATAAGATTTATTTGTTTTCATTTTGTGTTTTGATTCCCTGTCCCGAGCTTGTCGGGGGATTTTTCTCGCTTGGCCTGGGCTATCAGGTCGCGTTCAATAACTCCTGCGAAGCCCTTCGGGCTCCTCGTGACGGGCTCGGCGATCTTATAGGCATACGGGATGCGTAGGAGGAACTTCTCGAGGCGGTCCTTGAGGAATTCCTCACTCATCCCCTTGTAGCGTCCTTTCAAGAAGAGTTCGGCACGCACACGGTGCCCCTCAGTGAGCCACTCGGCGGCTTTCTTGGCCTTGAGGAGCATGTCGTGCTCGCCGGTGCCTACCTTGATCTGGACCTCCTTGGTTTCAGACACTTTTACCTTGGCTTTTGCTACCTTTTCCTTCTTGCTTCGCTCGTATTCAAATTTACCATAATCTATGATCTTCGCAATGGGCGGGACGGCCGAGGGCGATATCTCGATAAGGTCCAACCCGGCCTGTTTGGCGGCTGCCAGTGCTGCTTCGAGCGAGAGGACGCCGAGATTGCCACCGTCCGCGCTAATCACGCGCAGCTCTGCTGCGCGAATCTCGTTATTGATTTTAAGTCGGTCCGTAGCCACTGGAAGTGAAGGTACTATAGCACAAAGGTGCTACGATGGGAATATATCCACCCAATAATCAGAACACCGTATGTCCATTGAAGTAATCATTTTCTACCTCTTGGTTATCGACAGTGTGAGCGCGAATCTTCTCGCAATCTTTGGGAAAGATTGGTACGCACAGCATTTCCGCATCTTCTCCCGATGGTTTCCGCCCGCCGAAGGTTGGGCGCTCTATTATCTCGTACTCGTACTCTGGGTCGGCTCGCTCCTCTACCGCGCCGGAGTGTTGTTCTAGTTCGTTGAGAGCTGATTGACTTCGGAGAGGACGATTTCGGCTTTGCCCTGATAGGAAGAGATTTTGCCGGTGAGGGTTATGGTTTGGCCGGCGAGGCGCGAGAGGTCGCCGAAGGTTTTTGCATCGTCGGCGAAGATGACTCCCGAGAAGGGGCAGGTCTTGTAGGACTTACAGAAGTCGAGGAAGACAGTGCCGGAGGCGCTCGTGTAGGCGCTCACGAGGGTTCCGCGCACGGAGGCGTACTCGCCGACGTGCGCGGAGGCCTGTGTGTAATCAATTGTGCCGATAGAAAGAGAAGCGGCCCCGCTTTTCAGCTGGACCGCGCTGTTGCCCGCGTAGGCAGTTAGTAATTTTTTCAGAATATTTTCATATGCCTGTCGAAGCGCCGGATCGGTGCCAATCTCGAGAATTTCATCATTTATATTTGTCGCGGAGCTAGTCCAGTTATAACTGCCGAGTGCATACGCCGAGTCGGTGACGATGGCTTTGATGTGCATGATGCCGTTTCCTGTCGCGTGCTTCTCGGTCACTATCGATATGCCTGCGGCGAGGAGCTTTTCGGTGATGGGAGCACCGTAGCTGTTACTGCTCTGTCCAGAATCCATTACGCCCCTCACGTCGATACCCCTCTTCTTCGCCGCGACGAGCGCATCGGCGATACTCGGGAGCGTGAAGGTATATATTGCAAAGTAGATGCGGCTTTTTGCGCCGTCAATGAGTGCAATGATTTCTTTGTCATTTTGTTTTTGGTCCAGGCTGTACACAACGCGGATGGAGCCTTGGGGCAGTGCGGACACTGTTTGCGCAGGAATGGCGACGCTCGCAGTCTGCGCGCCTACGCTCCCGAGCCCGTATCCCGCGCTTCCAGCGGCGATAACGAGGACAAGCGCCGCGCCCGCACGGATGAGTTTCTGATTCATGCGTCCAGTATAGGCAACTCCGCCTTCTTCGCGCGATACGCGAGTAGATTATGTCGGCCGATGAAGAAAAGAGTAATTAAGAAGAGAATCGCGATGCCCCAACGTACCTCGCCGATCCATTTAGACGAGAAAGATCCGAACCAATACGAGATGGTGAAGAGCGTTGTTTCCAAAAGTAATCCGCCAACAATGACCATAGGTATATAGGTGCGGAGCGGGAAGCGGAAAAATCCACTCGCGGCATAAGTAGTGAAACGGAACCCTGGGACGAAATGTCCAGAAAAAACTTTGAACGCATACCGATGTTCCAACCACGAACGGAAGGGGGAAGTGAAGTCGTGGTCGATGTAATGTGCGAGACGTTGATGGGTGCGAGCGAAAGCGCCGAGTGCATATAGAAAAGTGTCGCCGAGCGCTATGCCGATATAGATGGAAATGAAGGCGATCGGGATCGGTATCAGTGCGTCCGCCGCGAGCACTCCGACAACGACGGTCGTTATGTCCTCAAGGAAGATCGCGCACACAATTATTATAAGCGACAGCACAATCATGCTACCTCCTGTGTTCCCGGTAAAATGAGATAGGAAATTCAGCATGCGAATATCCGCATGGTACCAGATTTTTCGTCATTTGCGCACGAATGGGAAGACGCGTATTCTAGTCCTATGAAACGAATAGGAGTCGTCCTTATACTGTTGCTTGCCTTTTTCGGGCTTGCAGACTCCTTATACCTTGCTCAACATGAGCTAAGCGGTACCCCGCTCCTGTGCAATATCCAAAATCTTTCAGGATGTAATGTAGTTGTTTCGAGTCAATATTCGTATCTGTTTGGTATACCGCTTGCAGAACTTGGTGTTCTTTTTTATGGCGTACTTTTTGTTCTTGCTGCTCTTGAGATCATCATCTTCCATCAGTTTCTGCGACGCGTATTGCAGGTCTTTGCGCTTATTGGCGTCCTCTCCTCCCTTTATTTCACTGCGGTCCAAGTATTTCTTATAGGCGCGGTCTGCGTCTACTGCCTGGCCTCTTCCTTCACTGCGCTTCTCATTTTAATTTTTGCGAGTCTGATCGAACCTATTCGAAAACGAACATCAAAAACGTCTGCGCCGCCGCCCATCCCTCTCTCGATGCCCCCTGTAGCGTAGATACTTTATGCAACGTCTTATCCTTTCTCTTCTCGTCATACTTCTCATACCGGCGAGCGTGAATGCTGCGCGCCCTTCCGCAGTCTTCTTGGGGGGGCGTTCTCTCGTCGCGGCGAGCCCATCTCCTGGGAATTCTTTTCTTGCGGGTATTTCAATTATTAATACAGCTCCGATAGCCGGGGACCTTTCTGCGATCGGAGGATCAATCGTTGCGACGGCTCCCGTACAAGGCGACGAGCTTCTCTTCGCTGGTTCTATCGGTTCGCGCGCTGCCGTCGGAGGAGATGTGCGGGCAATTGGCGGGAGCATCAACATGGAGGGCTCAATTTCAGGGGATTTTCTCGCCATTGGCTATTCTGTGAATAGTTCGGCTCCTACCTCTGGGAGTACCTTTATCATCGCCTTAAATACGAATCTCAGTAACGGTACAAAGGGTCCCCTGACTATCTATGGCAATAATATTTCGCTCTCAGGAGACTATGGAGGGAACGTGAAGGTCGTCGCAATGGGACATTTATCGCTCGCTCCCGGGACCACGATTCATGGAAAGTTGGTCTACGAGGCGCCAGAAGAAGCAACTATTCCCGCATCTGCGAGTGTGATTGGTGGTATCGAGTATACCAATGCATCTTATCTTCCTAATGCAGGCACTTCGCGTATTCTCGCCCTAGTGAGTATTGGTCTCTTTCTCTTCGCGCGCATCCTCGGCACACTCATTCTTGCGGGCCTCCTAGCTGGCCTGTTCCCGCGACTTGCAGAAACAATGGTTAAACGCGCCTACACCGCCCGTCCACGGAGAGTTCTTCTCACTCTGTTGCTCGGATTCGGTATGGTGACTGCGACGCCGATGTTGATCATGTTACTTGCACTGACACTGGTAGGCATAGGTCTCGCCCTCCTATTGCTCGTTTTGTATGCGCTTCTCGTCCTGCTCGCACTTCTTTATGCAGGAATTCTTCTCGGCGGTATATTCGCTCGTCGTTTTTTGGGGCGCGAGATTGTGTTCTGGCACGATGGTGTTCTCGGGATGCTGATTCTATCGCTTATGGCCTTCATTCCATTCGTTGGTATTTCACTCGTACTATTATGTATGCTCTTTTCTGCAGGGGAGCTCTTACAGATATTCTTTCACTTCGCTTTTCCGCATGAAGAGCAGACATCTGAATCGTTATGACCCCCATCAGAAATCAGATTTCTGATGGGGCGAGCACCCGTGCGGCACGCGTGAAGAAGATAGTCGCGTACTTGAAGAAGGCGTATCCGAAGCCGGAGAGCGAGCTCGCTCATCAAACACCGTTCCAATTTGTTGTTGCAGTCATTCTCTCGGCGCAATGTACTGATAAGGCGGTGAATAAGCTGACGGCAACACTCTTCAAGAAATATAAGACGTCGAAAGATTTTGCGAAGGCAAATCAGGCTATTTTCACCAAAGAGATTTCTTCCATTCCATTTTTTCGCAATAAGGCAAAGGCGATTATCGGTGCGGCAAAAATGGTCGGAGAAAAGTTCGGAGGGAAGGTTCCCAAAACTGAATCCGAGCTCGTGACCCTCCCCGGCGTCGGCTACAAGACTGCCCACGTCGTTCTCGGTGAGCTCCATAGCGTGTGGGAGGGTATTGCAACCGATACGCACGTGAAGCGTTTCGCAAAAAAGTTTGACCTGACCGACCAAAGCGACCTCACGAAAATATCAAAAGACTTGGAGGCTCTTATTCCCAAAAAAGACTGGAAATATGTGAACAACGGCTTCGTGCTCTATGGCCGCTACGTCTGCACAGCGCGCCCGCACGACTGTACCTCTCATCCTTTAACAAAACTCTGGCCGCCCGCCACGCTCCGTTGGCCCCGAGTCAAATCTGATTTAGCACGGGGTAACCCCATGGCAAAATAAAATGGAAGTGCCGCGTTTTCGACGTCTGATATGGGCGTATTATAAAAAACACGGGCGGCATACGTTGCCGTGGCGAAAGACAAAAGATGTATACAAAATCCTTGTATCAGAAGTGATGCTCCAGCAGACGCAGGTGGAGCGCGTCATTCCGTTTTACACAAAATTTATAAAACAATTTCCAACGGCGAAGAAGCTTGCTGGTGCGCCACTCTCTGAAGTATTAAAAGCATGGCAAGGGCTCGGCTACAATCGTCGCGCGAAGATGTTGCATCAGGCAACAAAAGAACTTTCAAAACGGAAAATCAACACAATTTCAGCATTGGAAATGCTTCCGGGTGTGGGGCCGTACACGGCGCGCGCAGTCGCCGCGTTTGCGCACAATCAAGACGTCATATTCGTCGAGACAAACATCCGCACGGTGATTATTCATCATTTCTTTCCAAACAAGAGAAAAGTTTCTGACAAAGAAATTGAGAAAGTTTTGAGCCGCCTCCGCCACGGCTCCGGCGAGCCAAGGGAGTGGTATGGCGCGCTGATGGATTATGGCGCGTACCTGAAGCGCTCGGGCATGTCTCATAATGCGAAAAGTAAGGCATATACGAAGCAGTCGAAGTTTGCCGGCTCGTTCCGTGAAGCGCGCGGCGCTTTGTTGCGCGAGCTCTCCGCCGGGGCGGCTCCGCGAGAACGCTTAGTAAATGCTCTCGGCAGGTCGCGACGCGCACAGGCCAGGAAGGCACTCCGAGAGCTCGTTATAGAAGGGTTGGTGCAAGCGAGGGACGACGGGTATGCTCTCTCAAACTAGCGGAAGTCTTTGATAAAGAGAGTGGTGATAGCTCCCACAATGGCTATGAAGCCGCCGGTGACGAAGAAGAGTATTTCGTAGCCCCCCACGATGAGGATGAGACTACCTACCACCGGTGCGATGAGGTCTGCGAGCGGCCAGATTCCACGGAAGATACTAACGGAGTTGACGTCTTTTTCCGATACGCGCCGGAAGAAATGGCCCTCGGTCATACCTTCAACGAGCGCTGAACCGATGCGTGATACGACGAGTACACAAACGATGATGAAAATTGGTGTGGATGTCGTGAAGAGTCCGACTGCGGCGAGTGCTGTGCCGGAAATGATGAAGCCAGCGAACATGAGCTCTTTGTCGCCGAGGTAGCGGTCTGCGATGACGCCTGCTGGATACTGGATGAGTACATATGGGATAAGCATGACTGAAAACATCCAGCCGATGGTTGACCACGGCATGTCGAGCGAGTTGTGAAGGTAGACCGGCACATAAAGCGGCGCCCACACGAAGAAAAGATAGAGAAGCAGGTGGCCGAACGTCACCGCCGCGAGATCTCGGTCGTGCCACATACAGCGCAAAGTATCTCCTATAAGGGAGAGTTGGGGTGTTTCCACTTTCGGCAGGCGCCGGACGGCAAAAAGTACAACAAATGGTACAAGCGCGCCGGCGCCGGCAAGGAAGACGCGGCCGTACGCATCGGACTGTGCGAGCAGCGCCCCGATGAGGAGCGGTGCCGCGAGCGAGGCCGTATTCCATGCAGTAAGGTATATCGCGCGGACGCGCCCGGTCAGATTCTCCTCGGTGACTGTCGCTTCAAGCAGGAGGTCGAGCTCGTACGCGAGGAAGGGTTGGATCGCCATGATGACGGCAACGAAAAATGCTCCGGCGACCGCTCCCGGTGATGCGGCGAGCGCGATAAGGGCGATCATTTCGAGTACAGCGAAGACAATTGCCAGTTGTTGTGCGCCATAGCGCGAAACGAGGCGGGGAAGGAACGGGAATATGATGCAGGCGACCAACGCTCCTCCTGCAATGACGAAGCCTGTGTAGGCCACAGGCATAAAGGTCGAGAGATACGGAAGGAGAATGTAGAGCGTGGTGGTGGAAAAAATGGCAAAGAAAAAGTTCCCCACAGAAATGACCACGCGCGGTTGCATTGTTTTCGAGCATACCATATGAAAAACGCGGCTCGCCAAGGGCGAGCCGCGGGCTCTATCTCCATTCTAGAAGTTCAAGAGCTGTAGCCAGATATCCGCCGGCCATGTGCCAATCCACCGGGTCCAGTGCGTTACGGCTAGGCCGGAGCCTTCCTTGGGCGTCAATGCTCACGTCGGGGAATTCTCTGATGATCGGCTCGGCTAAGTGCATCGTGTATGGCCCAAGCCCACCAGCGACGACGATGTCCAATTCCGGCAGATTTTCTCTGATTGCTCTCACGAACGGCAGAAGGACGTCTGCCTCCATCGCTCGGCCTTCACCTCCGCTTTTGTCGAGCAAAACTCGCTGAATGACTCCTCCTTCGTATTCACGAAGCTTCTCAACGAGTAGAAGCGGGTCATCCTTTACTGCGGTGAGCGCCTTTCTTCCCACCTGCAGGATGACCTCAGGATTTTTGCGCGACGTGTGAATGCCGAGCAGTATCTGGCTCGGATGCGGCCAGATCATATCGAGCTGGACAGCGTGTACAAGGTCGCCGGCATACTGAAGTGCGGGTGCCAGTGTTTTCCTGCCGAGATGTGGCATACTGTCGTAGTCGGCAATGTGCAGGCAGTTGTAGGTCTCGGCAGATGAGAAAATATCGGCGATCGTTTCCTTTGACGGAAACGCCTTGTCCCACGACGAAGGAATACCGTGCAGCGTTTTGTAGCTCATCATGACACCGACGTGGAGTTTCCGCTTGGAATCTGGACGCTGGTGCACTTTGAAGATTCGAAGCATCGCTTGAACCTGTTGGAAATTCATAAAATCGGTGATGCCGACATATGGAATGAGCATGTGAACCTCTTACGGTTAGGGTCTGTCGGAACACTACTCCTGCTTGTTTCTAAAGGCAAACCTCCGCGGCGCGAAGCGCCGCGGAGGTTGTGTATCATCCGTGTTTCAATTTCACATCCCTATTAATACCGGAATCACCATCGGCGCTTTGTTGGTGCGCGCGAAGAGGAATCCGGCCATCACATCGGTCAGATTGTTTTTTACATAGTCTAAGTCGATCGGATTCATGTTGTGCGTAGAATCCTCAATTGTCTTCTTGATAAGGAGACGGCCTTCATTGAGCAAATTCTGTGATTCGCGCAAATAGATGAACCCGCGGCTGATGATGTCGGGCGACTTGCGTAGTTTTCCAGTCTTGAGGTTCACGCTCGCGATGATGACGAACATGCCATCCTTGGCGAGCGACTGGCGGTCGCGCATCACCACTTCTTGCCGATTGCCGATAGTGAATCCGTCCACGATGAGCGGTGCAGCCGGAACTTTCTGCTTGTGCACCGTGAGCGTTTCGCCGTCGGTGATATCAATGACGCTGCCGTTGTCGGCGAGGACGATGCTTTCGCGTGGGCGGCCCGCTTGTTCTACCGCCTTTGCGTGCGACGCGGTCATAGAATAATAACCGTACCCGGGCATAAAGAATTTCGCGTTCACCTGCTTGTTAATCCAAACAAGCTCACCGGTATTGCCGTGGCCGGTCGAATGAACGTCTGAAGATCGATAGTGGATAATTGTCACCTTGTTTCGGTACAGATTATCCTTCAGTTTTTGCACGGACTCCTCGTTGCCAGGAATGACGGAAGAGGAGAGTACGATCGTATCACGTTCGGTAAACTGAATATACTTGTGCTGTTTTGTCGCGATGCGCATCAGCGCGGCGAATTCTTCACCCTGTGCGCCGGTAGAAAGGATGACAATCTTGTCGGGCGGATAGTTACTGATGTCCTGTGCGGGGATCATAGTGCTCTTGTCCACTTTTAAGAGACCTGCGCGCTCGGCGACTTCGAGGTTGTTTTTAATGGAACGACCCTCGGTGATAATTTTCTTGCCGTATTTCTCGGCGCTTTCAATGATGCTCATCATACGCTCAAATTGCGATGCGAACGTGCCGATGATAAGGCGACCCGAGACGGTTTTAATGATTTCATCAAGCGTTTGTTGCACGCGCTTCTCCGGAATGGAGAATCCGTCGCGTTCCGCGTTCGTGGAGTCCGCAATGAAGAAGAGATTTTTGTCTTTTGAAAGATCTCCCCACGTCTTCTGTTCGCGCTCCGAAGGGATGCTGTCTTCGTGATCAAGCTTCAAGTCTCCAGAAAGCACGACATTGCCGTACGGCGTTTCAAGCGAGACACCCATAGAATCGGGAATAGAGTGCGTGACCGGGAAAAACTTCATCTTGGTGTTGGAGATAGTAACGGACTGCCCTGGCTCAACGAGAATAATCTCCGGCTTCGGCACATCAGGATACTCTTCTTGCCTGCGCTGAATCATAATAGAAGTGAGGTTTCGCGTGTAGATAGGCGGATTACCGAAGCGCGCCATCACAAACGGAATACCGCCGATGTGGTCAAGATGAGCGTGCGTGATGATGACGGCGCGCACGCGTTCTTTGTTTTTTTCCAAGTACGAGGTGTTCGGAAGTGTGTAGTCAACGCCCGGCGCATCGTCTTCTTCTTTGAAGTGGAAGCCCGCATCAAAGACAAAAATATCGCCGTTACAGTCTACGGCAACCATGTTGCGGCCGACTTCTTCAACGCCGCCCAAGGGGACGATACGCACGACATTTGCCGCCGGTGTTTCGGGGAAGTAGTCCGCGCCACGGCTGATGGGCATAGGGTTTGAGGACGGACGGCGAAGGATGCGTTGGATGCGGCGTGTCGCACTCCCTGGGCGCGCGGGTCCGCCGCGGCCTGCGGGGCGACCGCCTGACGGTCGCGGTCCGCGGTCGAAGCGTCGCGGAGGGCGTGTGCCGCCGGCTGGTCGAGCGTGGTTTTGATGCATCTCGCGTACCTGGGTTGAGCGCTCTTCGCGAGCGGGACCTGGGGCGGGTGCGGGGGCTGATGGTAGAGTCATACGTGGTTAATTAATCGGGCTTATAATGTTGTTAAATAAAAACTAAAACCCGTACAAAAATTGGTGCGCGTCAGTTTTTGCTCACAAGAAACGGCCACACCGCGTCGGTCGATCGATACCAGGATGCAGCGGTCGCGAATCGGTCTGCCGGCGTGATGATCTGAGGGAGCACGACGCCACGGAGGGTCACCGGTACCGTATAGGTAAAATCAGGCGCGTAGATGAACGCCGCAGGGTAATCTGCTGCAATCGTGTCTTCTATCTTCTGCAGATCGGCTGTGCGCGTGGCGCTGTCGGCTGTGCCGCGCGCATCCTCAAGGAGCGCATCAACCTCCTTGTTCGCATACAGTGCGATATTAAGGCCGGGATCGTTGCGTTCCTGTGAATCCCAGAAGGCGTAGAGATCCTGATCACGGCCGATGACCATACCGTACAAAAGTGCCTCATATTTGCGGGGGCGGATCACATTCTGAGAAAGATCGCCTGGTTCGTAGAGCTCGATGTCAACCGAGATGCCGAGTTGTTCCCAGTCAGTTTTTACCGCGCTCACGACATTTTTTAATTCCGGCACATTCGATGTTCGTATCGTGATACGGTCGAATGTCTGCTTTGCTCCCGCATTCTTCCACATGCGTGCGTCCCCATCATATGTCCATCCAGCCGATTGCAGTACCTGTGCCGCCATCGCTGTCGGGTCTTCTGATTGGGGGACAGGGAACTGCCGCACATTTTTCCCAGGAGGTACCGGCCCCATAATGGCAGTTGCATAGCCGCCGAGCACATTATCAACAATAGACTGCCGATCGAGTGCGAGCGAAAGGGCCTTACGCACTTCTGCGCGCGCAAAAATCTGTTTCTCGCTTGGGTTCCAGAACACGCCGAACACGCGTGCATACGGCGCGGTCAGGGATCCTTTCGTCGAGATACCATAAGCGCTTTCGACGACACCATTCCTGACCGCTGTCGCAAGATCTTCAGCGCGCGCATAAAAGTCAAAACGGATGCGGTCAAGATATGGTCGCCCAAGCGCATAGTACGGATTTGCCGCGAGCGAGACGCTTTTGATGAGTCCTGATGCATCGCGCGAGACCCCGACTACGGTAAAGGGGCCAGCGCCGATTGGATTCGTTTCCAGATTTGAAAAGGGGAATTCTTCATTTGAGACGCGCTCCCATAGTCGCGAGGGAAGGATGCCCAAGGTGGTGAGTCCGAGGAACGGCGCATACGGCTTCTGCAGAGAAAAACGCACGGTGTGTGCGTCGAGTGCCGACACGCTGACACCAGCCCAATTTGCATATTCAGGGCTCTTAAGCGCAGAGTCCTGAGCCTTCCGCACAGTGAAGACGACATCCTGAGCGGTGACGGGAGTGCCGTCTACGAACTTTGCGTTTGCGCGCAGAACAAAGGTGTACGTCTTACTGTCTGGCGACAGCGTATATCCGCTGGCGAGAACCGGAACAAGAGAGCCGGTACCCGAGAGACCCATCAGACCGGCATACACCAGAGTGGAGAGATCGCGATCAGCGTCGCTGATAGCAAGAAGGGGATTGATAAATTGAGGACTGCCAACTTCTCCTTCGACGAGGCTGCCCCCGTAGGCAGGAACTTCGATCAGAAGCGATTGTTCGAGTGTATAGAGACCTCCGAAGGAAGCGACGCCGATGAGTACTGAGAGCATATAAAATATAGCACGGTCGCCGCTTGTGAGCGTACGCACGCGGGCGGTTACACGATCAAAAAAGGGGACGCCCCATGACTGCTGAAGCCGCTCTCTCCAGCCGGAACTATCGAAAGGAGCCTTCATCCTATAAGGAGGAAGTTTGCTATCGCTGCGAGCACGAGTACGACCGCAATGACGATCGTTGCATTGAATAGAAACTTCTCAGCGCCTCTGCGCTTGTAAAAGGTTGACGCGAAATTATCGCCTCCGAAGGCTCCACCGAGGGTCGCTCCGCGCTGCTGTAGCACGATGCCGACGATGAGGAGTATTGAGAGGACAATTTCTGCGTATGGCAGTGCCGATACGAATGCCTTCATCTTGGATAGGAGTCTACCACAAGCAGGGAAGCGAGTGCAACCGGGCGGATGGGATAAAGAAATTGCCAGCGCGTAGCGCTGGCAATTCGAGTACTGCGATTTCAGCCCTTCCCGGCGTCGGGAACTCCGCGCTGCATGAGCTGGAAGTCACCGTCGGCGTGGAAGATGAACAGGGTCATTTCACTGGGTGTTGGCGCCAGATTGTGCCGGAACGACCCTTCGAGGATTCCTGGCAGGTTGTTGTCCCGCGGGGAGCCGAAGAGCTTCATATTGATCCATATCGTATGAGTCTGGTTCTCCCCGTCGATAACCGAGGCCGGCATCGACAAGTTGACGTACGTCGTATTATCGTTCGGGTTAACGAAGAGATTGACGCTCGAGTTGCCGCTCACTGCGACCTCTCCGAAACACTGGAGCGATCCATCGGCGTTCAACTGGCCGGAGTGGATCTTGAGTGTCAGAAAGGCCGGCAGTATCGGTTGTCGGCCGCCCGTAGGGGTGACCAACCGGGCGTTGTTCACGTTTATCCACCAGTAGCCGATGCAATCGGCTGGGGACATGGAAGGGGCGGTAAACGTCGGTGGGACCGGCGGAGCCGCGTTAACCGAAGCCGCAAACAACGAGGACATCACGAACAGCACAGCAAGCAGTTTCTTCATTTTGATACTCCTGAGTTGGAAAAACAGGTTGGCGCCGAGCGATAGGTTCGCCCAGCGGACTAGACTTCTGCTTTGCAGAATACAGCAAAGTATAGCAACATGTCAAGACACCGCGCCGACGGAGCCGGCGCGGTGTCTTTGGGTGAAAAACTAGTACAGCGCGTTCAGTTTCTCGCGCGTTTGTGGCCCGAAATAACCGGTCGCGTTAATGCCGTACTTCTGCTGGAACGCTTTCACGGCGAGATAGGTCTGGTCGTAAAATCCTCCGGTAATCTCTCCGGTGTACACTCCTTCTTTCATAAGCGCGGTCTGAAGCGCCGTTACGTCAGCAGAGTAGGGAGAGCCGATTTGGAGGTCGCGATTCCAGGTGTAGTTGAAGGCGCTTATATTTTGAGAAGCTCCCGCATTCGCGGCACTACTGAAAGCGTCGGAGACGCTCGCGGTTGAAGCCGTGACGGTATGCGTCAGGTACTTCACATTCGTGCCGAGCGAACCGCCGTTGCAGTAGAGTTGCGCCTGGTAGAGGCCGGGAGAACCCGATGTCATCACAGCACCGGTTGAAGGACTGTTGATACTATTCTCCAATCCGGCACTTATCCATGAACCATATCCTGCACCGGTTCCGCTACTGTCATACCGGATGCTCACGCTACACGACGATGCCCCTGTGGAAGTCCAGTACAACTTAACCGGCGCACCAGGCACGCTCATTGAGGAGTCTTGGGAGAAGGTAGTGGAGAGCACTGTTGGCGCAGTTGTGTTTGTTTGGGGTGCAACGGTCACCGGCACTTGATTCGATGTCAGTGTTTGGCCGTTCGGATATGAGCAGCTGGCGGTCATGTTGTAGTAGCCGGATAGTCCCGTCGTGCTCACGGAAATAGGAGAGCTGGTTAATGCTCCGCCGTATTGCCCATCGCGCGACCAGTAACAGCCGGATCCGTTGGGGGCGCTCCAAGTGAAGCTGATTGCGGTTCCCGCGGTGGGGGTGCTGTTGCTAACGCTCACTGTCGGCTTGGTGTAGGTGGTTGCGTTCGTCTGCGTTGTCGATTGGTTTGTCTGTGTCGTCGTTTGGTTAGTCGGGACGTTGCTTGTGAAAGAGGTGAGGAGCGGAACAAAGGCACTTGCAGTGGTGCCTGGAGACGCTTGAACGACAGAGATAAGACTGCTCGCTTGGGCGGTTGTCACGCCGGAAAAAGCGGTGATGAGATCAATAAATGCGCTCGCGGGAGTTCCGGGGGACGCCTTAACAACGTTGATGAGTATGGTCGCTTGGCTTTCGGTAAGACCAGATGCTTGTGCTTGTGCAAGAGGAGTGACAAGGAGAACGAAGAACAGGGCGGCACCGAGGATGTATTTTTTCATCGTAGAGAATAAGGATTTTATAACAAGTTGATTCTACCATTGCACTCAGAGTATCAACGTGCGCGGGGGGGGACAGTACACCTCCGAACGGCTCAGACCGTCTGAGCCGTTCGGCTGTTGCATACGAGCGAGCATTTCTATATACTCCCCTCACACAGGGCGATTATTCATTTATATGGTTCGACTAACTCACCATAAATAGAACATTATGGCAAAAAAGCTTTCACTAAAGCCGCTTGGAGACCGCGTTGTGGTTCAGCCGTCAGAAAAGGAGGGCGAAAAGAAGCTCGCCTCCGGCATCATCATTCCCGAGTCCGTGAGCAAGGACAAACTCTTCTCGGGAGAAGTAGTTGCCGTCGGTCCCGGGCGCCGTACCGACGACGGGAAGCGTCTCCCTATAGAAGTGAAGATGGGCGAAACGGTCTTTTTCAAGAAACCATGGGACGAGCCGATCAAGGTGAACGAGATTGAATATTATGTTCTTTCTGAATCCGATATCATCTTTATAAAAAACTAATATGGCAAAACAAATTCTTTTTTCTGAGGACGCACGAAAAGCTATCGCGAAGGGTATCGCACAGGCTGCGCACGCGGTGAAGGGGACCTTGGGTCCGAAGGGCCGTAACGTCATCATCGAGAAGTCCTATGGCGGTCCGCGTATCACGAACGACGGCGTGTCTATCGCCAAAGAGATTTCCCTCAAGGATCGGTTTGAGAATATGGGCGCAGAAATCGTGAAGGAGGTTGCGAACAAGACGAACGACACTGCTGGCGACGGGACGACGACCTCAGTCGTGCTTCTTGAGGCACTCATTGAGGAGGGTCTCTCGCATATGATGAAGGGCGCGAACGCCATGAGCGTCAGAAGCGGTATGGAGAAGGCGAAGGTTGCCGCGCTCGCCGAGCTTAAGAAGATGGCGAAGCCGGTCTCGGGAAAGGCAGAAGTGAAGCAGGTTGCTTCTATATCCGCAGAGTCCGAAGTGCTCGGCTCCATTATTGCCGAAGCGGTGGAGAAGGTGGGCAGTAGTGGCGTCGTGACGGTTGAAGAATCGCAGGGCATGGAGCTCTCGTATGACATTGTTGAAGGACTGCAGATAGACAAGGGCTACGTGTCGGCCTATATGGTCACGAATCCAGAGAGGATGGAGGCCGAGATGAAGGACGCGCTCGTGCTTCTTACCGACAAGAAGATCGGCAACGTGCAGGAGATTCTCCCCTTGCTCGAGAAGGTTGTGCAGTCGGGGAAGAAAGAGCTCGTCATCATCGCCGAAGATGTCGAAGGCGATGCGCTCTCTACCTTCATCGTCAACAAACTGCGCGGCACTTTCTCAGTACTCGCGATTAAGGCACCGGGCTATGGCGATCGGAAGAAGGATATGCTCGCCGATATCGCGACGGTCGTGGGCGGGCAGGTCATCTCTAACGAGGTTGGTATGACCTTCGAGAACGCGACCTTGGCGATGCTCGGGAAGGCCTCCCGCGTTGTCGCTACGAAAGACACGACGACGATTGTCGGCGGTAAGGGAAAGAAGGCGGACATCACGGCCCGCATTGCTCAGCTCAAGGCGCAGATGGAAAATTCGGATTCAAAATTTGATAAAGAAAGATTTGAAGAGCGCATCGCGAAGCTCTCGGGTGGCGTTGCGGTGATTTCTGTCGGTGCGGCGACCGAGACCGAGATGAAATATCTGAAGGATAAAATAGATGATGCAGTCAAGGCGACGAAGGCCTCTATTGAAGAGGGGATTGTCGCGGGCGGTGGCACGGCGCTCGCGAAGGTCGCGAAGAAACTTGCCGCGCAGGAGCATAAGATGACGGCGGACGAGAAGGCGGGCTACGACATCGTCGTACAGGCGCTTGAAATGCCGCTCGCGCAGATTGCTATCAACGCGGGTAAGGATGACGCGGCCGTCATCGTTTCTAGGGTGCAGTCGGGGAAGGTGAACGCCGGCTATAATGCGCTCACCGACGAGATTGTGGAGGATATGCTTGCGGCGGGCATCGTGGATCCGGTAAAGATGCCGCGTATGGCGCTTGAAAACGCGGTCTCCGCCGCGGCGATGCTCCTCACCACCGAGGCAGCTATTGCCGACATCCCCGAGCCGAAAAAAGAAATGCCGCAGGGTGGCGGAATGGGCATGGACTATTAGCCACTTTGGTGTGAGACACCTAAGTAACAAAAAAGCCCCGCGCAGTGCGGGGCTTTTGCAAATCTTGCATCACTTCCCTAATCTTTTGCAGTAGAAGGGAATCGTGCATCGTGGAGTGCACACCGTGCTTCTACAGCTAAAAGCTGAAACACAACAAGTCCGAGGTCGCCAGCTTTTCGCTTACTTAAGCTTAATAAACGTTCGCATTCTTCAGAAATCCGCTCGCTTTCCTGCTCGTTATATCCTTGTGTCGTCGACATCCTCGTCTCCATCGCTATGGTTAACAAAAGTGCCTTGGGAGGCGCACTCACTTCCTCCGCCATCCTGCTCTTGTCCAGCTATTTGTCAATGTTGTTATTATTGACGGTCGGCAAAGATAACAATATTTCAGGATGAGAGATTTACGAAATCCATCATTTATTCGGGCGTTTCGTTGAAGGAGACAATCTCCCAGCCACGGGTGGCGGAGAACATTTTCCACGGGTGATACTCGCAGACACTGATTCCACCGTTGTCCGACATATTGAAATAGGAGAGCTTAACGTAGTCTTTTGAGTGCAATTTGTGGTGGTAGAGCATATAGGAGAGTAACATTTTCAAAAACGCGTGGTGTGTCACGACGCAATTACGAAGAGAGCCATGCCACGCGAGATAGCGGAGACACCTTCGCGCGCGCTTTTTGAGATCAATAAAATTTTCTTCATCCGAATGGCGATAGTCGTCATCGTGGTAGGCGAGGTCAATCTGATCAATGATGCGCTTCACCTCGGGATCATCGCGGTCCTTGCCGATAACTTCACTTGGGTTGCGCCGCTCGGCGAGTAGGGAAGTATAGGAGACAGGGACGCGCAGTTTTTTGTTGATGATGGTCGCGGTTTCTTTTGCTCGTTCGTATGGGCTTGAAATGATGGCGCGGACGGCGAGGGGGGCGAGCAGTGCACCCGTCGCTTCGGCTTGTTTCTTTCCTAATTCGCTCAAGCCGCCGTCCGGTCCCTGTTTTGTATGTGCTGCATTCAAGACTGTTTCGCCATGCCGAACAAAGTAGAATCGCCGTGGCCGCATAAGAAAGGCGATAAGCGCGCCGATACTCAGGGTAAGGAGGGCCGGGAAGAGGGGAGAGAGTGCCGCGATGATGACTGGAAATGACGACATGGTGCGTTCAGTATAGTCGAGTGATACACTGGTTACTAATGAAATCCATTCCGAAGTGGGGGTATGCAGTCATCGTCGTCGTCCTTGTCGCTGGCGTGTATTTGTTTTTCTTTCGGGGTGCCGGCGCGGCATACCAATTCATAACAGTTACGCAAGGCTCCATTACCGAGACGGTTTCCGTTACGGGCAACACGATGCCCACCAAAAGCGTCTCGCTCGGATTCCAGAACACGGGAACCATCGCTCGCGTTAACTACAGCCTCGGCAACTGGGCGGCCGCCGGGACCGTCGTCGCCGAGCTCAATACGGCGAATCTTTCCGCTGCGCTTGGGCAGGCACAGGCGAATCTTGCGGTGGCCGAGGCGAACCTCGCCGCGCTCCTCGCCGGCACACGTCCGGAACAGCTCGCCATAGACCAGAGTGCTGTCGCACAGGACCAGATCGCGCTCATAAACACGATAACGAGCGCCTACTCTGTCTCTGATGGTGCCGTGCATACAAGCGCAGACCAGCTTTTCACCAACGCGCGCACGACGGACGCGAAGCTCGTCTTCATCGTGCCCGACGCTGTACTCGAAAACACGGTGGTGCAGGAACGCATTGCGCTTGAACCGGTGCTTGCCGCATGGAGTGCACAGATAACCTCGCCGTCTTTTAGTACTAGTGATCCGCTCCCGCCCGCACTGCTCGCGGTACAGAATCTCACTCAAGTCAGCACCTTCCTAAACGATGTGGCGGCTGTGCTCACCAAGACAGGGGGCCTGTCGGCAGCGACCCTCACCACCTATCAGTCGAACATCGCGACTGCGCGCACGAATGTCGCGAGCGCACTCACCGCGCTCTCAAGCGCGAAGGCGGCACTCGTGAGTGCGCAGGGTACACTTGCGCTTGCTCAAGCGGGGTCGACCCCAGAGAGTATCACCGCGCAACAGGCCCAGGTGGCACAAGCAAAAGCCGGTGTCGCGAGTGCTGTGGCGAATCTCTTGGGCGCGAAGATTGTCGCTCCGATAAGCGGGGTAGTGACAGATCTCGACGCGAAGGTCGGACAGCTTGCTTCTCCCGGAACGCCGCTCGTGTCGATTATCGGCAGTGGCGGGTTCGAGGTGGATGCCGGCGTGTCCGAGACGGATATCGGAAAGTTGATAGTGGGGAATAAAGTGACGATGACCCTCGATGCCTTCCCGAACGAGACGTTCACAGGAGCGGTGTTCTATATCGCGCCGGCACAGACGGATACGCAGGGCGTCATCAGCTACCAGATAAAAATAGCGTTTGATACTGCCGACTCGCGGTTGAAGAGCGGTCTCACCGCGAATGTCGACATACAGACGAAACGTAAAGACAACGTGCTCATTCTTCCGCAGTACGCCATCCTTCAGAACGACGCAGGCACCTTTGTACAAACGCTTGCGGACAACGCCGCGACAACCAGTCCGATAACATTGGGCATCCAAGACCAGAAGGGGAACGTGGAGATTCTCTCGGGAGTTACACTCGGTGAACAGGTGATTAACATTGGACTCAAAGCCCCCTAGTTGGTTATTTGTTGAATCAAATGATTGAGATACACAATCTAAAAAAGGAATACATAGTGGAAGAAGAAATCCCGACACGGGCGCTTTGTGGAGTAACGTTCTCTATTGCAAAAGGTGAATTTGTCTCCATTATGGGACCCTCGGGCTCTGGCAAATCAACACTACTGCATATTTTAAGTTTCCTTGATCGACCAACCGGCGGGTCCTACACTTTCCAAGGCAAAAGCATTGATGATATGACCGATCAAGAACTCGCGCGTGTTCGTAATTCGGATATGGGCTTCGTCTTTCAATCATTCAACCTGCTTTCTCGATTGACCGTTTATGACAATGTTGAGATACCGCTCCTCTATTCTGATATCCTGCCCGCCAAACGACGGACCTTTGTAGAAGAGGCGGTTCGTTCAGTTGGTCTCGAAGAGAAGTTGCACACTGAAGCCGGTAAACTCTCCGGCGGACAGAAACAGCGCGTTGCTATTGCGCGCGCGCTCGTGACTGACCCAAATGTCATCTTTGCTGATGAACCTACGGGTAATCTCGATTCGCAATCAGGCCTACAGATTATGGAAATACTTGAGTCACTGAATAATAAAGGTCGTACGGTTATATTAGTGACGCACGAGACACAGACCGCAGAGTTCGCAGATAGAATTATCAGAATAAAAGACGGCGTGGTTGAGAGCGATAATCCTATTACAGCGGACCGTCTTCGCCGGGGTACTCTGAAATAAGCATGCTTTTAAAAGACTCATTCAAGACCGCTACGCGCAGCCTCGCTCATAGCAAGATGCGCTCTATTCTGACAATGCTCGGCATTGTTACTGGCATCGCATCAGTCATCATCATTATGTCATTAGGTGATTCAGCGAAGCTGTATATCGTTGGACAGATCCAGTCTATGGCACCTAATATGATCAACGTCCAGCCCGGTGCTCCTGTTATCGGTGGCGCACCTCCGTCTGTTATGGGTCTCGTCGTCAAGTCGCTCGTTGTCCGTGATGTTGAGTCACTTCAACGAGAACCATCAATCACGAACGTGGCGCCAAACGTCACCGGGAGTTCGCGCATCGTGTATGGGAACAAGAGCAAATCGACTCTTTGGATTGCAACGACCGCAAACATATTCAAGATGATGAATCTTGATTTCTCTAGCGGATATGGATTCACTAGTGCAGATGAAACCGCATACAAACATGTTGTTGTTCTCGGTTCGAAGTTAGCAAACGATCTCTTTGGGGATAACGTTGAACCTGTAGGGAAGACGGTTCGTTTTGAAGATATTACTTTCCGAGTGATCGGTGTTTTAGAACCTAAGGGCTCCGGCATGTTTAGCATGGACGGGTATGCACTGATACCTATTCCTGTCGGACAAAAACAAATTCGTGGCATTGATTATTATCAAGAACTGAATATTCAGATTGATCCTGCGTACGACACTGCGTTCGTTAAGACAAGGATTATTTCGATTCTAAGAACATCTCATCAGATTACGGATCCTGCGAAAGACGATTTCATGGTTACCTCTATGGACGAGACGCTTGATACTCTCGGTAATATCATGTCGATCCTCACGATATTCTTAGCGGCGATTGCTTCCATTTCACTTATTGTTGGCGGCATCGGCATCATGAACATCATGTTGGTCTCGGTTACCGAGCGGACACGCGAGATTGGTTTACGCAAGGCTGTCGGGGCGACTGACTGGGATATTCTACAGCAGTTTCTTATTGAATCAGTATTGCTGACGCTCGTTGGCGGCATCATCGGTATCTTAGTAGGTGCGGGTATCGTGGGCTTGATATATTTTGTACTCTCAACCTTTTTCTCTATCGGTTGGTTTTTCGCCTTTCCCATCTCGGCTGTTATTCTCGGTCTCGCTGTGTCTGGCATCTCTGGTCTCGTCTTCGGCATCTACCCGGCGCGTCAGGCGGGGAAGAAGAATCCGATCGATGCGTTACGTTACGAATAGCTAACCAGCGCATTCTAAATTTAGGTTTTGCACAGGGGGGTCTCCAAAGTCTTTTTTTCGGGTCATACTATACGGAGCGGACCATTATGGCCGAGCAGGCCACCCCCGCTTTAACCATCTCTCATCCGCATGAAGTTACACAAGATTGCTTTTATCCTCGTGATCATCGGCGGCCTCAACTGGGGCCTCGTCGCCCTCGGTAGCTGGATGGGCAACAACTGGAACGTGGTGAATCTTCTCGTCGGCACGTGGCCGACGGTCGAGAATATCGTCTATCTGATTGTTGGCCTCTCCGCGCTTGTCCTTCTCTTCGGACACAAGAAGGAGTGCCGCGAGTGCAATCCTTCAGGAATGATGTAGCATTTGCGCCTCGCGCAAACACAGAACCGCCGACGCGAAGCGCCGGCGGTTCTGTTCTAGAGGAAACGAAGGAATGTATTGTTCTTATCGACGAGAATGTTTATCGGCACGGTTGGCTTATCGGTCAACTCGAAGCCCATCACGATGATTTCGTCGCCCTTCTTGATGAGGTGTGCCGCCGCGCCGTTCATACAGATGACGCCCGAGTCGCGCTCTCCGACGATGACGTACGTTTCGAGTCGAGCGCCCGAAGTATTACTCACCACCAACACCTTCTCGCCGGGCCAGAAGCCCGCCTTCTCTACAAGTGCTTCGTCGATGGTGATACTGCCGAGATAACTCAGGTCAGCTTCAGTAACGGTCGCCTTATGTATTTTTGCATGCAGGACAGATCTCATGTTTGGCGG
>JANLHF010000009.1 GCA_024653825.1 Patescibacteria group bacterium | reverse complement strand
GGCATCACGAACCCTGCACAGTTTTGGATTCATTGGGTAAACGCGGTCATTGCCGTGTACGGCACCCTTCTTTTTGGTAGCACCGCTGTTGAGCACTATCGAGCAGGGACGAGCGTTCTCGATTACTCATTCATTTACGTCGAAGCGCTCGCACTCCTTGCACTTGTCGCTCTCTACTTAACGACGCGCACCGTTCGTGGCCTCCACATGAAGCCGAACTACTCCTAGTCTATGTCGTTTCAGAGTTTTCTCATCAACCAATACGCCAAGTGGAAGATGAAGGACGTTCCGGCGGATCAACGAGAACAAATGACAGCGCTCGTCACCAAGGACCCCCAGCTTTTCAAGAAAATCGGCGAGGAGATAGAACGTCGTAAGAAGGGGGGCGAGAGCGAGATGAAGGCGGCTATGGAGGTGATGAAAAAGTATCGTTCCGAACTTGGCGCGTTGATGCAGAAATAACTATGACCGCACTCATTCCTTTCCTTGTGTTCTGCCAAGCGCTCGGCGCGCTGGTGGGCGCAGTTACTGCAGTCTGGAGCGAGCTCGCCTATCTGCGTGCGATGCGTGACGGGAGAATAGATGCCGCCGAGAAGGAGCATCTGCACATTATCGCGCGCGGTCTTCGATTCGGTATGACGCTCCTTCTGCTTGCGTCGCTCGGGCTCATCGTGGCCGCGTACGTATACGCCTTCCCCCAGCCGGCCCTGACGGTGAGCTACTGGACGTTCATCGCGCTCTCTCTTCTCATCATCAGCGTCGCGTGGGCGCTCTCGCGTAAACATATTTCTTTCGCGCTCGGTTCGGCTTTCATATTTACCGCATGGTGGTTCCTCGTGTATCTCTCCTTTGGTTGGATTCCCGTAACCTCCTTCGGCGCGGCGGCAATGTCCTTCATCATCGCGACCGCCATCTTCTACGCGGTACTCCAATATGCGCGTCTTCTCGCTACGCCGAAGTAGTTGCGCGAATCGCTTTGAGCCTCTAGGGTGAGAGTATGTTGAAGATAGGCATCGTCGGTCTGCCGAACGTGGGGAAATCCACGCTTTTTAATGCACTCACGAAGGCGAGCGTACCGGCGGAGAATTATCCCTTCTGCACCATTGATCCTTCGGTCGGGGTTGTTGGCGTACCTGACGCTCGTCTCGGCGCACTTACGGAGTTCTCTAAAAGCGAGAAGACCATACCGGCAGTGATAGAGTTTGTGGACATCGCGGGGCTCGTGAAGGGCGCGGCGACCGGCGAAGGGCTTGGCAACCAATTCCTCTCAAATATTCGCGAGACTGATGCGATTCTTCAGGTAGTCCGATTTTTTGACGATCCAAACGTGCTTCACGTGGAGAAGACCATTGAGCCATACAAGGACATTGAGATTATCAATCTCGAGCTTGTGCTCGCTGACGCCGAACAGGTGCGTAAGCGGCGCGACAAGATTGAGGGCGACATCAAGGCCGGACGGAAAGAGTTTGTCGCCGAAGATGTCGTGCTCGTGAAGCTCGCACAAGGATTCGCGATGGGGAAGCTCGCACTCCATGCTGGGCTTACGGAAGAAGAGAAGAAACTGGTGGCACACCTGAATCTACTCACGATGAAACCGATTCTGTATGCATTTAACAAAAAAAGCGGCGGGCAAAGTCTCAACGAGATTGGGGATGGACGTGCAGAGCGCGCGTATGAACTCGTTAAAACGCTTGGCGGGCAGCATCTTTTTCTTGATGCGGCGACAGAACACGAACTCAATGAGGTTGCCGATAATGACCGCGCAAGTTTCCGCCAAGAACTCGGCGTTTCTGAAGACGGTTTTGCTGGTCTTATCCGCGGGGCATACGAGACGCTCGGACTCATTTCATTCTTCACGACCGGCACCGACGAAACGCGCGCGTGGACGATTAAAGAGGGCAGTACGGCGCCCGTAGCGGGCGCCGCCATTCATAATGATTTCTTAACGAAATTTATTCGCGCCGAGGTTATTGAATGGGACAAACTCATCGCCGCTGGCTCATATCCTGCCGCCCGCGAGAAGGGTCAGGTCCGCACCGAAGGGAAGGAGTACATCGTCCGCGATGGCGACGTCATCGAATTCCTCCACGGCTAGTTTTATTTGCAATATCGGTACGTGGTGATAGTTTTATGGCAGTCATTTTGAAGGGAGACGTACATGGCGCCGAACAGGCGGTATCTTAAGGGATTTGTTGTCGCAGTGGAGGACAGTCGTGATTTCGGCGATTCTGAAAAGGATTACCTCATACGTCGATTAATCATCGAGGCCGAAGATGCGGAACGTGATTGTGGCGACGGCTGGGATATGATTGCCGTGGTCGAAGTCGAGGTGTGCGACACAGCAGGTGAAAGCGGAATCGACGCAGGCTATCTCGAAGCAGGACCTGAAGTCTACCGGACGCCATTTCCAGAGAACACGAAGCTCCGCAAGGACCTAATTCGACTGTGGAAGGAGCATCCAAAGTTCTTTCAAACGGATACGTGGGGCCGTCTGACAAACAGACATCAACCGAGCCCCGCATAGCATTGTCCTAGGAATTATTGAATCCCCGCCCGTGCGGGGATTTTGTTTTATATATAAGTGGTATAATGAGGCCTATGGACAAACCCAAAACAACAGCAAAAGATTTCTTTTTGTGGGCCGGCGCGATAGTGTCATTCTATTGGACCGTTATAGCGTATACGTTTCTTGTTTTTGATTACATTAACTACACGTTCCCCAATCCGCTCTCCTATTATCCTGCCGACCCGTATCAGAGCGGGATAAGCGGAGAGATGGCTTCGGTCATCGTCCTCTTGCCGGTCTTCCTGCTCCTCATGTACTTGATACACAAGGACGCGGAGAAAGATCCTTCCCGCAAGGAGATTTGGGTGCGCCGTTGGGCTATCATTCTGACGCTCTTTCTTGCTGGCATCGCGATGGTCGGCGACCTCATCACGCTCCTCACCTCCTTCCTCAGCGGAGAGGCTCTTACGACCGCATTCCTTCTCAAGGTGTTAGTGATTATCCTGATTTCTGCAGGCGTGTTTATGCACTTCTTGGCAGACCTGAAGAATTATTGGGACGAGAATCCGTCGCGTAGGCAGATGGTCCGCATCGGCGTCGCCATACTTGCTGTTGTAACTATCGGCTCGGGATTCTTCATTGTTGGTACGCCACAACAGGCGCGCCTTGCGCGGTATGACACAGAAAAGGTAAGCGACTTGCAGAATATCCAATATCAAATCATAAGCTTCTATCAAGCGAAGCAGAAATTGCCGGGGGTGATTACTGACCTCAACAACTCGCTTGCGTATGGACCAATTCCGGTAGATCCACAGTCAGGAGAGCCATACGTGTATCAGCCGGGCGAGGGCCTCTCCTTCAATCTGTGTGCGACGTTTAACACCGAGAGTCGTACGAGCCAAGAAGGCCTGTTGCTCGGGACTCGAGAAAGTATCCCGACACTGGCTGGAGGGAAGAGGGGCGCTCAAGACAATTGGCAGCATGGTGCAGGCGAGGTGTGTTTCGATCGAATTATCGATCCCGCTTTCTATCCACCGTTAAAATAAGGTTTGATGGCGTACGATCATCGCTCTATTGAGAAAAAGGCCCAAGAAAAGTGGGCGGAGCTTGATCTGTATCGCACGACCGAAGGCGCAGACAAAGAAAAGAAATACGTGCTCGATATGTTCCCGTATCCTTCGGGAGAGGGGCTGCACGTTGGTCATCCGAGGGGTTACATCGCTACCGACATCTATTCTCGACATATGCGGATGAGAGGTTTTTCCGTTTTGCATCCGATGGGGTGGGACGCCTTTGGCCTGCCGGCAGAGAATTACGCGCTCAAGAACAAAGTGCATCCGCGCATCGCCGTAGAAAAAAATATTGCGAACTTCAAGCAACAGCTCGCGCACATAGGTTTCGACTATGACTGGTCGCACGAGATAAATACGACCGACCCGAAGTATTACCACTGGACGCAGTGGATATTCCTCAAGATGTTCGAACACAAGCTCGCCTTCCAATCGAACGAGCCCATCAACTGGTGTCCGTCTTGTATGACCGGTCTCGCGAACGAGGACCTTGATGGCCCCGTCTGCGAACGCTGTGGTACTACCGTGGAGAAAAAAAGTTTGCCTCAGTGGGTGCTCAAGATTACCGACTATGCCGACCGCATGCTCGCGGACCTTGATTCTCTCCAGTGGCCGGAGCACATCAAGGAAGCGCAGCGTAATTGGATAGGTCGCTCCGAAGGGGCCGAAATTCAATTCGAAGTTAGGACATCCGATGTCCAAAATGCGCGGGGGACATCTGATGTCCAATATGTCACTGTGTTCACTACGCGCCCCGACACGCTCTATGGCGCGGCGTATCTCGTGCTCGCGCCAGAACATTCGCTCGTAACAAAGTTGGAAATACAAAATGCGGATGAAGTGCGAGCATATGTCGCAGCGGCAGCGCAGAAGACCGAGATAGAGCGCGGCGCAGAAGAGAAGGAGAAGACCGGTGTGAAGCTCGAAGGCATTTCGGCAATCAATCCCGCAACGAAAGAAGACATTCCTATCTACGTCGCCGACTACGTCCTCGGCGGATACGGCACGGGTGCCATCATGGCCGTCCCTGCCCACGACGAACGCGACTTCGAGTTTGCGAAGAAATTTGAATTGCCCATTCGTACCGTGATAGAAGCCGTGACCGGTCAACCGCAAGAAAATCCCGAACACAGGAAGAGCATCGTCGCTATTGTCGTTGACCGCAAGAATGATACGGTTCTCACGCTTGATTGGGGTCCAGAGCTCGGAGGGAAGTTGTATATCGGCGGAGGACGCGAAGAAGATGAAGATGCGATAGAGACCGCGAAGCGTGAAATAGCAGAAGAGACCGGCTACACCGATGTTACCTTCGTGGCAGAAACTAGCGTGATTCATCATAGTTATTTTGCATATTCAAAAAATGTGGCACGCGAGATTGATGCAATCGGATTGCTTTTCATACTCAATAGCGATGCGAGGAACGAGCAGAAGTTAGAAAAAGATGAACACGGAAAATTTTCAGTGTCCTGGATGCCGCTCGCGCAGGCGGGACGAGAAGTCACGGAAACACTCCACAAAATGGTCTTTGACCTGCTTGTGTGCGGTCACGTATATACGGGCGTGGGAGTGCTCGTCGAGTCGGGAGAATTCACCGGGAAGAGTAGCGAGGAGGCGAAATGGGAGATTACGAAGGCGGTGGGGGGGAAGAGGGTCACGCGCTATAAGCTGCGCGATTGGGTCTTCTCGCGCCAGCGCTACTGGGGCGAGCCGATACCGATTATTCATTGCCCCACAGATGGCATCGTTGCTGTCCCTTATGAAGACCTTCCGGTTCTGCTCCCAGAGGTCGAGTCCTATGAGCCGACGGGTACCGGCGAATCGCCCTTGGCCGCTATCGACTCGTGGGTCAATACGAAGTGTCCGAAGTGCGGCGGGCCTGCGAAGCGCGAGACCAACACGATGCCGCAGTGGGCGGGATCCTCGTGGTATTACCTGCGCTTCATGGACCCCAACGACGACACCCAGCTTGTCTCGACTAAAATGGAGAAGTACTGGGCGCCGGTCGATGTCTATGTCGGTGGCGATCATGCGGTGCGACACCTTATCTATGCGCGCTTCTGGCACAAATTCCTCTACGACATCGGCGTGGTGAGCACCAAAGAGCCGTTCGCACGGCTCGAGTTCCTTGGCTTCATCCTCGCAGAGGATGGACGTAAGATGAGCAAGCGTTACAACAACGTCATCAATCCGGATGAAGTGATTGCAAAGTATGGCGCGGACGCTTTCCGCGTATATGAAATGTTTATGGGCCCCTTTGAGAACACGACTAGCTGGAACACCGCCTCTATCGCCGGTACCGCGCGATTTATTGAACGGCTCTGGCGTATGCAGGAAAAAGTCGCTATCGAATCGGTCCCGGCACTCGACACTCTTTTACACGAGACGATACGAAAGATCGGCAATGACATCGAAGCATTTAAATTCAATACCGCGGTGAGCCAGATGATGATATTCCTTAATGCGGTCGAAAAGGAAGGGGCCATTGGCAGAGAACAGTGGAGCTCTTACCTGCGCGTACTCGCGCCCTTCGCGCCCCACGTCACCGAGGCGCTGTGGGAACAGTTGGGCGAAGCCAATTCAATACACCTCGCTTCGTGGCCTTCGTATGACGAATCGCTTTTCTCAGTTGGCGAACAGGAAATCATTGTGCAGGTCGCTGGCCGCAAACGGGGCAGTATTCGGCTCTTGAGCGAGGCCGGAGAAGCAGAGGCGGTAGAGAAGGCTCTTCAGCTTCCGAAGGTAATTACGGCGCTTGAGGGGAGAGAGCCCAAACGGGTCATTTATGTACCAGGCAAGATTCTAAATCTTGTGGTATAGTCCCAAGCATTGGGCAGAGGTTGACTTATTATAAGGTATTTGCTATAAATTAGACCACATGAACAAGACCAATAAGACCACAAAAAAGGGGGGGGCAAAGGGAGCCTCGTTTTCCTTTGACAGTGCGGCGCTCGCAAAGCGCCTTTTGGCTGCGGCTCCTGAACGCGCCCGCGAGGTCTTGACTCGTCGTTTCGGTCTTGGTGCCGTCGCGGCCCGCGAGACGCTTGAGGCAATTGGCGACCTTTCCGGCATTACCCGTGAGCGTGTGCGCCAGATTGAGGCGGCCGGTCTTGACGCGATCCGCGCGAGCAAAGCCTTTAAAGAAGCCGTTGGCGCATTTGAAGAAATCGCACAATACATTCATTCGCTCGGCGCTATTGTACCCGAGGAAGCACTCCTTTCTGCACTCGGCAAGGACGAGAAGAGTCGCAACCGTTTTCGTTTTTTCCTTATGGTTAACGCCGCATTTTTCCGCGAACGCGAGACAAATGATTTTCTCGCCCGTTGGCACGTGGACCACACGACGGCGAAGCATATTCATGACGCGCTTACGCGCCTCTATTCGTCACTGTCCGATAGTGATGTACTCGCTGAAAGTGAAATGCTCGACCGTTTCCTCGATGAACTTAAGGGTGTGAACGATGCCTATAAAAATGAAGAGGTACTCAAGCGCTGGCTCTCGCTCTCCAAGCACATCGGAAGCAATCCTCTCGCTGAATGGGGTCGCACCACGGCGTCTGCTATTCACATCAAGGGCGTTCGCGATTATGCGTACCTCGCGGTCAAGCGCCACGGAGCTCCGATGCACTTCTCCGAAGTGGCTAAGACAATCGGGGCACTCTTCTCAAAGAAGGCGCACGTCGCGACGACTCACAACGAGCTCATCAAGGATCCGCGTTTCGTGCTTGTGGGCCGTGGTCTCTACGCGCTCACTGAGTGGGGATACAAGCCGGGCGTTGTTCGCGAAGTCATCCGCGAAACGCTTGCAGCGAAGGGTCCAATGAAGAAGGATGAGATCATCAAGCACGTGAAGAAGGCCCGTTTTGTGAAGGACAACACCATTTTGGTGAATCTGAATGATTCGCGCTATTTCAAACGTCTGAAAGACGGTCGTTACGCGGCAGTTTAAATACACACAAAATCCACGGCGCCGTAAGGCGCCGTGGATTTTATTGGTATACTCTAGGCACTACTATGTTGCCATTCTTTGAGCACGTCGTGAAGTGGCGGGACGAATTTACCGGCAAGACTGGTGTCCGACTTGAGCCATACCCGCTTCTCGTCGCGAGTCTCGCCCTCCTTTTTGTTTCCTACGTTTTCATGCCGAACATCGTGGCGCTCGCATTTTCTATCGCGCTCTTTGTTGCACCGGTATGGCTGCCGTTTCTTCTGGTTGGCGGTGCTTTTTCGCTCTGGATCGTGTTAAGGCGTTCTGAATTTATCGCAGGTCAAAAATATATCCTTCTTGAGATTAAGCCA
>JANLHF010000018.1 GCA_024653825.1 Patescibacteria group bacterium | reverse complement strand
TTTTTCTGGTATAACAAATGCATACGGAGGCGTCGCATAGCGGTCTAGTGCGCACGCTTGGAAAGCGTGTGAGGGGCAACCCTCCGAGAGTTCGAATCTCTCCGCCTCCGCCAATGAAGAAATATTTTTTATCGGGACTTCTTCTCATTGTCTTAGTCGGCATAGGGATGTCTCTTTATTGGACACCGGCGCCAGTGACGGAACAAGCTCCGGAGGTACAGTTTGGCGGGGTGTCCTTGACACTCGACTATGCGACAACGACTGTGACTAGGGAATTAGGCTTGGGGGGCCGGACGAACCTACCAGACGACTACGGAATGCTTTTTGTGTTCAAGGATGCAGACTCCTACGGCTTCTGGATGAAAGATATGCTCGTTCCACTCGATATCTTCTGGCTGAATGATCAAGGACAGGTGGTCTATATCGAGCCCGATGTCGCGACTTCAACATATCCCGATGTCTTTTATCCGACTGATCCTGCGCTGTATGTCTTAGAGACTGCGGCAGGGTTTGCGCGGGCGCACAATGTTACGATAGGTACCCCCCTTATTATATTGAAAAATTTTCCAACCGTTACAGAATAACGCTGTCCACAGTGTGTTTCTTGCGTAGGGGAGTAAACTTCTTGTAACAGAGAAGTTTTTATTTATTAATCCAATCGCCCCGCCTATGCCCAAAGTCGCAAAAGTTTCTGTTCGCCCGAAGACACGCGAACACGAAAAGCAATCCGCGCCGCCGGCACCGATCTCGAAAGAAACGCGCCGGTATCGTGACATGATCCCGCAGATTGAGAAACGCGACGGACGTTTGGTTGCGTTTGATTTCGACAAAATTGTTGCGGCTATTTGGAAGGCAATGGCTTCGTCAAAAGAGGGTGCGCAGGACGACGCAACACTTGTTGCGCACCAGGTCGCGGGCGAACTCGGCCGTTTCGCAAAGAAATATAGGAGTTTTTTGCCGACTGTGGAGGGTATTCAGGACTCGGTCGAGAAATATCTTATTCTCAATGATTACGTAAAGACAGCAAAGACCTATATTCTGTATCGCGATAAGCGAGCACAGTTACGCGCATCACATACAGAAGTTCCGGCGCACGTGCGCAAGCTCGCGCAGGAGAGTAAAAAATATTTTGAAGGCAATGCACTCGGCGAATTCGTCTACCTACGCACGTATGCGAAGTGGATTCCCGAAGAAGGACGACGCGAGACTTGGATTGAGACGGTAGATCGTTATATAAGTTTTATGCGCGAAAATCTTGGCACGAAACTTTCTGAAAAAGAATATGCCGAAGTGCGTATGGGTATTTTGAAGCAAGAAGTGATGCCGTCGATGCGTCTGATGCAGTTCTCGGGAGAGGCGGCGCGTCGCTGCAACGCCTGTGCGTATAACTGTACCTTCACCGCACCAGTGAAGCTCGAAGATTTTGCCGAGATCATGTATCTCTCAATGCAGGGATGTGGTGTCGGATTCGCAGTCGAGAGCCAGAACATTGAACAGCTTCCACAGATCATGAAGCAGACGGGGAAGAAGCTTGAGACGCACACGATTGCGGACTCGAAAGAGGGGTGGTGCGATGCGCTCACTTTCGGTCTGCGGACCTGGTATGCCGGCAAGGACGTCACCTTCGACTTTTCTCAAATACGTCCCGCAGGCGCACGTCTGAAGACGATGGGAGGGAAGGCATCGGGTCCAGAGCCTCTACGCTCGCTCCTCGCATTCGCGCGTGAACGCATCTTCGTGCGCGCCGGGCGCCGCCTGCGCACCATCGATGCACACGACATCATCTGCAAGATAGGTGAATGCGTGGTCTCAGGCGGCGTTCGTCGTACCGCGATGATCTCGCTCTCTGATCTCGATGACGTCGAGATGCGCGATGCCAAGAAGGGACAGTTCTATATGACCGACCCACACCGCTCGGTGGCGAACAACTCCGCCGTCTACGAGATGCAGCCGACCAATACCGAACTGATGAACGAATGGATTGCGCTTATGAAGAGTGGAAGTGGCGAGCGCGGTATCTTCAACCGCGGTTCGCTCGCAGCGACGATGCCCAAGCGCCGTGCTGATTACTTTAAGAAGGTCGGTTTCATCGGAGAGGACGGCGTTGTCCACGGATCTATCGGTGCGAACCCATGCGCCGAGATTATTCTGCAGTCCAAGCAGTTCTGTAATCTTTCTGAAGTTATCGCACGCGCGCATGATACCGAGACGTCATTACTCCGGAAGGCGCGGCTCGCCGCGATACTCGGTACCTATCAATCAACACTGACGAATTTCAGCTATATCTCGAAGGAGTGGACCGATCACTGCGCCGACGAGCGCCTTCTCGGCGTCTCCATCACCGGGCAGTGGGACTCGCCGGTCGCACGAAAGGAAGAAGTGATGCGCAAGGTGCGCGATATGGCGGTGAAGACAAACACTGTTTATGCCAAGCGTTTCGGCGTTCAACAGTCGATGTCGGTGACTGCAGTGAAGCCCTCGGGAACCGTTTCCCAGACTTTCAATTGTGCGTCGGGCATCCACCCGCGTCACGCGCCGTACTATGTCCGCCGCGTGCGCATCAGCGCGACCGACTCGCTCTTCAAACTGATGCGCGATCATGGCGTGCCGTATTATCCGGAAGTGGGGCAGTCGATGGAAGAAGCGAATACCTATGTGCTCGAGTTTCCAGTCAAGGCGCCCGACCACTCGAAGGAAGCGCGCTTTAAAGATGATCTCACGGCTCTCGACCAACTTGAATATTGGAAACGAGTGAAAATAAATTTCACGACACACAATCCATCCGCGACGATCTCGGTCTCAGAGAATGAATGGATTCCGGTCATCGATTGGGTTCAGAAGAATTGGGACATCATCGGCGGGCTTTCCTTCCTTCCGCGCGCCAATCACGTCTATCGCCTCGCTCCCTACGAGACGATTACGAAAGAGGAATATGAGGAGCGTATGTCGCGCTTCCCGAAAGTGGATTATTCAAAGCTTGTTGCCTATGAACGTCAGGACGAGTCGGATATGAAAAGGGAACTCGCCTGTGCCGGCGGTACGTGCGATATAGTTTGAGTATTCAGGAATACAGGTAAGCAAAAACCCACGCAGGAGCGTGGGTTTTTGCATTTTGTTGGACCGGGCCGATAAGCCGAATTCTGTCTTACCACGCCGTAGCTCCGGCGAAGGCGGGTCTCGCCTTCGTTAAAACTCCGGCGTAGCGAGGCGATCATTTATCTGGGACGTTGATTGCTCAACGCCTCGAGCGGCACTCCCTACCGGAGTAGGGCACGGCCTTGCATACGGGTAAGGATTTGTTCGTTGCATTCCCGTCTCGCGACGGGCCTATTCCACAAGGGAATTCCTTTGCTTTCGCTCCGGACGTTTCTGTAGGCACCTCGCGTCTCGCGACGTGCGGGCGTTACCCGCTACCTGTTTTCCTACCCTAAGGCAGGGAAGTATGTTCGGACTTTCCTCCCCACAATTGCTTATAGGGCGATCGTCTAGCTTGGTCCGTGTGCATTATACCACACTCTCTTTCTTATGGAATGTCGGAATCAGCACCGTATCGCTGTGCTTCTTGCAGCATTCTTTGTATGGGGACCGTGCGCACTATAGAAAATATCTCTGTGTCCAGAATGGTGCTAGCCGGTGTATAGATACTCATATGGGCGCCAAGGCTCGAATACGGGTATGCCACTATGTGTTCTCCTAAGAATTGAGGATCCACGATGTGGCTGGTTTTCCATTGGGGCTCATACAACACCGCTGGATTACAGTGTACGTAGTTGATGAGGTGCTGGAAGTATCGGTCTGTAGACACATGGCGGGACTGGAAGGGCTTAAGGAAAAGATTCCCAGTTCGCTCATGTCGGGAATTGAAGTACATAGTGTATGCCGTCCCCATCTTCCGCATGAAGGCGGTAATACCGCCCTCCACAACCTCCTTCAATACTAGGTGGAAGTGGTTTGGCATCAGGCAGAACGCGCCAATCGAGACCAGTCTCTTTCCCCGAGGCATCTTCAGGATTTCTTCAAATTTATGTATACCGATATCGCCACGATGAAAAGGGAACTCATCATTCGCTAAATAAAGAAGTTCAACGAAGCGTTGGTAGTCTCGGGAATCTTCAAATACGATACGCTTATCAATGCCGCGATTGTAACAATGGTACCACTCTCCAACAGCAAATGGGGCGTTCCTCTGTGTCATGCCCATTATTCTATCATATCTCCCTAGGTGTCACCTCGGGGAATTTTATGATTACGTAAATTCCCGAGGTGACACCTCGGGGGAAAGTGTGGATAGTCGCTTTTAGGAGGATCGTCTTGGCTATACTATCTAAAGTATTAGTAAAATTATAAAAATAAGAATTTATCATGCCTCCACAATCAGAAATTATTCCACGTCGCCGTTCGATCGAGACGATTAGCGTCTTGGCACTCTTCGCGACTCTCATCGTTGCAATAGTCGCCTTTATTCCATCCTCAGCAGTTTCGTTGCTGACGACAAAGACATATATACTCGCGGCAGGGGCGCTCATTACACTCGCTCTCTACATCCTCGCGCGTCTCTCGCGCGGAAATGTCATTTTGCCCCCATTCACATTACTTGGAGCGCTCTGGTTGCCATTAATCGCATACATGCTTTCATCGGCGTTTTCGGGAGGATCATTTTCAAGTTCGCTCTGGGGATCGGCACTTGAGTCGGATACGCTCGGCTTCATGCTTATCACCGCAGTGCTCGGCACATTGACCGCCTTCATCCTGCGTCGTAAAGAACACTACCAATCCTTTTTGCGCACAGGCGCGCTCGTATTCGGCGTTGTCGCAGGTCTTGAGGTCCTCGTCGTTATCGTCGGGCAATTTGCGTCTGACAAAATCTCGCCGGCATTCTCTCTCGTCGGGTCCTTTACTGATCTGGCCTTCTTGATGGGCCTCGGTGTCATCAGTATCCTTATCACGCTCCGTTTCCTTGAACTCCCACAACGAGCACATCGCCTGCTTCTCATAAGCGGCACTCTTGCCCTCTTTCTGCTTGCAATCGCGAATTCGTCGGTTGTCTGGATACTGCTCGCTCTTGTTTCTCTCGGCCTCTTCGTTGAATCAGTGATGAAGCGTGGCTCGCAAAGTAGGGATGCGGAATTCGACGATGTTTCGATGGCTGACGAGGAGCAGATGTCCACGGATGAAGGTAATCGTTCTCTCGTATTACCGCTTGTCGTTCTTGCAGTCTCCCTCTTCTTCCTTATCGGTGGGACGCTCGGAGGAGCTCTGGCGAATGCACTTCATGTGGATGTGCTCAGTGTTCGTCCGTCTTGGCAGTCGACATTTGGTGTTGCGCAGAAGGTCTATACGGCGGCACCAGTTTTCGGTTCGGGCCCGGGTACCTTCGGCGTCGAGTGGCTCAAGTATCGCGATGCGTCCCTCAACTCAACGGTCTTCTGGAACATTGATTTCTCTTCTGGTATCGGTTTCATCCCGACGTCCTTCGTAACGACCGGGCTTCTTGGGGCGCTCGCTTGGATTATCTTCCTCGGTTTCCTTATCGTCCTCGGTCTGCGCATGCTTATCCTACGTGCGCCTGAAGATCCCTTCGTTCGCTATGTAGCGATACTCTCATTCGTCGCAACACTATATCTCTTTGCGGTCGCAATTTTCGAATTACCGAATACGGTCATTCTTGTGCTCGCTTTCGTCTTCGCGGGCCTCTTTGTCTCGACAACGCGCTTTGCCGCAATGGGTCGGCAATGGGGAATTATCTTCGCACGGAGTCCGCGGCTAGGGTTCGTTATTGTGTTCGCTTTGACTATCCTCCTGCTCTCTTCGGTAGTCGCTGCCTACACACTGGTCGGACGTTATATCGCGGCGATCGAACTCTCGAAATCGGCCGTAGCATTCAGGAACAGTGATCTTGATAGTGCTGAAAAGTCAGCGCAGAATTCTGTTTCATTTGCACCAAATTCGACGGCATATCAGATTGAGGCGGGTATCGCGATCGCGCGTCTTAATCAGATTGTGTCCTCTACGACGATGCAGAAGGACGCAGCGCAAAAGGCATTCCAGGCGGCACTCTCGACTGGTATTAATGCGGCTTTGACCGCAACGAATCTCGCGCCGTCCGATTATCAGAATTGGCTTACCCTCGGGAATCTCTACGCTCAGGCCGTACCGCTCGGTGTCACGGGCGCCTACGACAGCGCGAAAACCGCGTATGACAAGGCAAAGATGTTGAATCCGACGAACCCTCAAATTCCGTACATTCTTGCTCAGCTCGATATTGCGAACAAGAACACCAAGGCAGCTCAAGATGACTTGAAGGCAGCCATTGCTCTCAAGCAGGATTATACAGCCGCAATCTTTCTTCTCTCACAGCTCGAGGTTCAGGACGGAAACGTAAAGGATGCCCTCGCTTCCGCACTCGCGGCAGCGTACTTCCAGCCGAATGACCCGAACATTCTCTTCCAAGTCGGCATTCTCTATGCGGCATCGAACGATCTCTCTAACGCTGCAGCCGCGCTCTCGGCGGCGGTAAGCGCAAATCCTCAGTTCGCGAACGCGCGTTATTTCCTCTCAGCGGTCTATGCGAAACAAAATGACACGATGAAGGCTCTCGAAGAAATGCAAGCAATCGCAGCGATGTCGGACGAAAATGCAACCGCCGTTGCAACACAGTTGGTAGCGCTTGAGGCAGGGAAGAATCCCTTCCCGGCGAACCTTCTTTCGCTTCCCTCGACTCCTGTAGGCCAGTAGAATCGGTTTTCTTCAAGGGGTTGTTTGGAAAAGAGAAATCAGAATCTCTCTCAGCTCTCTCGCTTGGTAGTAAAACATAGAGTAATATAAGGCGATGGTTCGGTGGATATATGAGCGCATCGCGGCACCGGTACGCGGCCTGCATCAGGCCGCGTATTTGCTGGCCGCTCTCACACTCGCCTCGCAGGCGCTCGCTCTTCTGCGCGATCGCACCTTCGCACATACATTCGGCGCAGGGCAGGTACTCGACCTCTACTACGCAGCATTTCGTGTGCCGGATCTCGTCTTCGCCCTCGTCGCGTCTTTAGTGAGCGCGTACGTGCTCATTCCGCGCATTACGGGAATGGATAGGGAATCGACACGGCGGCTTCTCTCAGAGTCGGCGACATTTCTTTTTGGTGTTGGTGGTTTTATCTGTGTGATACTCGCGATCTTCATGCCACAATTCCTTGCCTTCCTCTATCCGAATCTCATCTCATCTTCGCATCAGGCAGAATTCATACTGCTCGCACGCATTCTTCTCATACAGCCGATCCTGCTCGGACTCTCGGGTATTTTAGGGAGCGTGACGCAGGTACATCGGCGCTTCACTCTCTTCGCGATCTCGCCGGTGCTCTACAATCTTGGCATTATTCTCGGTGCGGTTGTCTTCTATCCTCTCTGGGGCCTCTCAGGAATCGGATTTGGCGTTATTATCGGGGCAATTGCATATCTCGCGGTGAATATACCGGTGGTCATCGAGGCTGGCGTGATGCCGTGGTTTCGTTTCCCAAAGTTTAAGAATATGCTACCGATCATTCTGGACTCTATACCGCGCTCGCTTGCACTCGGGATGGGTTCGGTGACGGCACTCGTTCTGACCGCTTTCGCCTCTCGTGTTGGCACCGGCTCGGTTTCCGTCTTCACCTTCGCGAGCAACCTCGAAGCGGTGCCACTTTCTCTTATCGGCGCTTCTTACGCCGTGGCGGCATTCCCGGCGCTTTCTGAGGCATCAGGAGTAGAACGGCGCGGTGAATTTACCGGTATTCTCTCGTCGAGCGCACGGCACGTGATCCTCTGGTCAATTGTCGCACTCGGGCTTATCGTCGTTCTGCGTGCGCATCTCGTGCGCGTTATCCTCGGGACGGGCGCATTCGATTGGAATGCGACGCGTCTTACTGCCGCCCTGCTCGCTATCCTTGCGGTGGGTCTTGTCGCACAAGGATTAGTGCTTCTTTTTTCTCGCGCACTTTATGCGGTGCGACAATCTTGGCGTCCTCTCGCGTATCAAATCGCCGGAGGGGCTCTTACGGTGCTTCTCGCCGTGATTTTCTTGTCGCTTGCACCTACAGGATTCCCATTATCTCTTGCTGCATTTTTGAAAGTGGGGGACGTACCCGGGATTTCTGTCCTGCTCATTGCGCTTGCCGCAACGATCGGCCAGATTTTCCTTGCTCTCCTTTCTCTTTGGGCGCTATGGAATGTGGCACCGGGCCTTGGGCGTACGCTCGCGCGGCCGTTTGTTGACGGCTCCATAGCTGCGCTTACCGGAGGTACAGCGGCATATGCGGTTCTCACCCTTGAGGGCGGTATTGTACCGCTTACGACGCTTATGTCTGTGTTTTCTCAGGGCTTCATCGCCGGCCTCGTCGGTTTGCTTGTGTCGGCGGCAACGCTTTATTTTGTTGAGAATGAGGAATTCAATATCGTGGTTAACGCACTCGATAAACTTGTCAAGACACACACCGGCCGCGCTGCCGTTCTCGCCCCCTCCGCCGAAGAACCCTCCCAGCCGTGAATACAAAACACCTCCGCAACTTTTCCATCATTGCTCATGTGGATCATGGGAAATCGACCCTTGCCGATCGCATGCTTGAACGCACGGGAGCGATCCCCGAGCGCCTGATGCGCGACCAAGTGCTTGACCGTATGGATTTGGAACGTGAGCGCGGTATTACAATCAAGATGCAACCCGTGCGAATGCAGTATGGCGAGTACGTATTGAACCTCATCGATACGCCCGGACATATTGATTTCTCGTATGAAGTTTCGCGCGCACTCCATGCGGTCGAGGGAGTGCTCCTTCTCGTGGATGCGACGCAGGGAGTGCAAGCACAAACCTTGACGACCCTTGCGTCGGCACAGGCACAGAAGTGCACTATCATCCCCGTTGTTTCAAAGATTGATTCTCCTGCCGCCCGCATTGTTGAAGTGAAAGCAGAGCTCGCAAAACTGTTACATATATCTGAAGATGAAATTATTGCGGTATCGGGGAAGACAGGGGAGGGTGTTGACGAATTGCTCAAAGCGATTGTGGAACGCGTACCCCAGCCCCATTCTTCACACAAGGCTACGGAGGGCACCGCCCATGTTGATGAACCCAGAGGACTTATTTTTGACTTTTCTTTCTCAAAACATCGAGGAATCGCGGTTTATCTACGTGTGTTTGACGGTGTGTTCAAGAAAGGACAGACGCTCAAATTCGCTGCGACAGGAGAAGAATTCGTCGCGCTTGAGGTGGGGGTCTTCACTCCTGGAGAAACACCTGCCGATTCTCTTTCTGTCGGGGAAATCGGTTACATCGTAACCGGTATCAAAGAGGCGGGCGTCGTCGCCGTCGGTGATACGATCGGCCAAGTCAAGGGTTCTTTGTCGGCCCTGCCGGGCTATGAGCGCCCGCGGCCGGTCGTCTGGGCTTCCGTCTATCCGGAGAGCCAGGACGACCTCCCTCTCTTGCGGCAGTCGCTCGGGCGTCTTCGGCTCTCCGATTCCTCCCTTTCTTTCGAAGAAGAATCATCCGGCGTTCTAGGCAGAGGATTTCGTTGTGGATTCTTAGGGCTTCTACATCTCGAGATCGTGACCGAACGCTTGAAGCGCGAGTTCGGTCTCTCGCTCATTGTTACCATTCCGACCATTTCATATGTCGTGACGAGAACAAACGGCGTGCGTGAGACTATCTACACACCGGCAAAGCTCCCCGAATATGGCGATATCGCCCTCATTGAGGAACCGTGGGCGCGCGTCATCATCATTACGCCGCCGAACTCAGTGAGCGCATTGGTGCAACTGCTTTATGACCATGAAGCACAAACGTTAGCGACCGAGACATATCAGGGTGGTCGGATCGAAATGACGGTGGAGATGCCGCTCCGAGAGCTGATGCGGGGGTTCTTTGATACGCTGAAAAATATTTCTTCGGGATACGCCTCGCTCTCGTATGAAATCCTTCCAGAACGGCCGGCAGACGTTGTGCGGCTTGACGTGCTTGTCGCAGACGAGCCCGTTTCGGCCTTCGCGCGTGTCATCTCGCGACGTCGCGTGCAGGAAGAGGCGGAGAAGATGGTGGAGAAACTCCACAAGCTTCTACCGAAGCAACTTTTCGTGACAAAGATACAGGCGCGCTCGGGTGGCCGTATTATCGCATCGCGTTCGCTATCGGCGATGCGTAAGGATGTCACCGGCTACCTCTACGGCGGCGACGTCTCGCGTAAAAATAAACTTTTGGATAAACAAAAGCGCGGAAAGAAGAAAATGCTTGAACGCGGAAAAGGAAAGGTGAACATTCCCGAGGAAGTTTTTATGAAAATGGTCCGCGTTGACCAGTAATACTATTTGAGTTAGTTTGCTTGTAGACTCGTATCTACGCTTGGGTGTAGACGAAAGATATAGGATTAAAACATGTTCTCAAAGTGTCCCCACTGCGGGGAATATGCCTCACATTATCCTCACGGATTCGTTGAAGTCGAGGGGAGAGGAAGGATTAGGAAATTGAAATGTGCCAACAGCCTTTGCGGGAAAACATTCCGGGCTGACCAGGTCGTCCAGTCTTCGAGTTCGCCTCCAAGGGTGCCGATCAAGACATAGTTCTAAATCACGGGTCGGCGCTTCCGCGTCGATCCGCTTCGTTTTTATATATTGGTATACTGTCTCTATGCGCGCAAAACAGTGGCGACAGGGAATGATAATAGGCCTTCTATTACTCGTCATCTTCTGGTTTGCGTCGCTCATCTGGGGACTCGCGGGGAAGGCACACATAGCGGTTTCTCAGGCGAATGAAGCGAAACAGCAGTATCAGGTGCTTGAAGAGAGGAAAGCACTGTTGCAGGCAAATCTCGCCGCTCTGAGTACCGCACGAGGGAGGGATGCGGCCATACGGACGGCCTTCGGAGTTGCGCGACCCGGGGAAGAGGTTATCGTAGTAGTGCCTCCGGCTCCGGCGACCACGACACCGTCCTTGACCTGGTGGCAGAAGATAGTGGCTTGGTTCAAATAATGCGGAATTGGTTTAGTGGTAGAACAAGTGCTTCCCAAGCACTGGGCGGGAGTTCGATTCTCCCATTCCGCACCACAAGAATGCTTTGGATAACTTCACGTGCTATACTTACCGCATAACAAAAAGAACATGGATAAAACCGTCACTATTTACAGCACCCCGACTTGCCACTTCTGCCAGATGAGCAAAGAATTCTTGAAAGAGAAGGGTATTGGCTACACCGAATACGATGTTGCGCACGACCTCGAGAAGCGCCAGGAAATGATCCAGAAGTCCGGCCAGATGGGCGTCCCCGTTATCTTCGTCGGCGATGAGATGATTATCGGTTTTGACCAGGAGAGGCTCACCTCTACTCTTGGCATTACCGCATAAGTTTCAGCCCTCTTATCTTCGCGGACTTGATATGCGGGCTCGTTCGGCGCAAAAGAATGTTAGATTACTAACGTTCTTTTGACCTCGCTCCGCCCTTATAGTTCAATGGATAGAACAACCCCGTCCTAAGGGGTAGATGCTGGTTCGATTCCGGCTAGGGGCACCAAGGTGCTAGAATATACGGCATATGGATCCTGAAATAAAACGCTTGCTTGAAGAGACGAAAGCGCTCGCAAAGGACAACCACCAGATGCTCCGCGCCATTAGGCGCCACCAATGGTATGGATTGTTAACGACCGTCGTTTTTTGGCTCGTCATACTCATCGCGCCACTCTATCTCTATCAGCAGTATCTCCAGCCGTTCATCAGCAAATTCTCCGCGACGACCGGAGTATCCACTTCGGGCCCCTTTGGCCTCCCGACTTCCGCTGATGTACAAAAGCTGATAAACTCGTTCAAAGCGGGGCAGTAGCCCCTTGCTTGGATAGGCTCAGCCCCGACACCCTGTGCGGGGTCGGGGAGCCGACCGGAGCGTCGGCTTTGGTAGAATGTAAAGAGACATGCTTGGATAGCTCAGTTGGTAGAGCACTTCCCTGAAGAGGAAGGGGTCCCCGGTTCGAGCCCGGGTCCAAGCACCAAGACCCAATATGTTACGAACGTTCTTTTCCTGGGTGCAAACATATGAGCGGCATCTCTCGGCGTTTGCTATGGTCGCCGGTTTCATTGTTGATAGTATTTTCTTCGAGCGCATTGATCTCTGGCAGACACAGGTAGTATTTGCATCGTATGCAGCCATTTGCTTCATCTCAATTCCGCTCCTGCAATGGATAGAGTTACGTGCGTCGCGCGGGATACCCTCTCCTCGATGGCGGGCACTGCTCCCCATAGCTACGCAGTTCGCGCTGGGCGGGTTCTGGAGCGGTTTTGTTATTTTCTATGGTCGTTCGGCAGAGTTTGGCGCGTCATGGCCGTTTCTCCTGTTTCTAGGTCTTGTATTCCTCGGGAATGAATATTTCTCTCGGTACCATGCACGGCTTGTCTTTACGAGTGTTCTCTTCTTCCTTGCGCTCTATTCGTACGCTATTTTTGCAATACCGATCTATACCGGCACGATTGGGACACTGACCTTTCTCGCGAGCGGGGTGACGGCGATTGTTGTGTTTGCACTGTTCACGATGCTTTTGCGCAAGTTTGCGCGGGACCGCTTTCTTGCGGATGTTTGGCGCATACGGGTCGGTGCGTTTGGGGTGCTCGCCGTTATTAATATTTCTTATTTTGCTAACATCTTGCCACCGTTGCCGCTCTCGGCAGAGGCGGCGGGCGTGTATCACAAGGTGTGGCACATCACAGGGGCGTATATGGGCGTTACTGAAACCGATCAGTCGTGGTCGGTACGTTATCTCGGGTTTTCTCCGACATTGCATCTAACACTTGGCGATTCTCTTTATGTGTACAGCTCCGTTTTCGCACCGACGGCACTCGAGACGAGTATTGTGCATCGTTGGGAGTGGTATAACCCTATAAAAAAGAAATGGGAAATGAAGTCAAGGATTACGTATCCCATTGTCGGCGGCCGCGATGGCGGCTATCGTGGATATTCATCAACGCCAATACTTACTGCAGGAAAGTGGCGTGTGCGCATCGAAACCTCTGGCGGTCTTCGCATTGCAACATTGTCGTTCTTGGTTGTATCATCGGCACTTCCATCGTCAGAAGAAACGGTTACCTTAAAATAGATTTTTAACCCGCCTTTACCTTCAGTTTCGTCTGGCGGGCCTTATCGAGCTTGGGCAGAATAATAGTGAGAAGGCCGTCCTTGGCTGCAGCAGAAGAGGCCTCAACATCGACCTCCTGAGGGAGCATGATGGCGCGCGAGAATGAACCCCAGAAAAGTTCGCGGGTGAAATAATCGGGCCCGGAGACTTGCTCGCGCTCCATCCGGGAACCCTCGATTTCTACGCGGTCGCGGCTTATGGAAATACTGAGTTCATCAGGACGCACTCCGGCGACGAACGCGCGAATGACAATATCGCTCGCGGTTTGATGTACATCAACTGGCAATTGTCCTTCCATCTCGGCAGCATCATCTTCGAGCGGAGCGGGGCGGGTGGCAACCTCGCCACTTCGCGACGAGTGCGACTCCTTACGTGATGGGGGCGCGGCGGGCACCTCGTCGTCGAAGGAATCAAAAGAATCGTCAGCCGACGAATTGCCGGAGAGGCGGTCAAAGAACGAGCGCTTGATATTCATGCTTAGGGTAAATAGTTAGGGAAGTTGCGGTACTGGAAATACTTGAGTACTTCGAATGTGGCGAAGAAAACGACGGCGACCATCCAGATAAGGAAGAACGCAGCGAGAGCGGTCGAAGCACCTGGAGTAATAATAAGCATGTTGAACGCAGTATGCAACGCGATAGCGAGGATAAGTCCGAGCGCTGCGGCGAAAGCTCTTCCTCCCGGCCGACGAGAGTAGGAAAAGGCGAGTGAAAAACCAATTGCCGCAGACGCAACGACATGGAGCAATGTTGAACCGAGAAAGCGCAAGTCGCCAGTGAAGAAACTTGTCGCGAGATTTCCGTCTGCCAGTGGCGCCATGAGAAAAAGCATATTCTCGGCTGCCGCGAAGCCGAGCGCCACCGTGATCATGTAGATGACATAGTCGGGAGCCTCGTCCACAGCATTTCTCCAGAGGATAAATATTGCTACCATTGCGTATTTCAGCACTTCTTCGATGAGTGCCCATGCAGTCAGAATCGGGAAATTCCCAAAAAGGTGCGCCTTTGCATATTGTTCGAGTGGGAGCGCGAGCGGTACTGCTATCATCCCAGCGATGAAGGTGAACACAATAAGTTTTTTCGGTTCCGGATGCTCGGCGTCTTCTTTCAGGAGAAAGTAAAGCCAAATAAAGGACGGAAGAAGTCCGCCGAGAAATGCGTAGCCGATGGTGATGGGGGTCACGTGTATATTGTAACAGGCCTGCGCCTGCGAATCCGCTCAGCGCTCCGGGCCGCTAGGCCACGTCTTACTGCCGCAGATCTGTCGCAGGCGCGGGCCATTTTGCGACCATGAGGAACTTTGAATCTTTGGCGGGAAGCGACTGCCAGATTTCTTCAGTGATAAACGGCATAAATGGGTGGAGGAGTTTGAGAGAGTTCTCTAAAATATAGTAAAGCGTTGCGCTGTACCCATCCTTGCCCTTGCTCTCTTCGATGATCTCGTCCGCCAAACGGTGCCACAGATAGTGGTAAATCTTTTCTGCGGCCATGTAGACGCGATATTCCTCGATGTCGGTCGTGACGTCCTTTGCGAGAGCGTCGAATTCGGCCTTAAGTTCCTCTTTGATTTCCCCTGCGCGTTCTTGTGAGAGGACGAACCGCGCGATATTCCAGAGCTTGTTTGCGAAGTGCTTATAGCCCTTTATCTTATCTTCGCTCATGCGCATATCGGTACCGGGCGTGTTCCCGACGACGAGTGCCATACGTGCGGCGTCTGCGCCGAACTTCGCTGCGATATCGAGCGGGTCGAGATTGTTGCCGAGCGACTTACTCATCTTGCGTCCCTGCGCATCGCGGACGAGGCCGTGGAGATAGACCGTCTTGAAGGGGATAGTATTGAGGGTGAATTCGGTCATGAGAATCATGCGCATTACCCAGAAGGGGAGAATGTCGTAGCCGGTCTCTAGGAGGTCGGTTGGGTGATAGTTTTTAAAATCATCGGTTTCATCGGGCCAGCCGAGCGTGGAGAAGGTCCAGAGACCGGAGGAGAACCACGTGTCGAGTGTGTCCTCGTCCTGTGTCCATCCATCTTCTTTCGGCTCTATGCCCACCGAGATATCTTCACCCTTGTACCAGACGGGCACGCGATGGCCATACCAGATCTGCCGGCTGATGCACCAATCGCGCAGATTTTCTACCCAATGGAAATACGTTTTCTCGAAATAGTCCGGGATAATCTTGATAGCCCCGGAACGCACCGGCTCGATGACGAGTTCCTTCAGTGTCTTCTCGCGACCGTGAATGGGCTTATTCACATCGACGAACCACTGGAGTTTTGGCAGGGGTTCAATAATGCCACCAGTGCGCTCGGCAGTCGCGACGTTCTGTTTTATGTCTTCTTCTTTTTCAAATAACCCCTCGCTCTTGAGCCATTCGACAACGATGTCGCGTGCCTCGGTGGTCTTCTTTCCCTCCAGTCGGCCGGGGACAGTCATTTTCGCATATTCATTAATGACAATGACTTCGTGCGAGAGGAAGTGTCGGTCTGCCATCTCCCAGTCGGTATTGCTGTGGGCAGGGGTGAGGCCGACGGCTCCCGTGCCGAAGGTGGGGTCCACTTCTTTATCGGCGACAATCTTTATGTGAATCGGCACGTCGCAAAAAACGGCCTCATATTCTTTCCCGACAAATTCTTTGTAACGCGGGTCGTCGGGGTGCACGGCGACCGCGACGTCGCCCACCTTCGTTTCGGGGCGTGTGGTGGCGACGGAGATAGGGAAATCTTTTGAATAGCGGAAGGTGTAGAGCTTGGCTGTGCGCTCCTCATAGACAATTTCGTCATCAGAGATAGTAGTCTGACCCTTCGGGTCCCAGTTCACGATACGCAGACCTCTATAGATGAGGCCGGCATCATACATCTTCTTAAAAACTTTGCGCACGGCGTTCGTGCGCGTTTCGTCGAGCGTGAAGGCCTCGCGCGACCAGTCGAGCGAGGCGCCCATCGTCTTAACCTGCGAAACGATAATGTCGTGACTCTCCGTGGCGTATGCTTCGATGCGTTTTAATAATTCTTCGCGACCGAGATCATGGCGATTTTTCCCCTCATCTTTCTTAATTTGTTTCTCAACGACTGACTGTGTCGCGATGGCGGCATGATCGGTGCCGGGCAACCAGAGTGTGCGGAATCCTCTCATACGCTTATAACGGATGAAAATGTCCTCGACGGCGAGCATAAGCGCGTGGCCCATATGAAGCCGGCCCGTGACATTCGGCGGTGGGAGCACGATGGAATACGGCGGTGCGTCCACCCCTGTCACGCCCTGCTTCACACATTCGTCGGGGTTAAAGAGACCGCTTTTCTCCCACTCGGCGTAGATGCGCGCCTCGGTCGCGATGGGGTCGTAGGGCTTGAGGAATTTCTCGGGCATTGAGTCAAAATATACCATCACTTGAACGAATGAACGAATTGAGGCATAGTAGCCGTAGAGACCTTTTCACAAGGAGAACGCAATGGTTGACGTCTCACATATGATTCCCGCGAAAATTGAGGAAGTGGTGCGGGAGGTGGTCAAGGGGGCCAAAGATCCGATTAGCGCGATGGCGGAACTGCGAAAGAGGTTCCCCACATCGGGGATTGTGTGGGTGAAGGCGATGAGGGACTTTCGATGGCAGGTGCAGCTTCAGCCTCTTCCCGGTTCCAACGTGTACGAATTCATGTGTGATCGCCGTCCGTGAATACGGTGCGATTCAAACCGGCAGGCCCCCTGCCGGTTTTTTTTCTTACTTCTTATTTGTGTGAGAGAGAAAGATTTCCGTTCGCAACGATATCAGTCGGGATTCCTTCGCGGCGAGCACGATAGAAGCCGGCGAGCGCAATCATAATGGCATTGTCGGTGGTGAGCGCAGCGGATGGGATACGAAGTGTTATATCGGGAAATTCTTGTTTTATATTTTCGGTAAAAATGCGGCGGATGTGCGTATTTGCCGAAACGCCCCCACCGATGACGAGTGTTTGGGCTCCGGTCTTTTCAATCGCCTGCGCGGTCTTCTTCCAGAGCACGTCAGCGACGGCATTTTCAAATTCGTGCGCGAGAAGTTTTTTCTCTTCCTCATTCAATTCAGGCCTATTTTTCAAAAGATACAGTACTGCCGTCTTCAGTCCTGCAAAAGAGAAGTCGCAGCTGTCTTCATGTATCATCGGCCGCGGTAATCGCAGTTCGGGTCGAGTTTCGGCTAGGCCCAAATCCGGCAGCCTAGCCTTATCTCGCCCGACCTGCTCTGCGCGAAGCGCCTCGGCGAGGCGCGAGATTTCAGGGCCGCCCGGATAGGGGAGCGAGAGCATACGTGCGACTTTATCGAAGGCTTCGCCGACGGCATCATCACGCGTTGCTCCGACGAGTTCATATTCGAGCCACTCTTTCATCAATATGAGCTCCGTGTGGCCACCCGAGATGAGGAGTGCCAGCACCGGCAAGGTGATTCCTTGCACAGTCAAGGTGTCTCCTTTCCCGGATGCGAGCGCCGAGAGAATGTGTCCTTCCATATGATTGACGGCGACGAGCGGTTTCTGCCAGAGGAGCGCGAGCGCCTTGGCGAAATTGATGCCGACCCAGAGCGCGGGCTCGAGACCGGGACCAGCCGTCACGGCGATAGCATCAATTGCAGGCACTTCGCATTCAGAAACGAATGCAAAAAATGCTTCAGTGAGGCCCGGTTCGCGCGCTAAGATTGCTGAAATGTTGGCGCGCATGTCTTCAGGAATTGCTTGAGCGTCTTCGTGTAAAAGTTCAGCTTCTTCGAGGGCTGACTCAAGAATAGGTACGAGATTCTTTGCGTGTTCGCGCTTCGCGAGGGCGGGGAAGACTCCGCCGTATTCTCTATGTATTTCTATCTGCGAGAGTAGCGTGTTCCCAAGGGTGTTGAATTCGGCGCATGTTTCATCACCGACGCATTCAAGTATCGCGATGGCGGTCTCGTCGCAGGAAGTTTCAATCGCGAGTATTTTCATTCTTCAATCTCGGTCCACGGCATCTCCGCGCCATTCGGGATAAAGAATCCTGCAGAACCGGGGTGACCACCACCACCGTACTTTTCCGCAATCTCCGCGACGTCGACACTGCCATCACTACGGATCGAAACGCCGAAGCCGTCCGGATGTGCCGTAACGATAAGTGCGATAGGGGGTAGTTTTTCGTACAGTTTGTGCGCGACGTATGAACGCATGGTGATGGAAGGGAGGGTTGTCGCGAAGTAACATTCATAGCTCTCGAAGCGAACTTTTTTAGCAGCTTCAGCACAGATGTCACTCAATCTCTCAAAATATTCAGTATAGGCCACCGCTTTGGCGAGGAGGGCCTTCCGTTCGGAATCGTCTTCGAGTCTTCGGACGATATCGTCCCAAATTGCAAAATCGTATGGTTGTACCACGAGGTATGAAAATATGTCGCGCGTTTCGGGGAGACTATAACGATAAGTATCGCCATCTTCAAGATATGTCATCAGCCTCGGCATTGGCTCGCTGGGATGGAAATATGACCATGCGATAGTAGCTCCGGAACGGTTCGCGTCGAAGATACTCTCCGGTATGCTTTCGACTAGTCCACGCGAACTCTGGTGATGATCCAGCACGACCAATTTCTTTGTTGTGGAAATAAGCCGCTCCATTGTCCCATGTTGCTCATAGCAGAAATCAAGAATGTAGACCTCTTTGCCAGCGAGTTCTTCCGGCGCGTCTTCGCCGCCATAGCCTGCCGGAATATATTCGGCCGTATCGCCAAATTTTTTCCACGCGGCGTATGCGGCGCCAAAGCCGTCTTCACAGCGCTTGTGATAAATAACGACGATTTGTTTGTCGATCATTTCTCGATTATCGCACAAAGCGCACGTAGATGCCGGCGGGAATAACACGCTCTGATGAAGTCTCTTTAATATGAAGTTCGCCACACTCGCCACTTATTTCACCGAAGACACTTTCGACTGCCTGAGCGAACGAACGGGGCGCGTAGCCGGCAGCGTAGCCGTTCACCAAGAAGAATGAGCCAGGCTTGTCTGAAAAAATCTCCTTAAGTGATTCGAGTAGGACAGGGAAGTCTTCTTCAATCTTCCACACCTCGCCCTTCGCGCCACGGCCAAAGGCTGGTGGGTCGAGGATGATGCCGTCATATTTCGCGCCGCGCCGCGCTTCGCGCTTTACAAAGGCGAGCGCATCGTCAAGTATCCAGCGAATACTGTCTTCAGAAATGTTCGAGAGTCGCGCATTCTCGTGTGCCCAGTCAAGCGACTGTTTGGATGCATCCACGTGAGTGACCGAGGCGCCGGCGAGTGCGGCAGTCACGGTCGCCGCGCCCGTATAGCCGAAGAGATTCAGCACCTTCATCTCGGGACGGATGACCTGAGTGGCCCACTTCCAATTTGGCGACTGCTCGGGGAAGATGCCGGTGTGTTTGAAGCTCGTGAGGCGCGCGATGAGCGGGAGACCGGTGCGCACGACTGTCCACGATTCTGGTACTGGCTTTTTTATATCCCACGCGCCCTTCTTGTCGCGAAATGCGAATTCGGCGTGCGCTGTTTCCCAGAGTTCGGTCCGCTGTTTCTTCCAGAGTGCCTGCGTCTCGGGTCGCGCGACGATAATCTCGCCGAAACGCTCGAGCTTCATATTCTCGCCCGAATCCAGAAGTTCATAATCACCGCACGACTCTGCAGTAAGGTGCTTGTCGTTTGTCATAGTGCTTCTGGATGCTTGCGCGACCATTCGTAGAAGACAACGGCGGCGGAGACGGCTGCGTTCAGCGATTCGGTGCGTGAGTGCATCGGAATGGAGAGTGTGACGTCGCAGGATTGAATCGTCTTTTCGCGTATACCCGCGCCCTCATTCCCAATAACAAAGGCCGCGGGGGCATCAAACGCTTCTGCGCCGAGCGTTGTCGTCCCGTCCATCGCGAGTCCGTAGATCCAAAATCCTTTTTCTTTTAGCACCTTCAGCGTGTTGTTCACGTTCCCGATCGTGACGAGCGGGATGCGGAACGCCATGCCAGCGGAGGTCTTCACGACCGTGCCGGTGAGCGGGGCCTGATTATGTTGCGGGATAAGGACAGCGTCGAGGCCGAAGGCGGCGGCCGAGCGGATAATCGCGCCGACATTGTGTGGGTCCTGCACTTCGCCGAGTATGGCGACTGCCGGATTTTTCTTCATATCGAGTGTTTGTAAAAAATCATGAAACGAGACGAGCAGGGTCGACGGGTCCATCGTGAAGATGACTCCCTGATGTGCCGTATCTCTGCCGACAAGATCTTTACCCTTCCCGGGGGAGAGAGAAGCGGTCGGGATTTGGTGCTTCTCGAGTAGGGCTCGCAGTTCGGTATCGCGCAGCTCGGCAGCGAGAAATACCTTACGGATGACCCGCGGGGCGTTCTGGAGGGCCTCCATGAGCGCGTGTTTGCCGTAGAGATAAATCTTGCCCTTTTCTATATGTTTAGTGTGTCGTTTCGGTCGCATGTGCGCGGTGAGGGATTCGAACCCCCGACATCGTCAACGTCAATGACGCGCTCTACCAACTGAGCTAACCGCGCGTATTTCGGACTATACCACGACATAACTTCTGATGAAATACGAGGGAAAAAGAAAAGCCCAGCGGGGCTGGGCTTGGAGAGTTGAACGTTTGGCGATCAACAGCGCTGGTTGGAACGACACTTTTCCCTTGCTGGTGCACGCCGTCGTGGCTGAGGCCGAGCGTGTACACCTGGCGGCGGGATGGCACGTATTCTGCCTGCCGGGCCTCGCCCGAAGCGACCGGGTACTGCCGAATGTCCACGGAATGCTCCATGGCTTCCGCGCCACGCGTTCAAGTGTCCGGGCGCGCCACGGTGGAACGGAAGATGTCCGCGGTGCACTATCGTATGCCCGGGTCCGTACTAGATGCCGCCGACATAGCGCACTGGCATATAGCAGAAGCAACTGCCCGGGAAGCCGAAGAACACGGGGTAGAACGCGATGCCGGGCTCGATATTGTAGAAGATGGGACGCTCGCCTTCGACGATGTACTTTGCCGGCGGTGCGCCACCGTCTTCAACGATGACGGTATACGCCGGTCGGACAATCGTCGGGCGCGGACCTGTGGGAACCACGACACAACCGGACAGAATGATTCCGGCTGTTATCAACAATACAAACAATCTCTTTTTCACACTCTTCTCCTCTCAGGTTGACTTCAGTCAATGAACTCCACCAACTTCATACCACAAAATAAGAAAACGCGCATCCCGTTGGGATGCGCGGTGCTACAGACTGCGGTGCCGATTAGGCGCGGATGGCGACTCCTTCTTCGATCATGACCTCCGGCCACCCGATCGTGTGCCGATGCCGATGGTCGCTCTCCGGGGGCTTCTGCTGTTCGCCGGCTGTCGAGCCGTCTACAGCATCCTTGAGCGGTTGCAGAAAATTGGCGATTACTTGGTGATTCAAGACTCCTCCTCGTTGATAGAACAAAATGCAAAAAGACCACCACTGGTCCTTTTGCTTTCGCATTATAACTTATCGCACTTCATAAATCAAGCACTCAATTTGTGAGAGTATACCGCGCCGCTAGAACTTATTTTCAGTCGCAAAGCGACTGATCTGCACGCGCCGAGCGCGTGGTGGCTTGGGACTTTTTCTCCCGCT
>JANLHF010000005.1 GCA_024653825.1 Patescibacteria group bacterium | reverse complement strand
CCGCTGTCAAAGATACCGCCCGTGAAGGTGCCGTTAGTGACCGTGAGGCTGTCCAGTTTCTGAATCATATTTACGTACTGGATGGTGGAAGCATTGGTGACGGTTTGGGCGCGAATCGGCTGGACCTGTCCGGAGAGAGTGGCGAGGAGGTCGGCGCGGAGTGAAGCAAGAGACTGACTCACAAAATCTTTTGAGACGCCTTGGACGACGGTGGTGTATGTGGGGTATGAGACTGAGTTAGAGAAAATTGATGAAGGGGAAGAGGAGGGGGTGGAGGTAGCGAGAACAACGACCGGACGCATAGAGGAAGGCTGTATCACGACAGGGGTCGGCCCGAGAAGAAACGCGAGGCCACGATTCGCCGAGCCCAAGAAAGAGTGGATAGCATCATAGGTAGCGAGAGCAATCTGTTCGCCGACGTTAAGAGCCGGCTGCACAGCTGTAAGCACGGCGGCAATCTTCGGCGTACGCGCGAACGTATCGAGCGCGAGAGCACTCTTACCGAGCATACCGAGATACGCGTCTTCGAGAGCTCCGCCAATATCAGGCAGTTGTGGAGGAACGACTACCGCAATGGCATCCCGCGCGCTCTTCGCACTTTCATATCCTACTTCGCCAAGACGTTGCACGACGACGGCGAGCGTCGCTCCCGTATGAATAGATACGAGGGCGGTCGCGCGCGCGAGCATATCACCGGTACCGCTAATAAGCGCGACGGTCGCGCGAGCAGTTGCGGGCGCAGCTGCCGCAGTCCCGTAGGCGAGCGAGACATCGGCGCGTATCACCGCGTGCGTTGCATCAACGATCGACTGCCCGAACGCGATATACGCTTGTATGAGCGAATCGGCAATGCGTTCCGGATGAGTAATAAACTCATATGCATCAACTACAACAGAACGATTACGTACATCCGATGGTGCGGTTGATGACGTTGAGACGGTGGCTACTGTCCCACGCCGTACAAACAAGACGTGGTCTTCTGTTTCCAAGGAACGGATGCGCACTGAAGAAAGGTCGTTTATCGCAAGTAGTATCGGTTCGCCATTCATCGAAGATGAAGAGGCCCGTGGAGAGACCTCGGACATTGTATTTTTCGTGGCGTCGATTTTCGCGATGATGTTTTTTGGAATATCACCAAAGGCCGCGGTGAATCCCGCGGCGATTATGCGTGCACTGTCTGCGGTATTCGCCGCGAATTGTGGAAGTATCGACGCCTGTGCAACGACTGCCCCCGAAGCGACCACAAGAAGCGCGGCCGAGAGGGCGAGAACATTGCTGCGGAGGGAGCTTGCTCGGAGTCCCTCTTCTTCTTTTTTCCGTCTGAAGACTATCCCGCTACGCGAGTCATGTTGCAGGATACCTGAACGAGTGTCTTGAGGTGAGACCACTTTTTGAACATCCTGTTTTTGAAGGTGGGTGCGATATTCATTCGCACGAGCATCTGCCAATGAGCGGGCCCGTACCTCTTTTCGCTCCGCCTGCTTCTTGAGAAATCTCTCGAGTGATGCGATGTCAACCGACCATTCATTATGAGAATATGTACCGATTATTTTTCCTGTGCGGCAAAGAGAAGAAATGTATCCTGTACTATATCCGGAGAGCGCGGCAGCATCGCGGATCGGACTATTTTTTTGTTTGTTTTGGTTAGAAGAAAGATCCATTGGAGTCGCTGTAATAACTAATATTTTACTGGAGATATCAGCAATATCATATAGATATTTCGTCTATAACTGGGGATAAGAAATGATTTTGAATTTCCCAACAAAAATACCCAAACCATCGACCAGTTTCAATATCAATATAAATTGAATTTTAGACTTTCTATATCCGGGGAATATACGCAAACGGAAGATGTGCGTCTACAAGCCAATTAATGGCTCCTGGGGGCATTTGAGATAAATATGGTCAAAAGAAGTACCCGTTACTAACTTATACAAGCTTCATATAACACTCGATTGGTGCTCGGACCATTTATTTTGCATATTTAATACAAAGATGACATATCCGGACCTGTAAAAAATACTTTTGGGGTGCGTTTTTGGCTGTAGGCATGCTAGTTGGGACTGATCTGTTCGAATGTGCGACAATCGATATTTCCTTATATATACTAGTTATATCAGCCATATCAGAATGGATTATCGAGTGAGAGGTGAGGTTTATTATTTTTACATAAAGATACGACTTCGCACAATATTTTCAATAATGTGCGCAAAAATATGTGCGGACGTGACAAACATACGCACGAGATGATTAGATAATGCATTATTATTGTCTACGCAGGCGCTATGAGCAATAAAATACGTTATGTTCTTAATGACTTCGCCGTCAGATCGTCGTTATCGGATACTATTTGATACTTCTTATATTTCCACCTCTTATTTACTGTCTTGTGTAGACGAGACGAGAAACTGAACAATTATACTACCTATTATAGAAAGAAACGCCGGCAAACAGACCAATCCCCCTGTTATTATTAGAGTTGATGTATGTGTCGAAGTAGCCACTTCCCAGTGCCGCAGCAATAAATATGATTGCCGCAACTAATACTCCTGACATCTGAATCGCCCTCGCAGTTGTTGTCGTCTCTGGCTTACTCGCTATAGCCGGTTCATAAGTCTTTATCTCATAGGAATCCTCCTCCCCTCCTCCTTCATCTCCCTCTTCCTGTGGCAGTACGGCCCTTTGAACGGGCTGATAGGGGGTTTGGTGGATGGCTCGTATAGGAACAGCATCCGGCTCCTTTTCTTCTTTCTTTATCTCAATAGGAACCGCCATATCTGCGACTTCGGGCGATTCTTCGATAGCATCATTCGTAATAGAGGTAGAAATGGGTGCCGCATGATCAAAACGGTCAAACCAGGCCTGCCAGGTATCCTGAAGTCGCTGTGCGGCCATGTCTGTGTCATCGGTGGGGTGATTTTGCTCCTTTTCGCGTAAACGATTCACAGGGGGGAATACCTCTGCGTCAGCGGCTTCATAGCGCGGCGATTCATAGGCGATGGGCGTTTCTATTGCTTTCGCCGAAGAGGTCTTAGTGGCTGTCGAATCGCCGAAACGGTGGTCCTGAATGGCTGATTCTAGGACATACCAGCCCCGACCGACAAGCCGTGCCGGCACCCTTCCTTCACGGCAAAGCTGGCCGACATAGTCCTTCGCATACCCCGTCATTTTTGCCGCTCGTTTTGACGATACATATTTCTTGTCCTCGATGAGAAGCTCATCCATACCGCCTAGTATAGCCATATCTCGGCTCGGAGGGAAGGGCTGTGCACAAGGCCCTCTAGTCGAGCTTTTCTTTTAATAGTTTTCGAATGCTTCCCGGGTTCCCCGCCCCACCACTCTGCTTCATAGATTTCCCGATAAGATACTGTAGTGCTGCTTGTTTGCCCGAGCGATATTCACCGACTGCCTTTGTCTCTGTAGCGATGACTATATCCACTGCCTCTCCGAGCGCCGTGACATCATGAACTTGGACGAGACCTTTCTCTTTCGCTATGACCTCTGGCTCTCCGCCTTCTTCAGCCATAATGAGCAATGTGTCTTTTGCACCGCGCGACGAGAGATCGTGTGCGGCAAGCATTCGTATGAGCTTTGCAAATGAGACCGCGGTGGCATTCCCAGATTTTCCGGCAAGATCAGATATAAAATAATTCGCCGCGAGTGCTATGGGCTCGCGTTCGCCGCCAAGCTCTTCTATAACCGCATCAAAAAATGTTCCGCGCACGACTGAAGCGATCATAAATTCAACATCGTCTGTCTTAAGGCCGAGCTGTACATAGCGTGCGCGACGTTCCCAAGGGAGCTCCGGCAAAGAAGTGCGGAGTGCTTCCTGAGCAAACTCAGGGATCTCAGAAAGAAAGAGTTTTGGAAGGTCGGGTTCCGGGAAGTAGCGGTAATCGGCGCTTCCCTCTTTGAATCGCTGATGAAAAGTCTCCTGTTTCGCCTCATTCCAACCGCGCGTCTCCTGCACCACTTTCCCACCGCCTTCTATGAGCACCGTCTGGCGCTCTATTTCAAATGCGATAGCGCGCTCCACTGAACGAAATGAATTCAAATTCTTCACTTCTACTTTCGTACCGAACTCCCCTTCTTTAGGTGAGACAGAAATGTTCGCTTCGATGCGCATCTCTCCCTTCTCAAGGTTTGCCTCGCCTGCGCCGAGCGTACGCAACAAGAGTTGTAGTTCGCGCGCGAAGCGACCCGCCGTCTCGGCGTCATGTATCACCGGCTCGGTCACGAGTTCCATAAGAGGAATGCCCGCACGATTAAAATCAACAAGACTCTTGTCGCTTGAGTGTGTCGAACGCGCCGTATCTTCTTCAAGATGCACGCGTGTGATGTCGACGCCCGCGAGTGTACCGCCGGTAATGAGCGGATGAATGTACTGGCTGATCTGATACCCCTTCGGAATATCCGGATAGAAATAGCTCTTGCGATCGAATTCGCTGAAGTCTGCGAGTTCTCCGCCGACGGCGGTGCCGATACGGAGAATATGCTTCACTGCTTCGCGGTTGATGACCGGGAGTGTGCCGGGATGCGCCATACAGACCGGACAGACGTTGGCATTAGGAAGCGTCTCATCGGGATCGTTCGCGGAGTCGCAGAACATCTTTGTTCTTGTCTTGAGTTCCGCGTGGACCTCGAGTCCTATAGTCGGGCGATACATGAGAGGAAGTCTACTACCAAGCGAGCCGAGTAACAAATACCGGCCTCGGTGTTTGTTCGAGGCAAGCGCAGGGAGGAAGCGCCGTCATCGGCGCTTATGACTTTTTGAACATTTTTGAAAGTTTGTCTGAGAGCTTTTTAAGCGACTTATCATCTATGACCGAGACGGGGAGCACTTCCCTGCCGGTCTCTTTGGCGAGAAGCTCAATCTTGGTTTCCCATTCCGCAGAGGAAATAAGGTCTATTTTTGACAGGATGATGACCTCCTTCTTCGCTTCAAGACCGTGCCCGAACGCTTCTATCTCCTTCCGCACTTCCCTATATGCCGCGATGGGGTCATCTTGGTCAGCCGAGACGAGATGCAAGAGGATACCTGTCCGCTCTATGTGCTTAAGAAATTTTATACCGAGACCTCGTCCGGACGAGGCTCCCTCGATAAGACCGGGGATGTCCGCAAGAATGTGACCATAAAACTCTCCGAGATTCGGTTCAAGAGTCGTGAAAGGGTAGTCGCCTATCTTCGATTTTGCCCGTGTGAGAGCGTTCAGAAGCGACGACTTCCCCGCATTCGGCAAGCCAATAAGCCCTGCATCAGCGATAATCTTCAGGATGAATTCGATATCCCCACCCTTCCCCACCTTCCCTAATGTCTGCTGGAAGGGGTTCTGATTTGTGGAGCTTTTAAAACGCGCGTTGCCGAGGCCTCCCTTCCCTCCATGGAAGAGTTCTATCTGTTCTCCTTCTTTAGTTATCTCATATTCCTC
>JANLHF010000004.1 GCA_024653825.1 Patescibacteria group bacterium | reverse complement strand
CCGCTGTCAAAGATACCGCCCGTGAAGGTGCCGTTAGTGACCGTGAGGCTGTCCAGTTTCTGAATCATATTTACGTACTGGATGGTGGAAGCATTGGTGGCGGTTTGCGTGCGGACGGGCTGAACCTGTCCGGAGATAGTGGCGAGCAAATCAGAGCGGAGTGAAGCAAGAGACTGACTCACAAAATCTTTTGAGACGCCTTGGACGACGGTGGTGTATGTGGGGTATGAGGTGGCATTTTGAACAATATTTTGAACGGGAGTCTGGCTCTCCATTGAGAGGTTTCTTGCAGGAAATGAGATTGCGGTTGTAGATGCTGGTTTCGGTGTTCCAACATCGAGCGACACTATCGTAGGGGCTGGAGTAAATAAGAACGCGAGGCCACGATTCGCGGAAGTAAAGAGGTTGTTAATCGTCTCATACGTACCGAGAGCGATTTGCTCACCAACAGAAAGTATCGGGGTAGAAGCGACTGCCGCGGTCTGCTTCGTCATTTCTGTGAATTGGGGAAACGATACAACTTGTGTTGCGAGTGATCCCACGACAAGCAGTGCAACTGCTGCGGAGAGAACAAAGGGATTGGTATGGAAAGGGATATTTCTAACAGCAACCTTTGGTGACGATGCCGATTTCTCAACTGGAACAATCGGCACGCTTGATACACCTACCGGTTCTGCTAAAAGATTTTCGGCTTGACTCTTTGAGTATTCTTCTGCATGAACGCGCGAACGCTTCAGTGAGAGCTCCTTTTTGTGCTTGGTCTGGGTATCGAGAAAGCGAACGAGCGATCCTCGTTTAATCATCCATACTCGGCCGACCTGAACTCCTTCAATTTCTCCCGAACGTGCGAGTCGTCTTAAGTAGCGCGAAGTGTACCCGGAAAGTGTACCGGCATACTTCGTTGTGATGAGGTCTTTTTTGTAGAGGTTCGACTTCATTAGTAAAAACGGAACTAATCAGATAATAACTGATTATTTCCACTTCGTATCTACCCAGGAAGTGGATAAGTTTTGTTTCTACGAAAAATGCTGTTTTGGGATGCCAAAGGAGGATCGACGATGTACAAAAATACTTTTTGGGGCGTACGTCTTGGTGAGCTTGTTTTTTGCTTATTTTTAACAAGCATCAGAAGGCTCCGTACGGGCAAAAATCAGCGCATTAAGCGCCCTGCGTTAGAAAAACATACAAAAGGGCGGGATTGCATCAAGAAATATGCAGTAAATACAGGGTAATATTATTTGAATATTCTCTCCTAGAATAATCCCCGGTATTGATTGTATATATTTATATCCCGTTTATCCGAGACGAGAAACGTTGTATATAAGCCAAAATAAAACAGAGCGACACGAATACGTCGTGTCGCTCTGTTTTATACGAGTTTAAATTATCTACTTATATAATAAACTGGGCGGGGACAAAGGTACATAAAATCAATTTTAACAAGTAACGCGCTATGAAGAACTGTTCTACCAAGATCGCAGTGGAAGCACGGTGGCAAAAGCCCTTGTGTTCCCCTCCTCAACTCCGGCCAACTTCTCTTCGTGGACTGGCGCAGAAATTTCTGTGGCGGGACATCTCGATCAAGAGCACGTTGTGGTTACTAATATCTCTTACCTAGCAGGCCATTAATTTGGATACCTACTTTGCGCGTTTTCCAATAGTCTTCTTCGCGCGCGAGACGTGTTTACGAATAGTGTGTTTCGTTTCCTTTTGTATCTTGTCCCAGTTCGCTTTCAACTCTTTTGCCGCACGCTTGACCTCATCAACATCTGCTGAACGGACATCTTGATACGTTTCCGCAACACGGTCAACAATAGTAGAGAACGCTTTGGGGTTTATTTTCTCGAGATGTTTCGCTTCCTTCACCACTTCTTTCTTCATATCATTCGCCCACTTCATCACAATTTTTCGGTGCTTTTTTGCGCCTTTGCTTCCGTAAAAATAATAACCGGCTGCAGCTACGGCACCTGCTGCAGCAAGCCCTGTGCCTATTCCCATTACTACCTTCCTTGCTTTTGCTGCTTTCTTCGCACCCGTTCTTTTTATATTTTTCATAGCGATTATGTTAATTGAATTAAACGAATGTGCATCACGTATCTTTTGATGCCCGCTTCGCGGTCTTACCGAAAAAACTAAACAATGATTTTAAGCGCCCCTTCCCTTTTCGGATATCTCCGCGCACCTCGGCGAGGTCAGCGCGGATAGTATCACTCTCGGCGGCGACCTGTTCTGAAATGTGTTCGATGTTCTTCAGCACGCGCGCGAGCCGCCAGAGCACGACGGCGCCAAGGATCGCGAACAAAACGACTACAGCACTTGTTATAAAAAAAAATATGTCCATTTTGAGAAAGTCATTCATGATGGATGATTTTCCGTATGGTACCACACCCCACACTTTGTCCACACCCATACCCTTGACAGTAAAAAGGCTTTTTGATTGTGCTACACTGACAAAAGTAATATTGCAGATTACGCGAATCTAAACTTTCTGGCCAACATTCTAGTATGCCTCCTAGAGGCCAAACGTACCAACCACTAATACATACTTAAATTTATGAAAAAAATCACCAGTAATTCAATTGTGCTCGCGACGGCATTTTCACTTGTACTCAGCCTTGCGGTACCGATTACTGTGCTTGCGGCCGGACCGGCGACGGTGAATCTCGGGTCTGCTGGCAATTTCGTGATTCTTTCAAAAACCGGCGTCTCAACGACTGGAACCACTGCAGTGACCGGAGACATAGGGCTTAGTCCCGCCGCTGCAACCTACCTCACCGGATTTTCGCTTTCGCTCCCCGATGCTGGTGCCTACTCAATCTCCGCTCTTGTAAGCGGAAAGATATACGCTCCGGGCTATGCGGACCCGACCCCTGCTACCCTAACCACAGCGGTGCTTGATATGCAAAACGCCTATACCGACGCCGCAGGCAGAACCAACCCGACGGCGACTGAACTCGGTGCCGGAAACATCGGCGGACTTACGCTTGCCCCCGGACTCTACAAATGGGGCACCGGCGTCACCATCCCGACAAACGTCACGCTCTCTGGTAATGCAAACGATGTCTGGATATTCCAGATAGCGCAAAACCTCACCGTGAGCTCCGGTGTACACGTCGTTCTCGCCGGTGGCGCACAAGCTGGAAACATCTTCTGGCAAGTTGCTGGGCAAACAACTATTGGCACCACTGCCGTGATGAATGGCATTATATTGGACCAAACAGCGATTGTACTCAACACCGGTGTACAGCTAAACGGCCGTGCGCTTGCGCAGACCGCAGTGACGCTTGACTCAAGCACGGTCACCGCGCCGACGTCCGCATCCGTCGTATCAGTACCGACACCAACACCCACTCCGACACCGACTCCTACCCAAACTTCAACTTCGGTCACAACCTCAACACCAACACCTGTCACTACTACTACCACAACTACCACAACACAAATATCAACATCTTCTCAGGATCAGGGTCAGATGATAACGCTCGGAAACGGACAGGTAGTCTATGTAAGCTCCACCGGTGCATTTACGAATGCGGCGGGACAAACTGTCACAAGCGGCGCTGTTTCGGATTCGGTAGTTTCTGCGCCTTCTACTTCCACTTCCGGCACACAGATTCAGGCGCTTACTTCCAACCTTACGGTAGGCAATAAAAATAGCGACGTTACCACCCTTCAGCAATACCTGATTTCGGAGAACAAAGGTTCGGCCGCTCTTGCCTTGTCACAGGTTGGTGCAACCTCCTACTTCGGCCCTCTAACGCGTGCAGCATTGGCCGAATTTCAGGCGAGTGTTGGCATCAGTCCACCTGCGGGATATTTCGGACCGATAACAAGAAGTTATATAAACGCACATTAAAAATCTATATCGTAATCGTATGTATATGAAAACATCTAAAAAAATATCATTGGGAGTCGTGATCGCTTCATGTGTCCTTAGTATGGTTGGGCCAATTACTGCTCTTGCAGCAACCACGCCATCTCTTGGGGACGCAGCGACATTCGGTATCCTTTCCGATACTTTCACCCGCAATTCAGCAGTAACAGATATTGTTGGGGATCTCGGATATACAACACTCAGTGGTGGAGGTTCTCATACACTTACTGGTTCAACCTATATCGGCGGAGGTGTCGGCGATGCCTTCTATCAGCAGGCAGGAATTGACCAGAACGCTGCCTTAAATACAGGGCCTAATAACCTTAACAGCCAATCATGCACATTTACTTTTGCGAGTGGAGCAATTAACCTGTCCACCGATACTACGCACGGTCAAATTGGAGTGTATACGCCTGGAGTGTATTGCGTAACGGGCGCGGCAACCGTTGGAACAGCAGGGATTACCCTAAACGGCTCGGGAACATATATCTTTAGGAGTACCGGTGCACTTGATACCGCAGACAACTCAATTGTTTATTCCGCTGGCGCATCTTCCTGCAACGTATTTTGGACTCCGGGAGCAGGGACAACTCTTGGAGCAAATTCCACATTTATAGGGACGGTCATTGATGCTGCAGGCATCACCGTCGGCAGTACCGTGGCATGGATAGGTAGGGCTTTAGCATTTGGTGGAACGGTTACGACCGATACAGATACCATTACGTCTACATGTGCGGTTGGTACAGCCGCAGTTCCGTCTTCTGGAAGTGGCCAACAGTATGGGAATATTAACATCGTCAAGACGGTTATTAACGATAGTGGCGGGACTAAGACCGTCGCTGACTTCCCGCTGTTCGTTAACGGCACGCCGGTTGTTTCTGGAGTGACCAATAGTTTCGAGGCGCCCGCACCCGTGTACGCCGTGACCGAAACTGGTAATGCTAACTATACCCAATCATTCTCTGGTGGCTGTGATTCTGATGGTCGTATCGGCCTCAGCCCGGGCGACAACAGATTCTGTATCATTACAAATGACGACATTGGCCCGCCAGCGCCTGTTGTACCGCCGCTCATCGATTTAGTGAAGACGGCGAACCCTCTTTCATTGCCTAGTGGCCCCGGACCCGTGACCTATACCTACACGCTTCGAAATATCGGGACAGTTCCAGTGACTGATATCACGATGGTTGGTGATAGCTGCAGCCCCGTACTTCTCGTTTCCGGCGACACAAATGCGAACGCCGCACTTGAGATGAACGAAACTTGGACATACCGCTGTTCCACGACGCTTTCCGTAACGCACACGAACACCATTGTCGCGACCGGATGGGCAAACGGCATCAGCACGACTGACATCGCAAGTGCCACGGTTGTTGTTGGCGAATCAATCGTTCCTCCACTCATTCACATAGTAAAGATACCGAGCGTGCCGACACTTCTCTCTTCCGGCGGGGCCGTGACTTACACCTACATCGTGACCAATCCAGGCACAGAGCCTCTAAGCAATGTCAGCATTTCCGACAACAAATGCACCGGTCTACCGGGTCGCGTAGTGGGACACCCCGGAGACCTCAATAAAAACAATCTGCTTGAAAGCAACGAGTCATGGGTGTTTAGTTGTAAAACGAATCTGACGAAAACGACAACGAACATCGGCACCGCCTCTGGAAGCGCCAATGGCCTGACGGCAACAGACTTCGCCCTTGCTACGGTCGTTGTGGCTTCGCCAAAACTGCCGAATACCGGCTTCCCTTTGTTTGAGGGAAATACCTTCTGGAGCGTCCTGACGCTCATCGATACGATTGTTCTGCTCGGCATGCTTGGATACTTTGTTTCAAGAAGGTATCGAGCGTAATGCAAAAGAAAAGAGTACTTCGATCGTTACTCATCATTGCGGTGGGGGCAACTGCATTCTGCCTAGTGTACGCCGCTTCGTTGATTAGGCCTCCAAATCCGGAAATAATAGTGTCTGTCGGTGCGAACATAGGCCTCCCTGCAAGGCTTCGCATACCTGCTCTCAACATTGATGCCACCGTTGAACAGGTTGGGCTGACCCCCCTTGGGGCTATGGATGTGCCAAAGGGCCCTTCTGATGTCGCATGGTACGAACTCGGGCCTCGTCCCGGTGAGGATGGTAGTGCGGTCATTGCGGGACACGAAGGTTGGAAAGACTCCATTCCGGCAGTGTTTGATAACCTCTTTAAGATTAGCGCGGGCGACAAAATATATGTGACTGACGAAAACGGCGCGACAAGCGTGTTCATCGTAAAGAAGACTCGGATCTTCGACGAGGACCAAGAAGTGCCTAGTGTATTCAATTCGAACGACGGCAAGGCGCACCTAAATCTCATTACCTGTGCGGGAGTGTGGAACGCCGTCACGAAGAGTTTTTCAAAACGACTCGTCGTATTCGCCGACAAAGAATAACGACCCCCCTCGCGCGCAAATGGTTAACGACTCTGGACGAAGGTAAGAGCCTTCCCTTTTAGGTCTGCACGGCCGGTGCGGCCGATGCGGTGTACATAGTCCTCATAGGTTGAAGGTAGGTCATAGTTTATGACGTGTGAGACGGCAGGGATATCGATACCACGCGCGGCAACATCAGTTGCGACAAGCACACTCACCTTCCCTGCCTTGAAGGCCTCGAGAGCGCGTTGACGCGCACCTTGAGTCTTATTGCCGTGAATACTCTCGGCGTGAATATGGAGACGCGAGAGCGCCTTCGCGAGCTTTTCAACACCGAACTTTGTGCGCCCGAAGACGAGCACGCGACTAAACTCGCGGTCCTTGAGCATTTCTGCGAGTACTTCAAATTTATCTTTCCCACGCGGAATGCGAACCACGTCTTGATCGACACTCGATGGTGTATCGCGGGTCTTCACCGAAATGATGACCGGACTTGAGAGGAAATCGCCGATGAGTTTCTCAATGTCCTTCCCCATTGTCGCAGAGAAGAAGAGGGTGTGGCGCTCCTTCTGCATCTTTCCGAGGATAAGCCGCATATCATCTATGAAGCCCATGTCCAGCATTCGATCTGCTTCATCCAAAACGACGGTGCCGAAGCCGGTGAGCACGAGCGCCTTGCGCTCCACCAGATCCTTTAAACGCCCGGGAGTACCAATGACGAATGCTGGGTCGTGCTTCAATTGCGAGATCTGCGGACCGATGTTGGCACCGCCGACCGCAACCATACCGCGGAAGCCCAAGCCCCTCGCGAAACCCGCGAGCTCCTTTTCTATCTGCACCGCAAGCTCACGGGTCGGCGCCATAATAAGAACACGCTCGCCTTTCTGCTTCATTACCTTATCAATGAGCGGAATAAGGAAGGCTGCCGTCTTCCCTGTCCCTGTCTCGGCGAGACCGACAATGTCCTGCCCCAAAAGAGCATGCGGAATCGCCTTATCCTGAATCGGCGTCGGTGCTACGTACTTCCGCGCGATAATATTCGCCTTTAGGTGCGCGTTGATGTCGAAGTCAGAAAACTTGTGCTCGGGGACGAATACCGGCTCCGAGGTCGTGACGACCGTCTTGTTCATAAATTTGGCGATTTCCGCCTCCGTCTCGCCGAAGGTACCGAAGCCGCCGCGCTTCCCTCCCCCACGGCTTCCACCGCGACTGCCGTAGCTCGGCTTCCCGCCGAAGCTACCGCGTGCGCCGTAGCTGCCGCCCCGAGACGGGTAACGACTCGGACTCGCCCCGCGCCCCGCTGCGGGGCGCGGGGAATACGGACGACTGCCACCTGAGGACGGGCGCGACGAATATGGCCGGCTTGACCCGCCACTGCTATGTGAGGAGCTGTCTCCCCCTGACTGATGATTCCATCTTCCTATTTGCATGTGATATGTGAGTGAATAGTAACTAAAACGAAGTAACGCGAGGCAAAAGCCTCTGTGTGAAGTCTGTTCTCAGAAACAAGGAGTTAGGAAATGGCGTCGATTTTGACTTTCAGTATCGGCTGGCGATGGCCTTTGCGCTTGTAGTAGCGACTCTTCGGCTTATACTTCACCACCTCGACTTTCTTCCCAAGTCCGGCCTGAACAACGGTGCCCTTGACCTCCGCACCCTTAATGATGGGCGCGCCGATGGTCGTGTCCGAGCCGTTGTCCACGAGGAGCACCTCGCCAAAGACAACTGTGTCACCTTTTTTCAAGTCCCCTGGGAGCTTCTCAATAGCGATAGTGTCGCCCTTTGAGACGACATACTGCTTCCCTCCGGTCTTGATTACGGCCACTTCCATAGTCCCCACAATCTAGCATTTCTGGCCTAAAAAGGCAAGAACCGCCCTGAAAGCGGTTCTTTGGAGAATCTTAGGGTTCTCACGATTTGTACAAGCCGAACGTAAAAATGCAGGCGTAATCGGCCAAAACCGATCTCCACAAAAACTGTGAGCAAGGGGAACCCTTGCTCATGTTAAGATGTTGGCATGGAACGAAAGGATTCGTTCGTTGAAGGAGAATACTATCACCTCTATAATCGCGGTGTAGACAAGCGAGTAATCTTCCCTTCTCCACGGGACTACCAGCGATTCTTGATGCTTCTTTATCTCGCTAACAGCACTGAAGACACTCGTATCGGCAATGTTCTTCGTTCGATAAAATACAACGACATCTTCAAGCTAGACCGAGCGGGGCCGCTAGTCGCTATTGGCGCGTTCTGTCTTATGCCGAATCATTTCCACATATTGGCGACGCCGCTAACAGACGAGGGCATATCAAAATTTATGCTCAAGCTACAAACCGGTTATTCGATGTATTTCAATACTAAGAACGAACGGGGTGGCGCACTATTTCAGGGACCGTTCAGAAGCATTCACGTTGACAGCGATCAGTATCTCAAATATCTGTATTCGTACATTCACTTAAATCCGGCGAAGCTAATGGATGCGAAATGGAAAGAACATGTGGGCTCAAAGGATGCATTGATGCGGTTCGTCGAATCGTATCCGTACAGTAGCTACGCCACATATGTTAATGATTCTCACGCAATAACGGAACCCACAAAATTCCCGGAATATTTTTCCTCGAGGGAAGAAGTTGAGTCTCACATTCGTGACTGGCTACAGACAGAACCAGACTGACAGGTGAGCAAGGGGAACCCTTGCTCAAATCATTCGTCACCAAGAGTGGGCTTATCAAGTAGTTCAGGCTCGATACCTATTTTGGACTCGGCGATGCGATACACGTCCTTATCTATCTTGCCGAGCTCTTTATAGCCCGCGTTCCAGTGAGATACCGAGGTGCCAAGCGAGACCCCCAGCTTTTTATAAAATTCTTCATACGCGCCGATGTGCTTGCCCAGCTCCCCTACCCGCTTCTGGATGTCGGCGGCCTTCTCTTCTATCTGGAGCGCTTTTAAGCCTTGCATCACTGTCTGGAGGTAGGCCAAGAATGACGTCGGCGAGACAATGATGACCTTATACTTGCTCGCCGCGCGCTGGATGAGATTCTCTTCCTCTCCCCCGCCCCCGATTTGGTTGGTGAGGAGGTCGTAGTAAATGCCCTCGGACGGGATGAACATAAAGGCGAAGTCCATCGTGTCTTCCTCCGGGCGGATATATTTTGCCGTTTCTGAAATGCGCAGCTTCAGGTCGTTTACGAACGCCTTCTCCGCGGCGGCGCGCTCGGGCGTGCCCACCTGCGTGCTCACGAAGCGGTTGTAGTTGTCTAGCGAAAACTTGGAGTCTACCGGTACGAGCTTCTTATTGATGATGATGACGGCGTCTACAATCTCGCCGTTCTTAAACGGATACTGAATGCGGTAGTCCTCCGGCGACATCACGTTGCGAAGTACGGTCTCCAAGTAATATTCACCGAGGATGCCGCGCTGTTTTGGGTTCTTGAGCAGGTCCTGGAGCGACTGGAGCTGTTCGGCGTAGGTCTGTGTCTGCCGGCCGATTTCTTTTACCGACGTAAGCTCGGTGGTGATTTCCTTGATGAGCCGCGAGGATTCCGAAAACTGGCGGTGCGAGTTTTCTTGCATCGCCTTTGATGATTCAGAAACGCGCGCATCAAGCGTGCGAGCGAGCTCCTGCATCTGCTGTTGGAGAAGTACCATACCATTACTGTCTTCCGGCGCCGGCGCTTCGCGCCGGCGGAAAACGAAGTACAGGCCGACGCCCTGCACGAAGAGGAGGGCGAGCACGATAAGCGCGATGGTAAACAAATCCATACCTGTAGTATACTTGAGGTATGGCTATCCACGAAACCCTGAAGCAATCCATCCCCGAGGCGCTCCGCGCCCACGATGAAGTCCGGCTCCGGACGCTCCGCTCGCTTGTGACCGCAATGACGAACGAAGTCGTTGCCAAGAAACGCAAGCCCGACGAATACCTCAACGACGATGAGGCATTCACCGTCTTGAAGCGCGCCGCGAGCCAGCGTAAGGATTCTATAGAACAATTTGAAAAGGCCGGACGCAATGAGCTCGCCGAGCCCGAGAAGCTGGAACTCGCAATTATTGATTCCTACCTGCCGCAAATGATGAGCCGCGAAGAAATCCTGCCGATTATAAAAGCAAAAATGGCGGAACTCGGCGTGTCCTCCAAAGCCGATGCCGGAAAGTTTACGGGCGCACTGATGAAAGAACTCAAGGGCAAGGCCGACGGTGGCGACGTGAAGGCAGTTGTAGATTCTCTTTTAGTGTAATCATCTATGCCTAGTCCAGAAGGAAAAAAGGAATTGGATGCGGCACTAGAACGGGCAAGAATTGCTCGAGAAAAGTCTTTAGAGAAACATCCGTTGAAGCCGGAACCAAAAACGCTAGAAGAAGAGTTCGGGGAGGAAATAGCGACCAGAATGCGCCGCGGGGCTGAAATAAAAGCCCTGCGAGACGGTTTGAAAGATTAGCGCGTAGCAGATTTGTCAAAAATCTG
>JANLHF010000041.1 GCA_024653825.1 Patescibacteria group bacterium | reverse complement strand
GGCCCTTCGCGTCACCCGAGGGTGAGGGAAGGGCCTGTGGCGTCGCGTTACGACAGATGCATTGGCATGGTTCTCGCGAACGGGCGCGTCTTTTCGAAGTCGTCTTTTTTGCCGGCGAAGTTGAGGTCGCCGTTGGTCTATTTGTCAAGCAATAAAAAAGACCCATTCGGCAGAAGGGTCTAGGACGACTTGGGTTTCTCGGGGTCGGGGGCAAGCTTCGTGAAGTCGAGGTCAGTGGCTTCTTCTCGCTTTTTCCGGGCCGCGTTCTTTGTTTCTTTGAGTATTTCCCGCGTTTCTGCGGGTGTCTTTTTTATCGCTTTTGCGATGCGGATTTCCACCTCGGTGAATTTTTCCTCCATGGCGATTTCTCCTAAAGGGCAGACCGTCTTTAGTATAGCGTAAAACACAGACCTCTTCTTCGAGGTGAGATTATATGATAGAAAGAGAATACGCCGCCTTAGCTCAGCTGGTAGAGCAACCCCTTCGTAAGGGGTAGGTCCTCAGTTCAAATCTGAGAGGCGGCTCCAAGATCGCGGTTGTGCTATTTGCGTATAGCCCGTAGAATATGTGTATGGAAGGAATACCACAAAAACGACAAAGTGCAGTCGGGGAAGGGAGGGCCGCCGAGTATGATTTTGCACGGCAAGCGATTCTTGAATCAGATGCAGAGTTAGAAGCATTAGATGTTCGGATCGCTCCATTACGGGAAAGACTTCGGGCAGGAGAAGATGTTGCTACAGAACTTGAGCCGTTACTTGATAGAAGGGGTGAACTCGCACGAGCCAAGGAGGCAAGAGAGAGAAAGAGCTGATTGTCTTTGACAATGGCTGACGAGCGGGACACGCGACTAGCGGAGCTCGAGGCGATGATGGCATCGCCCGATTTCTGGACGGACAAGGACGCCGCACAGAAATTCGTACAGGAATATCAAAGCCTGAAAGAAGGTGGCTCGGGCGACCCGCATGATGCGGGCAATGCGACTTTGGCCATCCTCGCAGGCGCAGGTGGCGACGATGCTGAAGACTTCGCGCGGATGCTCCGTCGGATGTACGAAGGGTATGCGGCGGAGAAGGGCTGGCGCGTGCGCGAGCTCCACGCGAACGAAAACGATCAGGGCGGATACCGAAACGTGATGCTGGAGATATCCGGCAGTGGCGCGTACGGCCGTTTGAAGCATGAAGCGGGCGTGCATCGGCTCGTGCGCCAGTCGCCCTTTAATGCGAATGCGAAACGTCAGACGAGCTTTGCGCTGGTGGAAGTGTTGCCGACTCTTGTCCCGAGCGACAAGGTAGAGCTCAAGCCGGACGATTTGGAAATACAATTCGCCCGCGCCGGAGGCGCGGGCGGTCAGAACGTGAACAAACGCGAGACGGCGGTGCGTATTCTCCATAAGCCGACCAACCTCTCGGTGCATGTTTCGAGCGAGCGCAGTCAACTCGCTAACCGCGAGAAGGGAATGGAGCTTCTTGCGGCCAAGATTTTTGCCAAAGAAGAGGTTGCGCGCGAAGCTGCGGCGAAAGGCCGGTCAATCGCCGCGACTACCGCTAACGAGTGGGGGAGTCAGATTCGCTCCTACGTCCTCCACCCCTACAAGATGGTCAAGGACCACCGCACCGAGCACGAATCCAGCAATCCGGACAAAGTCCTCGAAGGCGACCTAGACGGGTTTATAGACGCCGCCGCCGAGGATGGGGTACAATAGAAAGCGACAAACATGAAGCGAGGACAAATAAATAATCAAGATTGTTTATTTGCGCCGAGCGAATGTTTGTATGCTTACATACAATGATTTATTTTGACAAGGTGACGAAGCGATACGGAGATATGGCAGCGCTCGAAGGGGTTACGCTCTCCGTCGCACCCAAAGAGTTCGTTTCTATCGTCGGCCATTCGGGCGCGGGCAAGACGACTCTGCTGAAGCTACTTCTCGCCGAAGAGCGCCCCACCGACGGGAATGTCTTTTTTGAATCCGTCGATGTGAATGATCTACCGAGCTCGGCGCTCCACCATTACCGACGGAAGATTGGAATGGTCTTTCAAGACTTCCGCCTTATCCCCAACAAAACGGCCTATGAGAACATCGCCTTCGCGATGGAGGCAGCCGGTCGTTCTGATGACGAAATCGCAAGTGATGTCCCGTACATTTTGGAATTGGTAAATCTCGGCGACAAAGCGAAACATTTCCCTGACCAACTCTCAGGCGGCGAGAAACAGCGCATTGCCATTGGCCGCGCTATCATCAATCAGCCCGATCTTATTGTCGCCGACGAGCCGACGGGGAACCTCGACCCCATTAATACGTACGAAGTGGTTGAAATTTTGAAAAAGATTAACGAACTCGGGACGACCATCATCATCACGACCCACAACAAGGGGGTTGTGGACGCTATCGGTAAGCGCGTCGTCACCATCGATCGTGGACGCATGGTTCGTGATGATGCAGGCGGGCAGTATATACTATGACAATGGACTGGATGATTGTGAAGCGCGTGCTGGTCAGCGGATGGAAGAGTTTCGTCCGTGGTGGCGCGGTCTCGGCGGCGACGGTGCTCATCATGACGGTCACGCTTGCAATTATCGGCTCACTCATTTTCCTTTCGGCGCTCCTGACCTTCACTCTTTCTGTTATTACCGACAAGGTTGACGTGTCGGTTTACTTCGTCACTACGGCGAGCGAGACGGATATTTTTGGTGTAAAGGGCCAGCTCGAGAAACTTCCTCAAGTATCTGAGGTTTCCTACACCTCAGCAGACGAAGCGCTTATCGCATTCCGCGAGCGACATGCGAACGACCAACTCACCCTTCAAGCGCTGAACGAGCTCGGGGGGAACCCACTGGATGCTTCGCTCGAGATACGCGCGAAGGATCCATCACAATACGAAAGCATCGTTAAATTTCTTGAATCATCGCCGGCCCTCTCTGCGGGAGGAGCTTCCATCGTTGACCGCATTAATTACCAACAGAACAAAGAGGTTATCGATCGTCTCGCGCTCGCAATAAAGGCAATACGCGAGATTGGCTTCGCCGTCGTTGTCCTCTTCGCGATCGCTTCTATGCTCATCGCTTTTGCGACCATCCGTCTCGCGATCTATACCGCGAAGGATGAGATTGCGGTGATGCGGCTTGTGGGCGCCAGCAATGCATATGTTCAGGGACCCTTTATCATAACGGGCGTTATCACCGGTGTTGCCGCGAGTACGTTGGTACTTCTTTTGTTGTGGCCAGCGACATGGTATGCGGGGACCAAGACGGTTGATTGGTTCGGCGGATTTAATGTCGCGCATTATTATGCTGACCATTTTGCATTCATCTTTTTCATACTGATAGCATCGGGTATTGCGCTGGGTGCCGTTGCTTCCGTGTTTGCGATACGCAAATATTTGAAGGCCTAACATGGCAAAAGAAGGCCACAAATACATATTCGTCGTTGGCGGTGTGATGAGTGGCGTCGGCAAGGGCATCGTCTCTTCCTCTCTTGGTTGCATCTTAAAATCACGCGGCCTCCGCGTGACCGCGATTAAAATTGATCCGTACATCAATGTTGATGCAGGTACGATGAATCCCACCGAACACGGCGAAGTGTTCGTACTCCGCGACGGATACGAGACCGATCAGGATATGGGCAATTATGAACGGTTCCTCGACGAGGATCTTCCCGAGATCAATTACATGACGACTGGACGCGTGTACCAAGAAATCATTCGTCGCGAGCGTAATTTGGAGTACAGAGGGAAAAATGTTGAGGTCGTGCCGGATGTGCCTCTTGAAGTGATACGTCGTATCGAGGTGGCGACCGAGGCGGCGAAAGCTGATGTAACTCTGATTGAGATCGGGGGAACGATCGGCGAGTATCAGAACATCATCTTCTTAGAAGCGGCACGCATGTTGAAGCAGCAGCATCCGCAGGACGTGGTAGTGGTAATGGTTTCGTATGTGCCGATTCCAATCAACATTGGTGAAATGAAAACGAAACCAACACAATATGCAGCGCGCTCGCTCAATGGTGTCGGGCTCCAGGCCGACTTCATTTTGGCACGTGCCGAAGTCGCGCTCGACGAGAAACGTAAGGGGAAAATCGCAATTTTCTGCAATATTGAACCCTCCCACGTCATTTCTGCGCCCGACACAAAAAGTATCTACGATGTCCCGCTCAACTTCGAGAAGGATAAACTTGGCGACATGTTACTCGACACATTAAGTCTGAAGGGGAAGCGACGGACGAGTCTGGCGCGTTGGAGCAAATTTGCGAAAGCGGCGACAGATAAAAGTGTGCCTGAAGTGAGTATCGCTATCGTCGGGAAATATTTTGATTCGGGCAATTTTGTACTCTCCGATGCGTACCTTTCGGTCATCGAGGCAATCAAATTTTCAGCCGCGAAGCTCAACCGACAACCAAAAATTACCTGGGTCAATTCAAAGGATCTCGAGAAGGGGAGTGCGAAAGCGCTTCTCGGTCTCAAGAAGTTCCATGGCGTCATTGTCCCCGGTGGCTTTGGAGAGAGCGGGATAGAAGGGAAGATCGAAGCAATACGGTTTGCGCGTGAGAATAAGATCCCGTACTTCGGTCTCTGTTACGGCATGCAATTAATGGTCATCGAATATGCGCGGAACGTTTTGAAACTGAAGAATGCACACACGACCGAGATACAGAAGAATTCAGAAGATCCAGTGGTAGATGTGATGCTGGAGCAGAAAAAGCATCTTGCTGATAACAAATACGGCGGGACGATGCGCCTCGGGGTATATCCGGCGTATCTGAAGAAGGGGACAATGGCGCGTGCCGCGTACAAGAAAGAATTGGTTGAGGAACGCCACCGCCACCGCTACGAGATCAATCCGAAATATGTGAAGCAGTTAGAGGCTGCAGGGCTCATCTTCTCGGGGACGTCGCCCGACGGTGTACTGATGGAGATCGCAGAGCTCTCGCGCGAAGAACATCCCTTTATGTTGGGTACACAATTTCACCCAGAATTCCAGGCGCGCCCGCTCTCTCCGCACCCGCTCTTTACCGAATTCCTCCGTGCCGCCATTTCGCGTAAGCGAAAGAAGTAAATCGGAGAAGGATATAATGCGCCGCTATTGTCTACGGCCCCAATGCCGATCCATTCGTTTCTTTCATCTCTCATCTCTTCTGTGCGCAGTAAGCCCTACGGGCTTTCTGCTACGCTTGCTCGGAAAGAGCAAATGCAGACATTCACTCTTTACCTCGCTTCGCTTGCAGTAGTGATATAATTGCCAATGAGAGAATCTGGTATTTATCCATTTAACGTATTTCGTATATGTACACATTAAAAACTATAGGAGTCATCGGAAGTGCGGCAGCCCTCTTTCTGTCTGCGGGCGTTGCGTTCGCTGAAAACGAAACGACTGGCACCGACGACGTTATGCGTCCGGTGACAGCAAATGTTCGCGCGATGACTACGGCAACCGCGACGACGATGCGGGAGGAAGTGAAGCAGGCGGAGCTCGAGAAGAGACAAGCCGCGCGCGAAGAAGCACAGCAGAAGATGGAGACTGTACGTGAAGAAGCAAAGACCATCCGGACGGAGAACGTGCAGGCGGCGAAAGCGCGTATCGAAACCGCCCGCGAGGAGACAAAGGCGCGTATGGAGGCCGCACACGAAGAAGCTAAGGCGCGTATAGAATCTGTCCGCGAAGAGGCAAAGACGCGTGTGGCAGAGCAACGCGAGAAGGCAAAAGAACGTTTGGCAGAAATTAAAGATAAGGTAAGACAGCAGAATGCTCAGAGAGTCGTCGATCAGCTTGAAAAACTCAACAAGACGTGGACCGACCACTTTATGAAGCTGCTTGATCGCTATGACGAGATCATGCAGAAGATGCGGGACCGCGCGAATACTGCCGCGGTGAACGGAAGGGACGTGGGTACTGCAGATGTGGCTATTCAGTCTGCGGTGACTGCGATCGAAGACGCCCGGAATGCGGTAATTGCACAGGCTGCTACCGCTTATGCTCTAGACGTCCCGGTCGTGTCGGATACGACAGACACGACAACGTCCACGGGGCAAGAAGATCTTATGCAGAGCTTGAGAGACTCATTTAGGAGCCTGCATCAGACACTATTCAATGACCTGTTTGCTCTGCGTGACGGCGCGATGAAGGGCACTCGCCAAGCAGTGCAAAACGCTTTGCAGGCGCTCGGCAATGTCCCTAACGTTGACGAAGAAGTGACTGCAGAGGCAACGAGTACATCAGGTCAATAATCTCTAAACAGACTACTATGGACTATCAACCAACAGGAAACACGCCGGAACCGGCGATGAATCAGACACCAGAGCCGATGATGAGCCAGCCACCGGTGCAGAAAAGCGCACAGGGCGTGTGGTACGTCATTGTGGCCGTTATTATCGTAGTGCTCGGCTTGTGGTACTTCTACGGAACGAGGACATCTGATTCTTCAGATGTGCCGACTTCAGCAATTGAACAGTCACAGCTTCCGGTGCTCACTGGAGGCGATACGACCGCGGACATCACAGCCGACCTCAATCAGATCCCGGATACCTCGGCGGCGCTTGGGGCGGACGCGGCGGCAATTGCCGGCGAGATATCTAATCTCTAATCAGGAAGAATATAGTTTGCAAAAAGTCGCCCCATTAAAAGCGGGGCGATTTTTTGCACCCAGTTTTTTGGCTGGCCGC
>JANLHF010000040.1 GCA_024653825.1 Patescibacteria group bacterium | reverse complement strand
AAGCTTTTCGCAGGTTAGTCGCGTCCTTCATAGCCGTCCTAGGCCAAGGCATCCACCGTGCACTCTTATGTCTCTCGTACGGAGACCTACATAGCACCTCCCGCCTTCGCCGAGCTTCGGCGAGGCAGGTCATTTTTGCACTCCCTCATACAGAAATCACTCCCTGTATGAGGGCTTTTTACTTTTGCATATTTCGTATGTCAAAGATTCCCGTGTCCCTCTGAAACGAAAACCGCCCCAAGGGGCGGTTTTCGAGCGTTTTACAACGCGCGGGCCTTACGGCCTATCCGCTCCTAAAAGTTTAGTTTTTCGGTTCGTAGACACGTATAAGCGAGTATAGAGGAGCACCGCTGGGGAGTCAAGCGCCATAAAGACAAAACCACCCTCGACCTAGGTCGGGGGTGGTTTCGTAAGAACCCTTAGTCCTTCATTTCTGACTGGAGACGATCGAGGTAGCGTGCCGCTGAAGCCTGGCCGCCGAGACCGAAGGCGAGGCCGATAGCGAGCGATACTGCGATGATGATGCCCTGAACAAGGGCCTGAATAAGTCCGGTCGCCACATTCAATTGTGTGAGCGCCGCGAGAAGTGCGAATATCCAGATCGCATAGCGCGCTATCGTTCCGAGAAAACCAGCGGAGCGAAGAGACGCGGCCTTCGCCGAGCCAACGACGACTCGTTCTGCCGCTTCAGCAACGACTGCCGCGACCAAGAGGATCAGGACCGCAACTATCACCTGCGGAAGATATCCGAGGACGACATCGCTGATAAAGAGGTTCACCGTCGTCAGATGGAGCACATCAAGCGATGCGACCAGGAAGACGATTATGAAGAACCACTTGACCAGGAATCCGAGGAACTTACCCGACGAGAGCTCAAGGCCTGCGCGCGAGAGCACCCGCTCAATGCCGGTAGCCCGGAGCGCGTGATCGACACGCAATGCATTGACGATCTGTTCGACGACACGGCCGAGGCCGAGGCCGACGAGCCAACCGACGATGAAGATAACGACTGCAACGACTAAGTTGGGGATGAACGCCACCGATCCGTAGAACAGATTGTTGAAGGACTGGCTAAGGACATCCGCCCATGTGTTGAAAACCATAGTAATTAACTCTTTGTTTTATGCGACTAATATTCGAGCACCTTCTTAAATTGTAGCATTTCTACAGCCCGATTTTATCGATTAAAAGACGGTGTGGATAGTCAAAAACGTCCCGCAAAAGTCGGTCGTAGACCCCAAGACGGTACCGAAAGTCGGCCGTGGCAAATGAGGCGTAGCGGATTTCGCGCCCAAGCTCCGCTTCGAGAGAGTGCACCGCGTTAGCAAGTGTACGATCATCAAGATGATCGCCCACAACCAGAAGATCGATCTGCGGTTCGAGAATACCCGTAAAGTGGCCCGAGAGTGCGACGAGACGGAGCGTCCCCGCACGTTTCAACGCTTCAATAATTTCCCGTGGACGTACCGAGGTCGTTTCGCGAATAAAAGCATCGAGAGCAACGAGGTGTTCAAATCGCGGATTCACTTGGTACCGCGCGGCTACGCGGGTACCCTTCTTACGGAGCAATCCTGAGTCAACGAGTTCAACCACTTCGCGCCGCACCATCTCTTTTGAAAGTTTGGTCCTCACGGAAACTTCATTGAGGGTATAGCCCGTATCTCGATTGAACACAAAGAGGCGGAGCGTCTTCAGCCGAGCCGGTGAACCGAATAGTTTTGAAAGCCGTTCCATAGATGCCGCTAGTGTAGACGTTCGAGCGACAAAACGCAAAAAGCGCCGCTGCCTCTAGGCAACGGCGCTTTTTGTGTCGTATTTACTTCAATGTTACCTTCGCACCAGCGGCCTCGAGCTTCTTCGCAAGCTCATCAGCATCCTCCTTCTTCATGCCCGTCTTGAGCATTGAAGGAACGCCGTCGACAAGGTCCTTCGCTTCCTTAAGACCAAGTGCGAGGGCCTCCTTCACGGCCTTGATGACCGCGATCTTGGAAGCACCGGCATCGGTGAGCTCCACATCTGCAGTGGACTTTCCTTCTTCAGCCGGCACACCGGCCGCAGGGCCTGCGGAGGCCACCGCAGTCGCAGAAACGCCCCATTTCTCCTCAATCGTCTTTACGAGCTGATTGAGTTCAAGGACCGTCATCTTCTCAACCGCTTCAATAATTTGTTCCTGATTCATACTTAATTCTTAGTCTTCGCCACTTCGTTAAGCGCGATGGCAAAACGTTGTCGTGGTGAATTGATAATATTTGCAAACATGCCGCGGAGAACGGTCATCGACGGTATCGTTGCAATTCCCGTCATTTTCTGAGCATCGAGAAATGCTCCTTCAAATACGCCTCCGAGAAGTGCGAGTGCGCCTTTCATCTTCTTGCCGAATTCGTACACACCGCTTGCGGGTGCCGTTACTTCATCGGTAGTGGTCCACGCGACCGCAATCTCTCCCGGTAACTCAGGAATGTCTCCCGCGTATCCGCGCGTCTCGAGTGCTCGCTTGATGAGCGTCTTCTTCGCAACATAATAGTTCACCCCCTTCGCTGAGAGTTCCTGTCGCAGTTTTGACGCATCCTTCACCGTAAGCTTCGAGAAGCCGACGAATGCGATTGAAGCAGCTTCTTGAAAAGCCTTGTCGAGCTTCACGAGAATCTCGCTCTTTTTGTTTTTGCTAATAGCCATATAGTTCTATACGAACGTACCTAAAGGAGAGTTCGACCTGGTTTACCTCGAGTTTAATCGAGAGGTCTCCCTACGCAAGATTCATTCCCGCCAAGGCAGGATACTTACGGTCTTCGGTTCGTACAAAAAACACTCTACCAGAATCGACCGTATATGCAACTCGTTAGATCGAAATGCTCGCGACGTGGAGCGTGAAAAGCGCCACTGCGATGATGGCGGCAAAGCCAGTGGAGAACTTCACGAATTCAATAAAGAATGGGAGCACCCGCCGCTCGCGTGCGCGAACGTCACCATCTCTTTGACCGTTCGCCCTGTGAGCGGTTTCCATATGGTTAATAGTACCAGACAAATGGCCCCGAACTTCTAACGGGATTCATACGCGGTGATGGCGGCAAGGAAATTTTGATCTGTCGCGAGTATGGCCGGATCCTCTATACGCAGTCGTACGACAATACGGTCGGCGGCGGCGAGGTCGCCGGCAAGGTAAGTGACTTTCGCAAGGTCATAGAGTGTATTGTAGTCGGTGGGATTTTCTTGAGAAAGGTCCGACAAGAACCGCGCTGCATGCTTCCAGTCTTTCACGGCTAGATAATATTTAACTGCGGGACGCGCTGCAGCACCGTCCATACTGGTATAGAGAGGATAGGCCTCGTCCGCCCATTTCTGTGCGGTCGCTGTGTCGCCCAAATTGTAATAGAGGGTTGCAAGCGTGTAGCGCGCCACCGAAAGAGAGGTCTCTTTCTGAGCATATTCCTCGAGAACGGCAGTCGCCTTTCGATACAACACCGTTCTTTGTGGGTCGCCGACGGGGAGTGCGTCAGCATTTCGCAGATAAATATTCGCATCCATATACCACGCTTGCGCCCGTAACGGCGAGAGGCTGATTGCACGCGAAAGCACGGTCTGGTCGAACGTGTCATCCACCGTCACTTCCGGTGGCGCCGTGTCTAACACGTGACCAAGATACGTTGCCGTCCGCGCATCATACGGATACGTGTTGAAGTTCGCTGTCAGTACGGAAAGCGCGTACGTGTATGCGGCAACTCGATTTTCTCCGGCAAGCGCCGTTACCTGATGTCCCGTATACATATCATAGGCCTGATAGCCGTATTCCAGTCCGGCGTAGGTATGGAGTGCGAGCCCTCGCTCAAAATAGGCGTTCGCTTTTTGTACATCAATAAGATGATAGGTGTACCCCTGTGTAAGGAACAAATTCGCCCTAAGCGGCGTGATAACCGCCGGCACAATACAGAGAGCAATAAGAACCGCAACAACCCACGGCACAATGCGCGGCACGCGCGACAACGAAAGAGGCGTGGCATCCGCATCGTCTAACACAAGCACCGCGCAAAGCGCAAACAGCGCATAGAGCAACCAGAGCGAAACGGGCGTGTCAAAGACGAAGAAGTTCTGTGCCGCATACGTAACGATGAGAAGTGAAAAAAGAAATCCGGAAGTTATGAGCCTTCCTTCTTCGCGCCGATGTAGCCGAATTGCGTACGTGAGAAATGCACCAATAAGCGCGAGATAGAACGCGAAACCGAAGATACCGTACTGCGCACCATAATCGAGAAATGCATTGTGTGAACGATCGAACCACTGTTCAAGAATTTTGCTCGGGTCGTACACCTTGTCGAAAAGTTGGGCAATATGTTCGGCACCATACCCGGAGAATGGGCGCTGGAGCGTCTCGGTCAATAGGTGCGACCAGACAAAAAGACGACTACTGACTGTTTCGTCGGAGAGGGAGATGGACGCGATGCGTTGCACCGGCTCAAACGACGACTGAGAAAGTTCCGTTCGGAACAGGAAGAAAAGGCCGGCAAAAATGACGAGAGCCATAAGTCCGTAGCGTGCAACATTTTTTACCTTCCCTTCTCCCTTCCATGTGGTGGCAACAAGCGCAACACCTCCCGCAAGGAGAAGCGCCATTATCGTACCGCGTGTCGCCGTAAACAGTATCGCGAGTAGCGACAATACCGCGGTGATCTTACTTATACGGCGCCACGCGCCACGCGCATCCCGCAAGACTACCAAGGACACGAAGAAAGCCATTCCCAAATAACTCGCAAGGAACGCGGCATTCCCGAGCGTGCTACCGATGCGCCCTGAAACCGGCGGCAAAAACGACGCCTGTTCCCCGAACAAGGTCGTCACCCACTGCAATACGGCGATAGCGGCGACAATACCTGCGACCGCCGTAACCGTTTTTGCGAGACGTTCTAAAAAAGGACGGTCCGCACACAGCACAATGAGATAGAAAAATAGTGTGATAACCGAGAGGGTTAGCAGTCCGTCGCCGCGGGCAAAAAGTCCCCAGAAACTTTGATAGAAACCGACGCCGAAAAATGACGTGATATACGCAACGAATAGCAGGAGTGCCGGTATCCATGTTGCAAAGGCGCGCAAACGTCCGTAAAAAAACGATTGCCCCGCAAGCGCCAAGTACGCAAAGAGCGCGAGCGCCACTATGCCACTCCCCTGCAACAGAAAGGTCTTCGGTGCCACATAGGGGTAAAGAATCCCGCTTATATAGACTAGCGGAAGGACTGCTGGAACGAGGAGAATGTACCGAAGCGTCTGGTTCAGGCGATTCATCATGACGACGAGGCGTTCTTCCACTCGGTATACAACTGCAGGAGGTCTTCATCTTGCTGACCGATATTTTTTTGTGCGGTTGCAAATGTTTTTTCAATATCAACGATGTCGTCCTTCATCCGCGTCGTGAGGAATTCAAGATACGCGTAATACCACTGTTTCAATGGCTGAACGAGTGTCGCTTTTTCGTACGCAACCCGCGCTGTCTCAAGAGCACCAAGACGCTCCATCAGTACACCAAGGTTGTGCCACGGAAGCCCCGAAATAGCGCCGTCTGCCTCAATCGCGCGACCGAGATAGGCATATTCTTGTTTCCCGTCGCCGAGAAGGTCGTACTGATTGGCGATGCCAACGTAGAGCGTTACGTCTGGATACGTTCCTTCACCGACAAACGACGAAAGTCGTGCAATTTCCACCTGCGCCTTCAGCGTAAGATCGGGGACATCGGCATAGGCGCCCTTGAAATCCCATGATGCGATGGTGTCGCCTTTTGCAATTGAAGGAAGTTTTTGGGTTGCAGGCACAGAAGTGCTTACCGTAACTCCCGTAACATTCAAAGCGGGAGTGCTGTCGACAGCCGTCGTTGGTGCAGTCGTTGTAGCCGTTGTCGTTTGTGGCTCAGTTACTATCGGGGACACCGCGGTGCGCGGGAACGCAAATTGTATGGCGGCGGTGGCCAATACGATTACGCCCGCGCCGATAATAAGCAGTCTGTTCCTATTCATATTGCAGAAAGCATACCATAACGAAAATGCCCCGCAAAAGCGGGACATTTTCGTATGAATGCACTAGAACGAAAGGATCGTTATTGGTCAGCAGAGACCGCTGCACGAGTCTTGGGACCGAAATACCCAACGGCTGGCGTGATGCCTTTCGCCTTTTGGTACTTAATGACGGCCGCTTTCGTGAGCGCACCATACTTGGTTGTTTCATTACCAGAAGAACCGGGGCCAGAAGAGGCGACGGTGTAACCATGTGTGTTGAGGAACATTTGCAATTCCTTCACATCAGAACCGTCGGCTACACCAACCTCAAGGTCGCGCGTGAAAGCGGTCATGGAAGAGGCGCTCGCGCCTGTACCTGTTCCAAGAAGCGCTTCTCGCACACTCGCCATCGTCGCTGCGTCAACGTCAAAGGACGCGAGTACATCGAGGATTGACTGTACCTGCGAGTCCGAGAGCCCAGAGGCGGGAACGGTGGTGGTTGTGGCCGCCGATGTCGCTTCAGGTGTCGTCGTTACTTCAGGCGTTACGGTAGGAGTCGTAACGACAGGTGTTGTCGACGTCGTCCCAGAACTGCCCCCGCCTGAACTGCTACCACCGCTACTCGCCGGAGTTGTGTTGGTGCTTGTACTTCCTCCGACTGTACTTCCGCTGTCACTCGTCGCCGAACAGAGCGTCGCAGACGGCGTAATGGTAACGGTCACAGTCTCGCTCGGTGCATATTTGATGAGCGACTGGCTGGGATTGCAGACATAGTTTGTCTGACCGGTGGCCGTATCCGCATTGATACGATTGTTGTTCGGAGCCTCCACTTGGAAGGACGAATTCGGTGCGAGCGTCACGCTGAAATTCGTGGCGTTCACCGTGATGGACTGAATGTCGGCCTGCGACCCGGTAACGTCCAGCTCAATGCCGTTCACGCTCAGGGCGGCGTCGGTCGTCAAAGCGACATCATCGTACGCGGCAAGAGCAAGCGCCGGAGCAGTGAGCAGCGCCACGAGGATTCCTGCGCCAGTAAGTATTCGTGGCATAGTGAGTTTAATATTAATGAATAATCAACTCGCTATGCTATGAACAAGTACCGTAACCCCAATACGCGGTTCCCGCGAAGGTTGAGGTCGCACCAGTCGTCGAGAAGATAAGATGAAGTTGTGTTGCCGAGCTCGTTGCCGTTGCATTGATACATCCCACGGTCAGTGTGGACGTGGCTATTGTGCCGGCAGCATTGCCGTTATTTGTTACAACAAGATCGCCACTGTCGGAAACCCCACTGCCAACAGTCAAGTCGGCCGAAAGCACTGTTGAACTCGCGGTAGCATTCTTGAGCGTGTCGCCGGAGAGAAGTGTGAGCTGAGTCGTCGTCGCTCCGCCAAGAAGCGTAGAGAGTCCTGTAACACTGAGTGTGCCGGTTGTGGTGATATTCGTGCTGATGGTCGTCGCGGCTGCTTGAGCAATGCCCGCGCTCACGAAGATAACGGCGAGCGCAAGAACGACCGTGCGCGTAGCCCTTCCGAGACTATTCAGATACGTAGTGATGCGATTCATATTAAGATGGCTTTTATTACAAACGGATAATAAAGGCGCGAGAGCCTTTCGGGGTTAAGTGTACTCCTTTATTTATGACAGAGAGTATCTAGAAAACAAAAGTCTGTGGATAACTAATCTTCACGAAAAAAGGTTTCGCCTTAGCAAAGCAAAAACCACCCGAAAGGGTGGTTTTTGCTTTGCTAGGCCAATTTCCTAGCGAGGACTTGCGCTGTTACGCACAAGCAGGAAGCAGAGATTAGATCGTCACCGAGAGGTTACCAACGGTAAGCGGCAAGGTGTTCACGAGGTAATCGCTGATCCAGTCCGAGGTAGCCGTGCTGTGCGGTGTCGCAACAGACGAACGGTCAGACCACGTGAAGGACGGATCTGTCTCGCCATCAACACCGACTACAGATGCGGCGGCAGTGGTGCTAGCCGTTGTCTGTGCATTCGGGATAGAGATGTCGAGTGAGTTTCCGTTCGACGCGAGTCCACCAACCGTGGTGCGAAGCTCATACGTGAGCGACGTACCAGCCGAAACTGTCTGCTCCGCTGATGGGAGGAAGACGAGGTTCAGGTCAGTCGTAGCGGCTGACGTGTCGGTTACAGGGTACATCTGCGACTGGGTCAAGAGACTGCCCGTCGTTGTCGCGAAGTTGCCGGCAATAGCATTGGAGCCCTGCCACAGTTTGACTGTGGTGGTTGCGCCAAGCGTAATGCCGAACGTCTTGTTGATGTTGAAGGCAATCTTATCCCAGCTCACATCGCCTGCCGCATCGGCCGTTACCTTGAAGCGAGCGATGGTCTTGTTCGATCCTGCAGTGAGGGTCGTGGAGTCAAGCGCGACCGCAGAGAGGGTCGGGATAGACTTCCTGACATACATCGTTCCTTTTCCGGTTGAAGCCGAAGCAAGGTCGCCAGACGCGAGGTCTGTGCTAACCGTACCTGCGGAGTTCGTGCTGCGGAAGCCTCCGTCGTCGCCGAGGAGGACCGTCACGCCTCGTCCTGAATCGCCATCAGTCTGGATAGCAGAGAGATTGGTGTAGACATCAAGTTCCTTCGTTGTCCCTGACGGGATGTAGAAGGTGAGGCTGGTGAAGGTGGCCGTCGCGTATGCCTCGCTTGTCGGAACTGCAATATACGCAGTTGAGTCAGTCGAGACGCCGCTTTCATTCGGGTACCGAAGGGTGACCGAGGAGACAGCAGTTGCGACACCGTTCGGAATCTTCACCTGAATCTTATCCACCGTAAACGGCGAATACTGTGCGGTGAATTTGAACGAGCCGACTTTCACCAAGCTCGAACCGGCGATAAC
>JANLHF010000037.1 GCA_024653825.1 Patescibacteria group bacterium | reverse complement strand
TTTATACAGGCCGAGAAAAAGTCGAGCATTTGTATGCAGTATACTGTAGGAAATGGAACAAGCACCACCGTTGTCCACGCCCGAAGAAGAACTCGCATATTTGCGTGAACAGGTTGCGCGTAAAGAATCGGAACTCGCGCAGGCCGCCGCGCCCGAAGAGCATGTCCGTATTATTTCAGAAACGATTCACGAGCATCACGTTGCACCAGCTGAAGTGCTCGCTCCCGAATATCAGATCAGCGAGGCGACAAAAAATACCGAGACAGACGCGATACTCGCCGAGTTGAATCTCGGCGGAAGCGAGGCCGCGATTAAGAGTTTACAGCAGACGATGGAGGAGAAGGGGATTAAGAACGCGCTCGCCGTACTCGAGAAGCTTCACGATCCGCATACATCGGACGATTTCCATCGTTATCTGGTGCGGTATATCGCGGCAGGGCTTCTCGCTCCTGGCATTGACGAGAAGGCGCCGCGCTTCCAAGCGCTGAAGATGACGCTCTACGAGATCGCGCTTCCCGGACCGAAGACAGCCGATCCAAACGTGCGCTCAAAAACGCTCAAAGAACTCATCTCCGCGATGGAACAATTATATGCAGGGCTCCTCTCGGTGGCCGATGCATCAAGCGGCGAGTCGCACCACTTCGCCCTCGAACTTGCCGTACCCGTTGATAGTCCGGAACTTCAATTTTATGCCGCAGTGCCCAACAGTAAGCGCAATTTGTTTGAAAAACAACTCCTCGCTATATTCCCAAATGCGGACCTGGTACCGCAGCCGTATGACTACAATATTTTTGCGTCCGGCGGGTCATCACTCGCTTCAGTCGCACACTTCTCCGAGAATCCGGCTTTGCCACTGAAGGAGTACACCGACTTTGATTATGACCCGATTAATACCATCATCAATGCCTTCGCGAAGATAGAACACGTCGGCGAGGGGGCGGCGCTTCAGATAGTCGTTGAACCACGAGGAGAGAGGCACATAAAGCATTACCGGAAGATCCTGCAGGCGCTGCAGAAGGGGGAGAGGCGCGTCGCGGCATTCTCGACACCCGAAACGGCCCTCGGCGAATTCACGCGCGATATCGGGCGCACTCTTTTCTCGAACAAGCCGAAGGATGCCGAGAAGGCGAAGCAGGCCGAGACGCGTCAGGTCGAAGCGAATAAGGTATATATAGAACAAGTAGAGAAAAAAATAGCTTCACCGATCGTTGGCGCGACAGTTCGGATTGTCGTGTCATCGAGCGACGAACGCAAGGCGGAGCAGGTCCTCGGCGATCTTGAATCATCGTTTAATCAGTTCGGGAATACACAGGGGAATCAGCTTGCCTTCAAGCGCCTTGGCGCCGGCAGACAGGCACAGGAGGTGTTTGACGATTTCTCGTTCCGTCTGCCGAGCGACGAGGCGCTCCCTCTTTCTCTTCGCGAACTCACCACGCTCTACCACTTCCCTCCATCAGGCATCGAGAGTTCCCCACATCTGAAGCAGGCGCGCTTTACACACGCCCCCGCGCCTGTCGGTCTCCCGCAGAAAGGAGCGCTTCTCGGCATCAATACAAACCGCGGACAAGAAACGAATGTGTATCTGAGTCCTGAAGATCGCCTGCGTCATCTCTACGTCATCGGTCAGACGGGGACCGGTAAGACCGGATTAATGAAGTCGATGATCATACAGGATATTCAAAACGGGGACGGCTGTTGCTTCATCGATCCGCACGGTAACGATATTTTGGACATTCTCGCCGCCGTGCCTCCCGAGCGCTATAAAGATGTCATCTATTTCGATCCAGCCGATCTCTCACGCCCGTTTTCGCTCAACTTCCTCGAATACGATATCGCGCGCCCGGAACAAAAGACTTTCATCGTGAACGAGCTTCTGATGATTTTCAGAAGTTTGTACGGCGACGT
>JANLHF010000033.1 GCA_024653825.1 Patescibacteria group bacterium | reverse complement strand
GAAACACACTGTGGACAGCGTTATTCTGTAACGATTGGAAAACTTTTCAACTAAAACGAACAGGCTCTCAATGACGAGAGCCGGTTTTGCGAACTTAGCGCTTACTCCATTGCTTCCTTTTTCTCGCTTTCACCAGACCCGGTTTCTTGCGCTCTTTGGCGCGCGGGTCGCGCTTGAGGAAGGTCGCAACTTTAAGGACTGCACGGGTCTTCGGCTCTGCCTTGATGAGTGCGCGGGCGATAGCGTGGCGGACAGCGTCTGCCTGCGCGGCGATGCCGCCACCCTCCACGTGCGCGTGGACTTCATAATTCTCGGCGCTTTCGGCCTTCGCCAGCGCTTCTACGGCGATGAGCGCGCGCAGGTCGGTCTTGAAGTAGTCCTCCGGCGTCTTACCGTTGACCACCAGACTCGACTTGGCGGCCTTCACCATCCGCACGCTCGCGATGGCGGTCTTACGGCGTCCGACTGCAGTGATAAAAGTTTTTGATGCCATAATATTATTCAGTAACTACCAAATTCTTCATACGCGGCTTGCGCAGCTTGTTGCGTGGGATCATCCCGTCCACGGTCTTCTTGACCACCTCGGCGATGCCCTTCTTCGTGATCATCTCCTCCATACTCATCTCGTAGAAGCCGCCCGGATAGCCGGTGTAGCGGGTGTAAATCTTCCCTGCAGTGCGCTTCTTCGGCAGGTGGAGCTTGCCCGCGTTCAGAACGGTGACCTTCATCGGCAGAGCCTGATTCTTGGCGAAGTGGACGGAGCGCTTTCCGAGGAGCGCATGCGCCGCCTCGCTACAGACGCGCCCGAGGGTGCGGTCAGTCGCATCTATCGTGTAGGTCGTTGGCGCCGGTTTGGTGTTAGTAGTAGCCATAATGAATTATTGAACGAAGGCGATATACGCGAGCTTGCGCGCGTCATTGAAGCCGCGCTTCGTGCGCTTCACGACGCGGGTGTAGCCACCCTTACGGGTCGTGTAGCGGGGGCCGATGGTGCCGAAGAGCTTCTTCACCGCCTCTTTGTCGTGGAGGCGAGCGATAGCGAGCCGACGGCTCGCGAGCGTATTCGTCTTGGCGTAGGTAACGAGACGCTCGATGAAGGGGCGTAGAGCCTTGGCCTTCGCCTCGGTGGTCGAGATGCGCTCTTCAAGGACGAGCGCGCGCGCGAGTGAGCGGATCAGCGCCGAGCGTTGGCCGGTCTCGCGATGGAATGTGTGTGCTTTCTTAGTAAACGCCATATGATTATTCGCTCTTTAGCGTGAGGCCGTGGCCCGCGAGTGCCTCCGAGATCTCCTCGATCGCCTTTTCGCCGATGCCGTCAAGCTCTTTGAGCGCCGAGGCAGTCTTGCGTGCGAGGCCGGCGGCAGACTTGATGCCTGCACCTTCAAGTGCGGCAGTAACACGCGGCGTGAGGCCCATATCGGCGACCTTGGCCTTCGTGGCACTTGCTGAAGACGCTTCACTCTCCGAACCATTTGACGAAGAAATCTCCGACTCCTGAAAGCCGATGACGGCCTTGAGCTGGTGAATCATCGCCTCAATAGATTGTTCGAGCGCTGCGCGTGGAGCGATGGTGCCGTTGGTCTCAATGAGGATGCGCAGACGGTTGAAGTCGGTACGATCGCCGACGCGCATATTCTCTACTTCGTAATTCACACGGCGGATAGGGGTGAAGGTCGCGTCAAGTGCGATAACACCGATATCTACCTTGTCCTTTGTGAGTACTTCGCGCGCGACATAACCAAGACCGCGTTCAATGGTCGCCTCGAGTTCGAGGGATGCCTTACCGGAGAGGTCACAGATGTACTGTTCCGGATTCATAATCTCTACCTGGCTCGGGAGCTTGAAGTCGGCGGCAGTGACTTTCTTCGTACCCTTCGCGATGAGCGAGATGGTCTGCGGTTCATCGCCGTGAAGGACGAAGTGGACGCGCTTAAGGTTCAAAAGAAGCTCCATAACCGTCTCGCGCATACCATCAATGGTGGCGAATTCGTGCGGGACTCCTTCAATCTTGACCTGCGTGACGGCCGCGCCGGAGAGCGACGAGAGGATAATACGGCGAAGACTATTGCCGAGTGTGTGACCGTAGCCCGGATAGAGCGAATCTATTTCATAAACGCCCTGCACGCCTTCTTCAGAAACGATACGGGGCTTGCTCGGAAGTGTAATGTGGTATTCCATAACGCAATCGTAATTACCAGTGAATAAAAATACTTTTACTATTTACCGCGTGTAGAACGAGAGCACCGATACGAGGTCTCCCGCCACGTCTGAGGACGCGGCAGTCGGCTTCGCGACAATCGAACCCTCCATCTTCGTCGGATTCCACGCGAGCCACGACGGCAGCGGACGCTCCGCGAATTTTTCCGCGAAGCCGACGAGGACGCCATGCCCCTTGGAACCTTCGCGTACCGACAAAGTGTCGCCGACCGCCATCATGTGCGACGGGACGCGAATCTTCTTCGCCCCGACCATCACATGGCCGTGTGCGACCATCTGGCGCGCGCCACGCCGCGTCGAAACGAGACCGAGGCGCCAGACGACATTGTCGAGGCGGAGTTCAAGGAGCTCGTGTAGGCGCTCGGTCGGCTTCATATTGTGCGTGGCGAGCGCCTTATTCACATAGTTACGGAACTGACGCTCGGGGAGACCGTAGGTGATACGCACCTTCTGCTTCTCGAGCATCTGCTTGCCGTACTCGCTCTGACGTCCGCGACTACGTCGCTTGTTCTTTGCAGAGTGCTCGGCAGAAATCGCAAACTTCTGGGTCTGCGCCTTCTCGAAGACCGTTGCGCCGAGGCGCTTTGCTATTTTGTATCGTGGTCCAGTTATCATATTTAAATTTTTAAATGTTTAAACATAATAATTACACGCGACGAGGCTTTGGCGGGCGCGGGCCGTTGTGTGGGACCGGCGTCACGTCCTTGATGGACTTAATCTGAACGCCCTTGCCCGAGAAGGAGCGCAGGACCGATTCGCGGCCGGCACCGACGCCCTTGATGATGACGGTGGCCTCCTTGAGCCCGATCATCATCCCTTTCTCGCCAAGGAATTCGCCGACCTTCGCCGCTGCGTAGGGAGTAGACTTACGTGCGCCAGAGAAGCCGAGTGCGCCCGCGCTCGACGAGACGATAGCATTGCCCTTCTCATCGGTAAGAATTGCCTTGGTATTGTTAAAGGTCGCCTCGATATGGAGGACGCCCTTCTCGAGGTGTCGCTTCGTGACCTTAGACATCGCGCGCTCCTTGCGCCCGGCATCCATGCCTCTTCCGCTCTTCTTGATGATGCGTTTTTTACCCATAATTATGTTTTTTCAAGCGTACGGCGGCCTGAGGTCATTGTCTTACGAACGTTGCCGCGACGAGTTCGCGAGTTTGTCTTGGTGCGCTGATTACGGACCGGCAGGCCGCGACTGTGTCGCTCGCCTCGTGCCGACTTAATATCCTTAAGTCGCTTGATGTTCTGGCCGACCTCACGGCGGAGTTCTCCTTCAATAGTGAAGCCCTCGGCGAGCGAGCGGATCTTCTGCTCCTCGTCGCTCGTAATCTCGCTGCCCTTCTTGTTTGCCGGTACACCGACCTGCGCGAGTATCTCGCGTGCGCGTGTCGGACCGATACCGAAAATGAGCGGCAACGAATACGCGAGCTGTTTGTTATCTGGGAGAGTGACGCCGGCAATACGCATAGTATAGAAATTAACCCTGGCGAGCCTTACGGCGAGGATTCTTCTTATTGATACGGTAAAGGCGCCCGCCACGACGGACGAGCTGATCACCTGGCTGTTGGACTTTGATAGATGCACGAACTTTCATTTTGAAAATCTCTTAAGTATTAGGTTAATCGACGCACGATTCGCGCGCGCCCTCCGTAGGGGTCAAGCACCATTTCTACCTGATCACCCATCAAGACGCGGATGCGATGCAGGCGCATCTTCCCTGCAAGATAAGCGAGAACGAGCGGTTGCTCCACTGCTTGGTCGCCCTCCTCCTTCGCCGAAGCTTCTGAGGAAGCATCCGCCTGTTCAGACAGACGGACGCGGAAAAGCGAGTTCGGCAACACTTCTTCAACGGTACCATTTACCGTAGACTTTGTTTCTTCGCCGTCACTCATTTATACATCGATTGGATCCATGCAGTACCTCATCAATCTAGCAGGTATCCAAAAAGTCGTCAACCGTCTCTATGGATTGACCACCGAGACCGAGACAGAGGCCGGATCCTGTGGGAAGGTTTGACGCCAAAATGGCCTGAGAATGATGACTGCCCGCTTGACCTCGGGATAGTTAGTCAACGCTACTTCGGCCTCCGAGCGAGTCTTCCCAGAGACCGCGGCGGCGATACGCGTCGGATCTACCGTGTAAACAAGCGACGCCGTACCGCTAAGGGTGAAGGTGAAGGAGGGAGCATCAGGAGCCGGCATACCTGAGGAGGACGATAGAATCAGCCCTTTCGTAGAAGACAGTGTCACCGGTTCGTTTTGATAGCCGAGGCCACCGATCGAACTCGCGATCGCCTGGGCGATCGCCCGGTTCGGGAAGGCAATCGCGGTGATGGTCCCCTGTTCCTTCACGTCAACCATACCGGTCGTCGAGGAAGGAGTCGGCGTGAGTTCCTGGTATGAAGTTACCGAGGAGCCTGGCAGAAGTACATATCCTTCAGGAACTTGAGACTCAATGCTCGTCGCGAGATCGGGAGCGAGCGCATTGATAAGCGCATTGCGGGCCTGATCTTCTGCGACGGCATCCACGATGGGAATATTCCCTGATGCGCCGCCGGTCATAGCCGTGCTTGAACGCGCATAAACCTTGTCTGCCTGTGACGTCCCAGCGAATCCGGGGATGGTAAAGGAGGTCGGGCCGACGTTATATGAATCGCCGACCTTATCTGCATACACTGTTACCTTCAAACTGCCGGGGTTCGCGGAACTTCCTGAGGGTATAGTGACTGCTGAATGAATGCGAAATATCAGTCCGGCCGTTGTCGCGAAACGGGTATTTGTGATAAGCGTCTGCGACTTCGGCTGGGTGTTGTAGATGGTGATAGCCCCCGACGCAAAAGAATTTACAACCTTCGAACCGCTGCTTTTGACGCTCTGCGAGGCGATCTTTTGGGTGGTGATAATCTCATACGGCAATGCGCCGGTGCTCTGGTTTGCGGTGAAGGAGCCCTGCACGGCGGCGGAGACGGTGTTCGGCGTTACGTCAACCTTAGCGCTTGAGAAATAAAAGAGCGCCAAAACGGAAATAATAATGACCGCGGCAATAGCGATGAGTGTTGTATAAGGGAATTTAAAAGATCGTTCGGTAGGTAACGGTCCTTGGCCGGCCGGACCACTAGGAGCATCCAACCCCTTCCGGCGAGAGGGCGGGACGATGTCATTAAGTGTACGCATGTGTGAAGTATACCATTCTAAAAAGGATACAATGGCGACAAAATGTTCATTTCTTAAAATGAGCGGTGGGAATGGAAGAACGCCATCAGGAGGAGCGAGAGGTCAGGAGATGCAGAGGAGGTATGCCTGACAAGCCCTGCAAGGTGAGAAGCAAGTAGAGCTATAATCTTCGGTGGATTTTCTGCGAGCCAGAGCGAGCCGAGCTTGGCATTATCAAGTGCCTTCTGGAGCGACACATCCTCGGATTCTCGCGCGAGAAGAAAGATAGTACGTGGCAGAGGGAACCGTCCCGCAATATCTGTTAATTCGCTTGAAATCTTTTCCATCCAAACCACAGCATCATTGATACGAATTGGAACTTCAACCACATTAACGAGAAGATCTCGACGTACCAATGATATCGTCGTGAGCGAATTTGCGGTGTCCAGAATAAGCGCGTCATGCTCGTAAGGGAAAGCGGCGCGGATTGCCTGATACCGAAGCGAACTCCCAGCTATCACAGACATCTCCTGAGTGTGGAACAAGGCACGCAGTGTCGCCTTAATGTTCCCTACCACCAACTCATCGACAAGAGAAGTTAGGACGATGACTGAGGCATGATGGGTTTCTTTCCCATATGGATTGCTCGTTTTGTAACCATTGAGAACTGTACCGATAATACTTTCATCAGCGAGCTGCTGCCCTTTCGGGACGAACCTTGTTTTTTCAAGAGCTTTCCATACCAGACTCTCGGTAAATATGAAAGGTTCTTCTTGTTCGAAACGTTCAGTACGTATAAAGGTCTTCTGCCACGGGGCATCGATTGAGACGAGAATGGTATCCGCGCTTCCGCTCCCAGTGCTACGCACGAGAATCGGCGCCCCTTCTCGAATGAGTCCATTTCCAAGAATATCGAGCGCTCGCAGCATTGCATGTTCGTGCGGTTCTTCACCACGAATATCAATCGGCACACGATTCGTGTAGAGCAAGACCGGCAATTCATCGGCACTATAACGTACGTAAGCTCCCGCGATCGAATCGGCGCTGATATCGATCAATATGACCGAATCCTCTTTTTTCTTTTTATGAAAAAGACCATTAAAGAAACTCATTCGATTATTCTAACATCTCTCCTCACAAAGATTCGTTGGGATAAGGTTCCCTCACTGCAGAATTGCCTTGATGCGGCGGACACCGGCAGAGGAGGCTTCTTCTTTCAGTATTTTAAAGGTCCCTTTAAGCTCGCTCGTGTTCGAAACGTGCGGGCCGCCGCAGAATTCTATGGAAAAGGCGTTGTCCAATGGGCCGACCGAATACACCGAAACGATGTCGGGATAGGATGCGCCGAACTCGTGTTCGGCGCCGAGCTTCTCCGCTTCTTCTTTCTTCATGTCGGTACGGATGACGGGGATCGCTTCGGCGATTTTCTCGTTCACGATCTTTTCTACCTCAGCCTTTTGTTCGTCCGTCATTTTCTGTCCGTAGGAGAAATCAATGCGCAGGCGAGCCGAAGTGATGTTGCTCCCCCGCTGGTGCACGTCCGGCCCAAGCACCATCTGAAGCGCCTTCAAGAGCAGGTGGTGCGTAGTGTGATAGCGAACGGTCTGCTCGGCCTGATCGGCGAGCCCGCCCGCGAACTTCTGTACTGCGCCTTCGCGCGAGAGCGCCTGATGCGCTTCCATCTGTTCGCGTACTTTATCGAGGTTGATCGACACCCCACGCTCCGCAGCTATTTCTGCGGTGAGCTCTATCGGAAATCCGTACGTCGTGTACAAAAGGAATGTATCAATGGTGTCGCCCATCTTCTCGAGTTCGCGCATGCCGTGTGCGAGCGTCTTGCGAAATTGCCCTTCCTCTTTCTCTAGTTCTGTGCGAATGGTCTGCGCCGCCGCATGTACGAACGGATACGTCTCCGCGTATGCCGAGCCGAATCCCTCGGCAACTTCGGCAAGCACGTCCTCTTTAATCCCAAGCTTGTCGGCTTCGCGTATGGATCGGCGGATGAGCCGACGGAGCACGTACCCCTGTTCCGAGTTGCCCGGCCGGACACCGGATGCGATAAAGAACGACGCCGCGCGCATATGGTCCAAGATGACCCTGAACGACCTGATGTAGGACATATCATGTCCTACATCAGGTGTAGGACATGATATGTCCCTATATTGGATGCCCGAGCGGGACTCAAGCACCGTACGCGCTGTATCAAACACGTCTATCATGAAAATGTCGGGGTTTCCGATTGCCGCGAATGCAAGGCGCTCCAAGCCTCCACCGAAGTCCACGTTCTTTTTCGGCAACTCCTTAAACGTGCCATTAGATTGCTTCACATACTGCATGAAAACCGAGTTCCCTATCTCCACGAAGCGCCCGCAGTCGCAGTTGGGGTGACACTCTTCCCCAAACTTCAGGTCGTGCAGTGTACCGAAGTCGTAGAAGACTTCGGAGTCAGGGCCACCAATCTCTCCCGCTGGCATCTTGGTCGGCACCCCTGCCCTGCTCCACCAATTCTTCTTCGCGCCGTAGGTGAAGAGATGGTCGTCATTCACGCCAATACTTTTCCAAATATCCACCGACTCCGTGTCGGCCGGCATCCCGCTCTCCTCATCGCCCGAGAAGGTCGTCATATACAGTTTCTGCGGGTCCAAGCCGAGCCCCTCCTCCTTGTTCGTTAAGAATTCATAAAACCAGGCCAGCTGTTCTTTTTTAAAGTAATCTCCCAAACTCCAATTCCCCAACATTTCAAAAAAAGTCGTGTGGCGATTGTCGCCCACTTCTTCTATATCTTCGGCGCGGAAGCAGAGCTGAGAGTCAGCGAGTCGCGCACCCTCCGGGTGGGGCGTCCCGAGGAGGTATGGCACCAAGGGTTGCATCCCACTACTCGTGAAGAGGGTCGTCGGATCATTCTCGGGCACAATCGGCGCACTCGGTATCACCGCGTGCCCCCGCTTGGCGAAGAAGTCTAGATAGCGCTTGCGTACTTCCGCGACGTTCATGCGTATGAAGATATCACAATTTACGCGCCGATGGATTTGATGAACGCTTTATTGTTGGACTTGCGCCCGAGGAACCCTTCCACAAGCTTCAGTTCTTCTTCGCTGGAACCCTTTTCCAGTATCCAACGGCGGTAGTCGCTACCGATCTTTGAATTAAGTACGCCCCCTTTCGCAAAGCGGCTGAACATATCTTCGGCGTAGACCTTGGACCAGAGATAGCCGTAGTAGCCAGCATCATATCCACCTGCGATATGGCCGAAGCCGGCGATCCAGAGCTGGTTCTTGGGCGGCGCGACACCCATCAGCTTTTTGTTAAGTGTCGCATAAAGCGCAACCGGATCTTTTGTCCCCTTCGTATGGATGATGAGGTCCAGCGAGGTGAGCACGAGCTGTCCACGCACGCCCCACGCTTCACCGAAAAGACGGGCATCGATGATGCGTTTGATGAGGGTCTTCGGCATTGAGCGACCGGTCTTGTAGTGCTTGGAAAGGCGAGAAAGTATGCCGGCGTCCCATGTCCAGTTCTCAAGCATTTGCGACGGCGCTTCTACGAAATCCCAGGCGACATTAAATCCTGATTGTGCGGAGTAACACGCTTTCGTAAGCGTGAAGTGCATGATGTGTCCGAATTCATGGAAGAACGTCTCCACCTCGCCGTGACTCATCAGAGACGGGTTCTTCGGATTTGGCTTTGGAAAGTTCGCCACCATGGCGGCGAGCGGTGCGCGATATATATTCCCTTCCTGGCGTCCGTAGGTCACTTCAAACGCCGCAGCATGCCCGTACTTTCCTTCGCGCGGATAGAGGTCAAGTATAAACGACGAGAGATACCCATCTTTCTTGTCGTACACGTCGTACAACTGGACGTCGGGATGCCAGAACTTTATGTCTGTGCGTCGTTTGAAAATCACTCCGAGCAGTTTTTGGTACGCATCCAACGTCGCTTGCTTCACGTGCTCAAACGGAAAATACTCTTTTACGATGTCCGAATCAATTTCAAATTTCTCCTTGCGTATTTGTTTGAAAAGATATCCGACGTCATGCGAACCAAGTACGGCTTTCGGATTATTGGTACGGCGTTTTTTATCGGCTCTGAGTATCGCGAGGTCGCGTGCCGCTTGCCTCTTGGTACGTCGCTCAAGGTCTCTGACAAAGCGCCAAACGTTCGCCGCAGACTTCGCCATACGAAGCTCGGTCTGGTAATCTGCATGGTTTTTATAGCCGAGCAAGCGCGCGTTTTCAGCACGGAGGCGGAACATCTTCTTCAATAGGGCGACATTCCCCGGGCCGCCACGGCGGGAAAATTTCTCGGAAAGCTCGCGACGGCGATCCTCATCGTGCGCGCCGGCCATGTATGGAAGTGCGTCCGGATATGCGAGCGTTACTTTATATTTTTCCCCAACTTTTACCAGGTTGGAACGATAGCTCTCCGGGAGTCCATCCAACTCCGCTTCAGTAACGAGCATATAATCCTTATGTTCGTTCAGATTATGATGAAACGCGAGCCCAAGCTCCCCGAGCGCTTTAAGATTAGTTTTAAGTTTTTTGAATTGGGCCTTCGGCAAATCAAGACCCATGCGCGCGTATCCCTTCATCAAGTCTTCAAAAAGTAGTTTTTCAGGCCCTTCCAGTTTTTCCTTCTTCTTTGCGTACTCTTTCATCGCCGCATACATCCGAGGATCAAACTCTATCTCTACCAGATGCTTCTGTAGGGACTCAAGCATTTGTGCCGCAGCTATGCGTATTTTCGGGTCGGTACTAACCTCCTTCAGGAGACTGATGCGGTTTAGTTCATCCGACGCCTGCTCACCGGACGCTTCTAGCGCGTACACAGTGTTCTCAAAGGTACGTTTGTCCGCGGGTATCGCCCGTATGGCGGCATAATCCGCTTTCTTCCGGCGGACGATATCTACCGCGATGCGCTTAAAGTCTGCCGCGCCCCATTCCATCCATTTGAAATCGCTTTTTGCGTACCGTGTGCGCTTCATAGTTCGGAGAGCATAGCACACTCTCTCGCGTACACCTCGGCGTAGCGCTTTGTGAGTCGGTGTTCGGGCAGGCGCGTTTGCGCGATGCGGAGCGCTTCGCCGTGGAACCATATCTGGTCATTATTCGTGTCCGAATGGTTCAGTCGAATGAGAAAAGACGGGCCTTCTTTTTCAAATGCTTCCAGCATACTCTCGACATTATCCACCTTGTCGGCAATGGCGATGAGTACGGCTTCGTCGGGGGCAGTTTCGAGATTCGCGAGGTACGCCGTTTTACGTTCTTTCCAATGGATTTTTTCGCCGTCCTTTTCTTTTATTTCGCTCACAGCTTCGACGAACTCGGCAACACGCTCATTAAACGCGGAGACAAGTTCTTCGCGCGTCGTATCAGTGTCTTCAAGCGTGTCGTGCAGGAGAGATGCCGTTACTACATTGTCATCCGCACCATCTTCTGCCGCAAGAAGCGCGACCGAAAAAAGGTGCGTAATGTACGGCAACGGCTCTATTTCCGCACGCATCTGGCCGTGGTGCTTGCGCGCCGCAAACTGTATTGCCTTCTTAATCTGCGGCGTGTGGTTCATAGATTGAGTATAGCGGACTTAGGCATAAAAAACCCGCGAGGTGGCACCTCGCGGGTTCGGATTTCGATTATGGGCAGTCGACATCAAATCCCGGCGGATAGATCGTGACGTCGGTGTTGCCGAACGTAAACAGAATACGCCCGTCTGCGAGCACAAGCGGCGGCGGCATATCCTTCATCATGGTGAAGATATCGATGACATGACAGGAGGCCTTGACCCAGGAGCCTTGATACCGTGTGAAAAGCCCATGGTCATTTAATTCGAAATGCAGTCGTCGATTGTCATACGCCACCCTCACCAGTCGACCGCGCCGTACATCGGCGCTCATCCGGTCTTTTTCTTCGAGGATACTGCCCAGCCCCTTGAAGTAGTTAGGGACCTCCCTCCACTCAACCTCTCTGACCGAGGATTTCTTTCTCCGCTCTTGCGCCATGTGTTTTCCCTTGTAATGACCAGCTGTTCTGCGTTATACCACTCTATTTAGAGCCAGTCTATTGGTGTCTCGTTATGAGTGACGAGATAGTCGTTTGCCTTCGAGAAATGCTTACAGCCGAAGAAGCCTGAGGCGACGGAGAAGGGCGAAGGGTGCGGGGCTTCGAGAACGAGATGTTTGCTACGGTCGATATGCGCTCCCTTCGCCTTGGCATAATTGCCCCAGAGCATAAAGACGAGGCCCGCGCGCTCCTCAGAGAGCGCGCGGATGACGGCATCAGTAAACTGTTCCCATCCCTTCTCCTGATGCGAACCGGCCGAGTGTGCACGGACGGTAAGCGTCGCATTCAATAAAAGAACATCCTGTTCCGCCCAGCGAGTTAAATCTCCACTTCGGCCTGCTGGCCTCAGTACTTCCTCGCTCTTCGCTCGGTCGCCCAGATCACTTTCAATCTCTTTATAGATATTTTGTAGCGACGGCGGGACACGCGTCCCGCCGTCAACAGCAAATGCAAGGCCGTTAGCTTGCCGTTCTCCGTGATAGGGGTCTTGTCCCAAAATGACAACTTTTACTTTTTCAAACGGACAGAGGTCAAACGCGCGAAATATATTTTTTGGCGCCGGATACACCTTCCCTTCCTTGTATTCCTTCTTCACAAACGCCGTGAGCTCGGCGAAATATTCTTTTTCAAATTCGCCCTTCAAATGTTTCTCCCATGAGGGTTCAATTTTTACTTGCATACGCCCTACTTTTTCTTATTTTTGGTGTGGAGGTCGAGGAGAATTTTACCGGCGTTTTCGCGGTAGGTGCAGTAGTCGCAGGGGCCGCCGCCGAAGGCCTTCCCGATCGCGGGTATCTCGTCGCTCATCAGCATCTTTTTCAGGTCATAGACAGCAGGCTCAACCCACGTGTCACTGCCGGTATAGGGAATAAGCTCAATATCAAACTCCAGTTTGCCGTCAAACGCTTCCGCGTCCGACTTCCCGTTCACGTATACAAAATAGACAGTCGGCGAAACGGCGAAACCGTTTTTGCGGAACAACCACTGATAGATTTCTAGTTGGCGCTTGTAGGAATCATAAAGGTCATCCTCGGTGCTCGGACCAATCTTCTTACTCGTCGCCTTGTAGTCCACAATGATGAATTCGCCCGCTGGGTTGACCCACACGTCGTCAATACCACCGCGGAGAAGAAGATTCGTCGGCTTGTGCAGATATGCGATACCCCGGCGGAGCGCATCACGCCACTCTTCCATCCGTTCATCGTTGAGCGGTACGGCATCAAGGCCGTACTTCTCCACGAGCGGATGTTTGCTCTTCTTCGCACGATGGATATCGAACTCACGCTTCAGAAGCTCGTCCACCGCGTTATTAAGCGTAAAGGCCGGCATAGATGGGCGCTTCACGCCGAGCCGCATATCGAGATACGCACAACGTGGGCACTCGCTAAAGAGATCAATCTTGGAGCGACTCACCTTGAACGGCTCTGACGAGGATGGGTCAAAAGGTCCGCGCTTCCATGTCGATGCCTTTTTTAGAGCCATAGTTATGGCGCGGTCGTAAAGTAGGAAACAACACGTGTTCCCGTATCGAAATCGACATAGACACTGTTGATGGCGGGGGCAAATGCGCCATTGTTGTCGTCGCGATAGAGTTCGACCGCATAGACGCGTGCCGATTCGGTCGGACGAAGGAGCGGTACGACGACACTACTATGAGGCCCCACAACACGCGCAGCGCCGAGTACGTTACCCAAATCAGCACCATTCACTTCGCGCACCGCAACCCATACTCCAGGTGGTGGAACGGTGATCGATTCGATAATGACGCTTTCACCAGAAGGCTGATCAGTGACCGATACTGCCCCACTCTCCGAAAGTGGTGTCCCTTTGAGAGCGGGAAGAGTGGTGGATGCAGGAGAAAGAGCTTCTGGACTCGTGCCGAAGTACCACGCACCCACCAGGAGGGCCCCGAGCATTACGCCGGCGATAAAGGAACTTGTAGAGAAGTGCTCAGTCATACAGAAACAATATCATGGGATGCAGGAGAGAGCGAAAGGAGGCCGTCAACCTCAGCAATGAGTTCTCCAACGCGCTCGGACGAGAGATGGAGCGGGTCAAGTAGACGACGGTCCCCCATGATCTCATCGACTGCAACTGCGCCGTTCTCGAGAAGGAGGCGTTTTTCAGCGTGAGAAATGCCGGTTAACGCCGTAATCGGATATATCTTCGCGTGACTCATGCGCGTAAAAAGATTCCCCTGCGCTGGGTAGCTCCAACCAAGAAGTTCGACACCGGAGCATTCAGCATACGCGATCGCCTCGGAGGTAAATTTAGTATTTGTCACGAGTAGTCCACGATTGACTGGGCATGCGCGGGCCTTCTCATCACAGGCAAAAATATCATCAAAACGGCTCTTCACGTAGAGCGCCACTTTCAAATCAGTCTTGTACGCCGGGTCATTATGATATTTGAGCTCCGCTGCGATGTGCTCTTTTTGCTCGGCATGCGATGCGTAGACGTCGACCTCGTGCGACACACACTTACCGCGGATGATCTTTCGTGTCTCGACCTCCCATCCTTCGGCACGGAACAAATGTGATACAAAATCCTCAAAGGGGTGACCGGTGGGGCCAAGCTCAAGAAGTGCGCGGCGCAGCGCATAACGTGCGGCAACAGGTCGTGCATCCTTGCGTAGGAGTGCGAAGGCCCGCGAATATATCTCATGAGACGTAATGCCCGGCACGATAGTCGCGACGATGGTGGTCGTAATGCGTTCTGCGGTATGCTCGCCGGCGCCAGCGCGGCGAAGCGAAGCAATCAAGCGCTCTGGATCGAATATTTCTTTCGATCCGTCCGCCTTAATAATGACCGGTACATTCGGCCTGCTGGCCTCAGTACTCCCTCGCTCTTCGCTCGGTCGTGGTGTCGTCATGAGGCGGTAGTTGTCGCAGACACGCCGTTGACTGTTGCGGTGAAAGGAAGACGCGCCGGCGCACTTATGTTTGTTTTGAAATTCATTTTGGTCGGCACCTGAAGGCACACGCCGGAGTCTGTCGGGTATGAGATTTCGAGAGCGATGCCACTTGGATCTGAAGCATCACCGACAAGAGACGCTTGGGTCGTCACGACGATACAGGCATTCGGTACGAGGACCGAGCCCGTAATGGTATGCTCTCCTTTTTTAAACGAGTCATGGACGATAACTTCCGGCGTGACTGCAACAACATCAGGCAATGAGTCTGTTTTTAGATCTCGCGTATGGGGAACTGAAATAAAAAACCCCGCAACCACAACAAGTGCGATAATAGTCGCCGCTGTCCATAGACGCTTGTGACTCATACGGTAATAATACCACCGCCAACCAGACTAGCATCCTTGTCGTAGAAAACGACTGATTGACCAACAGCGAACATTTCGGGAAGTGGCTGTGAACTGGTAAAGCAATCTTCTTCGATGTGTCCTGCAATTCGAGGACCGCGATAACGGTATTGCGCTTCGGTCGCTCGAGTCGGATCGTTAAACCAATTTGTGTCGGTAAACCGGACTTCACGCGCGACACCAGCGCGCGTTGAGGAAATTTGAATTTCTTTCTTTTCAACATCTTTTCCGGTGACATATCCTCCTTCAACTCGCTGTCCGATGGTATACAAGATGGCAGGGTTATCAGTCCCTAGTTCTTTTTCCAAAAATTCTTTTACCGACACAGGACCGAGGAAGCAGACCCCCTGACTGTCCTTCTTTTCTGCGACCGGCAGGTTGAATTTCTTCGCCAACATTCGCACCTCGCCTTTCTCTTTATTCCCTACCGGAAACAGCGTGGCTCCCAACACCTCTTTCGGCACCGCCCAGAGGAAATAACTCTGGTCTTTTTCTCCGCTTCGATAATGCCCCATCGCGATAGCGTCAGCGCCCCGCTCTTTTGCAAAACGATAGAACGCGCCGAACTTCACTTCCCTATTACACATCACGTCTGGATTCGGCGTGCGCCCGGCGCGGTATTCGGCGAGTAAATAGTCAATGACGCTCTTCTTATACTCCACACTCGCATCGAGGGTCAGAAATGGGATATGCAGGCGAGCCGCCACCCGCATCGCATCGCGACGCTCAGAGGCCCAGGTGCAGGGCATCCCGGGCGGATACCAGCCCTTGATATAAACACCGGTTACTTCTGCCCCCTGCTGTTGCAGAAGTGCCGCCGACACGGCCGAGTCTACTCCCCCCGAGAGGCCCACAAATACGCTCTTTCCTTTGATATCCATACGCCCATATAATCACATCAGCGCAAATATTTCTGCTGATTGAGTCGGTGCTCTGCAAAGGTAACTGCATAATGCATTTGGTTATCGTTACCCGTGAGGTAGTAGAGATAGTCTGTTTTTGTCGGGTGGAGCACTGCATCAATACTCTCAAGGCCCGGATTATCAATCGGTCCTGGTGGGAGACCCCTGTGCGTATAGGTGTTGTATGGCGAATCAACTTTTAGATCAGCGAATGAGGGCGAATAGGTATCGCGACTGAAGATATAGCCGAAGACTGCGTCAACCTGAAGCGGCATACCAAGCTTGAGTCGGTTCCAGAGAATGCCGGCGACAATCCTCCTATTTCCAATCGTTCGTGCCTCTTTCTCAACAAGAGACGCGAGCGTTATGACATCAGAGAGCGAATGTCCGGACGCAGCGATATCGCTTTCAAGCGATGCTATTTTTGTATCAAAATTCGCACGCATCGTTTTAATAATGGCGTCGATATCGGAGGATGGGGAGAAAAGATATGTGTCAGGGAACAAGTACCCCTCATGTGCCTGTGCCCTCAAGAGGAAGTCAGCGGAGGAAATAGTGGGGAAAGCCTCATCAATGCGCGCCGCATAATCGCGCACGGTTTCTCCCTCGGGGAATGTGATGCGAGTTGGAGGAAGCCCGTACGCACCGACAGAGAGACGATAAGCGATAATGAATACATTCTGAGGCGTGCTGAATAAATAGGAACCCGCTTGCAAATGCCCACTCGCTCCGGTGATACGCAAGATAGCTCGCAGTAGTTGCGGGTATCTGACAATGTGTGCCGTAGCGAGCTGTTCAGAGACACCAATAACGGAATTGCCGGAGGTAATGTGCACGATACTCCCTGAAGAAAAGTCGGCGGGGGGTGCGAGTGTGAGACGATATCCAATCGCAACGACAAAACCAATCGCGAATACGAGCGCCCAGCGCTGCCACGAAGACGCAAGATATTTTTTAATCGCAGACGGATCTGCTGAGACGTACTTTTCGAAATCCATGCAACTACGTAGGAAGATTCGGAGGAGCCTCGCCGACGGCCGACTGAATGCGTCCAAGACCCGGTGTTTCAACTGAGCGCGAAGGGATGTGGAACACGGTCGCCAATTCTTCGGTACTCATCACCATCGCGTCATCTACTGATATCCCATAGGTAAAGGGATCATAGAAGAACTGCCGACGACGGAAGGCCTCGACTAATTTCTGGCGGTATTTCTCTTTCATCTTTTCTACGCCTATTTCCCAAGGATAATCATCGAATCGCATCAACCAGCTCGATGCTTTGATGCCATTCCACCCTTCGGTGCTAAACGGCTTAAACAGCGTAATCATATGCGTGATGATGATGGGATTGAATTTTTCCGAACGCGAGAGGTATATGCCACGCCCCCCTACATCAAAACCATGCTTTGATACATTACGTTCGATGGCGGCCATTCGTTCAGATTCTCCTTTTGTCGGGTTGGGGAACCCGGGCATTTCCTTTCCGGTTATCGGGTCAATATAGACGCTTCGTGTGTCTTTGCGAATCTTATCTACAAGCTCCTTCGCTTCATCCTTCCAGGTGAATCCCTCTCCTTTGGTCTTAAGATATTTCTCGCCTTTATGCGCGCGGATAACGAATTGCAACCAAAGATATTCGCCCTTCCCTACCGAACCCATAAATTCAATTAGGTTCGCGAGCGGGTCTACTTGTTCCGGTTCTTTTTGCACCTTGTCGAGTCCATATTCGATATATGTCTTAATCGGCAAAGGATCCTTGGCCGTATGTTTAAAATCACAACCCCACACACTCCATTCATCTGATCGTCCGGAAATAAGACGTGTATAATCCAGCGCTTCAACAACCTGTGCTCCAGGATATTGTGCATACAACTGTCCCTCGATTAGTCGTCGAAAATTTGCGCGCGTCCAAATAAAGAAATGCACCTGCCCCTCAAATGAGGCTACCTCGAGAGAGAAGAAAGCGCGTACCTTACCTTCAATTAAACGTGCATACCATGTAGATTCTCCCCCCGTTTGATGAAGAGTTGCAAGGAAGGCCTCCATAGCAAGAGGGGTCTTTACTAAATTGCGCGGTGGCTTAATCTCAAGAAGGATATATTTTTGACCTGCGATAAATTCAGAACGCCTTAACACGATCCAGAGCGAAAAAGCACCGCCAACCAGAAGAAACGG
>JANLHF010000024.1 GCA_024653825.1 Patescibacteria group bacterium | reverse complement strand
TGAATATGGAAAAATATAAATTTACCAGTCTTGCGATATTTATAATCTTTTTTGGGACAGCACTTTTCAATGCGTTTCAAAAACAGAATTGGATAGAGGTGGCACTCTTTTTAGCCTTGGGTATATTGTCGCTTTGGGCTGATTCTCAAAGGAAATAAGGATTGAAAATCAACATCACATTCAAACTCATCATCGCCATCATCTGTGACGCCATCTATAACCCGTCCGTAGCCTTGGCGAAGGAGGAAGGAGGGGGGGGAGTTAGTAGCTAAGAAACGGCCCTTTTGGCGTCGTCCGGCTTGTTCGGGCGAGAGCGCTCCCCTTGTATTTTTCTATATAAAGACTGAAGATTATCTGCGATATGTGCACTTCGGAACTGCGAGGAAGTTTGTTTCGCTGCCTCTGCCATAGACGCCCTCTTCTCCTCATCAGCCAACAATTCTTGAGCACGTCCCACCGCTTGTTCTACTGAAGTAACTAAAAATCCATTCTCTCCGTCTCGAATGATCTCAGGCGCAACTCCTACGGCAAATGCTATAGGTACGAGCCCCTGCGACATACCCTCGACAAGACTGAGCGAGAATCCTTCGTAGCGGGAAGAAAGAAAGAGGATGCTGCCATAGAGTGGTGCTAACGCCCCCGGGATGAGGTCTTTGCGCAGGTTGACATACATGTAGTGCTTGGGGAAAGCTACTCGTAACCAGTCCTTGAGCTTACGGTTCGTTGTCATGCAGACCGTTGTTTTTGGTACTTCAGGGAATGCGTTATAGAAATTTACCAGGCGAGATAGTCCCTTCAATTTTAGGGTGAACACATCATTGCCGAGTCGTCCCAGGAATACAAGATGCGGCGGCTCAATCGCGGCGGGTCGCGGCGGGTCAAACCAATAATCTTCTATGGCATTATGGATGGTATGTATACGCTCAGTGTCGATTCCTTCTTCAGCGAGTTCATCATGTACCTTTTTCGATGTTGCGATGCAGGCCGTCGCGCGGGATGCCGCGAGCACTTCAATATCAGCGATGTCTTCCATCGGACGCATAGTCTTGAGATCGAACTCCGGTATGATATCGAGTCGCTGCAGTTCTTTGAAAACTTCGCGTTCCGGTTCCGGCAAGTCTGCCGTGCGAGGAGTGGAGGTGATATAACCGCGTGCCGTTGATCCAAAATGACAGATGACCGGAACCTTGAATGCAAGGAAGGGGAGTGGTGTGTATGTTGTCCCCTGAATGATGTCGTATCTGAGCATTGCCTCTTTATGCTCAAGGAGGGAGTAAAAGAAAAGAATATTGGCAAGTCCTTTCAGGTGTATAGGAGCATCGGTTAGCTGAGTGCTCGGGTAAAAATTACGTACCTCGATATTATTCTTGGCGAGGGCTGACGCCATGAGACGGTTAATCTGTGCCGCTCCTGTGTGAACGCCGACATGCATCTTCTTTTCATTATGTATGAAAGCGACCCGTATTTTTTTTCGGGGAGAATCCTTTGGTGTCCGCTCTGTCCGTTCAGAACGGAAGAGCCTCAATAACGAGCGAGATGCGAGATAGGCACCTGTTTCGAATCCGGGTCTGTTTTTATGCGTCACGTATTAGTAAGGATATCACGATATCTGAGAATGGTATCCTGTAGCTACTATGGCATTTTCTTGGTACGCGGAGGAGTTACCAGCTCTTTATGAAGAACTTCAGGGGGACGAAGGAGGGCTGCGCGTCGATGAGGCCGCACGGCGGCTGAAAGAGGATGGCCCGAACGCTATCCCAGAAGCGAAGCTGGACGGATTTCCGATTATTTTCCTACGGCAATTTCAAAACCCTCTCATCTACCTTCTGCTTGCGGCAAGCGTCGCGGTATTTTTCTTGGGAGAAACGGTTGATGGTGCGATCATCCTCGCCGTACTCCTGTTTAATGCAGTCGTAGGCACCATTCAGGAGGGAAGGGCGCAGAACACGCTTCGTGCCCTCAAGCACTATGTAGAAACGATGGCGACGGTTGTGCGCGGGGGAATAGAAATATCCATTCCCGATTATGAAGTGGTGCGAGGCGACGTCCTCGTACTCCGGGAAGGGGAGAAGGTCCCTTCTGATGCCCGCATTATCGTCGCAAATGGTTTAAAACTGGACGAGGCATCGCTCACGGGAGAATCTGAGCCCGTTGCCAAAATTGCTGAAGCCATAGATAAAAAAGACCTTCCGGTCGCGGAACAGAAGAATATGGTGTTCAAGGGGACCAATGTTGTTATTGGTAATGGCCGGGGAGTGGTTGTGGCGGCCGGAGTACACACCGTCATCGGTACAATAGCGAAGGAAATTTCCACCATCGATACGGAGATACCGCTGAGAGCAAATATCCGCTATCTTTCTCGGGCCATCATTATCGTGGTCGGAGCGATTAGTGCGCTGCTTTTCATACTCGGGTTACTCAGGGGCGAAAAAATAATTACCATCTTTGCGACGGTCGTTTCGCTTGCGGTGTCAGTTATCCCCGAAGGACTGCCTATCGTTGTCACACTCGTGCTCGCGACCGGCGTGTGGCGCATGAGTAAGCGCAATGCGCTGGTAAAAAGGCTCCAGGCCGTCGAAGCACTCGGACAAGCACGAATCATTGCGGTCGACAAGACCGGTACGATTACGAAAAACGAGCTTGTCGTTCGCGAAGTCTGGACGAGCGGAAAAACGTTTTCGATCGGCGGTATAGGCTATGAGCCGGAAGGTTTGGTGTCCTTAGGAGGTTCGGTGGTAGACGCCGCCAATCATCCGGAACTGCTGCTCGTTGGTAAAATGGCCGCGCTCGGCGCCAATGCCCAACTCTTCTTCTCCGAAGTCGAGAAGCGCTGGCACGTTATGGGCGACCCGACGGAAGCAGCCATACGAGTGTTTGGAGAAAAAGTCGGATTCAAGAAAGACGACATGTTGCGCGAATCACCCCTTATTTCTGAAATACCGTTTGAGTATCGACTTAAATATCACGCCTCTCTTTTTACGGGGGAGAGCAACTTCCTGCTCGTCAGTGGGGCTCCTGAAGAAGTTCTTGCGCTCAGTACGCATATACAACACGAAGGCCACAATCGCCAGATGCAACACGCGGATCGAAACGACGCCGAGACGGTGCTCGCGGAAATGTCTGGTCGCGGGTTGCGCGTGGTGGCATTTGCGATGCGGGAGAAATTCCAAGAGACTCTTTCACCGGAGACGACTCACGATCTTACCTTTGTCGGATTTTTTGGCATGCAGGACATTCTGCGTCCAGAAGTTGCTGACGCAATGGCACGAGCATCTTCTGCCGGCATCAAGGTAGTGATGATTACCGGCGATCATACGCTTACCGCTCGCGCCATTGCGAAGGAGGCGGGCATCTGGCACGAGGGCGATGAAATATTGACAGGCGTGATGATAGACGGACTGTCGGATCCCGAACTCAAGATCCGGGTCGCACACGTCTCAGTCTTCGCACGCGTTACGCCGGAACATAAACTGCGAATTATCAGCGCGTATAAGAATCGCGGCGAAATCGTCGCGATGACGGGAGATGGGGTCAATGATGCCCCGTCTCTTGTCGCCGCCGATCTTGGTGTCGCGATGGGTAAGATTGGTACGGAAGTTGCGAAGGAGGCGGCGGACATCGTGCTTCTGGACGACAACTTTGGCAGCATCATCTCTGCGGTTGAGGAGGGAAGGAGTATCTATAAAACTATCAAAAAAGTCATTTTGTACCTCTTTTCTACCAGTCTCGGCGAAGTACTCGCCATCACGGGAGCGTTGATGCTCGGATATCCGCTCCCGCTCCTTGCGGCACAAATCATTTGGCTCAATTTTGTTACCGATGGATTCCTCGATGTGGCACTCGCGATGGAACCGAAAGAAAAAGGATTGCTTTCTGGCACATTCGAGCACCCGAAAAAGTCCCTTGTTGATGGTCTTATGGCGCAACGCATGATTCTTATGGCGATCCCGATGATGCTCGGCACGCTCTTCATGTTCCAACAATACGTGGACACGGACATTGCAAAAGCGTGGACGATTTCGCTCACCACACTCGCGGCCTTCCAGTGGTTCAATGTGTGGAACTGCCGCTCCGACAAGACGTCGTTTTTCAAGACTGGTCTTTTCACTAACAGGTACTTGCTCGCCGCGACGGCGCTCGTCGTGTTCCTCCAAGTGCTCGCGGTATACACTCCATTCCTGCAGAAGATACTGCGCACGGTGCCGCTTTCACTCTCCGAATGGCTCACGATTATCGCGGTGGCCACTTCGATTATTTGGGTAGAGGAGATCCGCAAGTTTTTCTACCGCTTATCTTATGCGAAGTCGGGGAAGTAGTCTGCTTGTATGTCCTTGCGGAGTACTCTCACCAAGGATAAGTTAGACAGTTGTTGTAACGACGTTTGAGGGTGTGCCGGTTTCAAAAGCTCGAATGTTCTCAATTGTCGCATTAAGGATCCGTTCGATGGCCTCTTGTGTATTAAAGGCAAGGTGTGGCGTCACGATGACACGTGGGTGTTCAATGAGATAGTGGTTCTCGAGGGTAATCTTGAGTGTCCCCTCATTTGGGTGCGGCGACGTGAGGAGCACTGCCTCGTCGTCGAGTTCTCCCTCTTCTTCAAGCACGTCAAGCGCCGCTCCCGCAAGTGTTCCTGCCTTCAGTGCTTCAATAAGAGCCTCGGTTTCAACGACGGCGCCGCGCGCGGTGTTGATGAGGTACGCGCCTTTTTTCATATCGGCAATGTTCTCTTTGTTGATGAGGTGATGGGTGT
>JANLHF010000020.1 GCA_024653825.1 Patescibacteria group bacterium | reverse complement strand
GTTCGGAATCTTCACCTGAATCTTATCCACCGTAAACGGCGAATACTGTGCGGTGAATTTGAACGAGCCGACTTTCACCAAGCTCGAACCGGCGATAACAAGCGCGTTGTTAGGCGAGACGCCAACAGCGGCCGTAAGAACGGCAGGAGCAAGCGTAATCGTCTGGAGCTGTCCGGTGGTGGCACTGCCGAAGGTAACGGCGTTACCGGTCGATGAACCTGTGCCAGAACCATCAACGGTCGCTACCCAAGCACCAGCATCCGAGCTGGGCTTGATGTTACCGAGGATATCAATGACCTTCGTGCCGGAAGCCGGCATTGTGAAGTTCACCGAGAACGAGTTGCTGCCTGTCGGAGCCGCATAGGTGCCAGCACCTGTAACCGTCGACTTGGTCGTGCCGATTGCAGCGCCAGTCGCGTTATCCACAAGCCGGAGGTCCGTTACTGTCGCCGCTTCGTCTGTCGAGAGCGTGACCGTAATGGTGTTCACATTTGCTCCTTCCGTAGCACCGGTTGAGAGCGTGAACGAACCAAGCTTGGCATTGTTCGTGCCAGCAAGCATCGTCTGGTTAGCATAGCCAGAATACTTCGTCATCGTCATTGACGCAGACGAGAGTGTAATCTGGTTTGCCGGTACTTCAGCCGTCGGAGTGTTGATGTTACCGAGCGAGACTTGGCCGGTGCCGTTTGTGGCGCCTGTGCCAAGACTAATCGTCACTGTCTCGTTGGTGGCAAAGGCTGCACTCGTCGAGGTCTTAGCATCGGCATAGATGTCAACAATCGCCGTCGTACCCGCCTTCAAAATGAAGGACGAACCGAAGGTGAAGTTTGTATCTGCCGCACTGCCAAGAAGGTCCTTGGTAGAACCAACCTGCACGCCATTGAGGAAGACCTTGCCGTTATCAAGACCTCCTACCGCATCGGTCCCAATCGTCGCGTAGACGTCAAGGTTATCAATCTTCACGTCTTCGCCCGCTGCAGTCATCTTAAAGGACGCGAACTTAACGTTCGACGCACCAAGAGAGACGTTTGCAGAAGGTGAATCAGCTGCCTTCACCGTGGAAACGGTGCCGGAGTTGATGGTCGCCTGCGTTGCCGCGCGAGCAGCGAAGGTGCCAGTCGTACTGGAACCGTTGCCTGTCGCAAGAACCGGCTGGTTAAGCTGGGTATCGATCATCTGAGCGTCAGATGCGCGACGGAGCGAGAACCCGAAGGTGTTGCTTGAGCCCCCAACAATGTCACCAAGAACCTTAATCACACGACCGCCTGTCTCAAGACTAAGCGGAGAAGCGGAAAGGTCCCAGGTAACTGTGTTGTCGTTTGCGTCAAGCGTCGCTGAAGAACCAGTCTGAACACCATCCACGTAGAGACGGAGATTTATGATATCCGTCGCTGCGATGGAGCCGATGTTCTTGAGCTGGAAGGAATTCATTTTCACTGCGCGCGTGCCAATCGTTACGGTGTTCTGCCAGACGACATAGTCGTTCTGGGGATCAACCGTCGAAGCACCCGGGAGAACGGATGTACCGTACGCGACTGTTGCGAGCGTTGCCGCCGAAACCGTCTGTGTGTAGCCCATTACTGGGAACGACACCGAGGAATCAAGCGTGCCCGTAGAGGCAGCCGACGTAAGGCTTACACCAATCTGCTGGCCGGACGTGCTGTCCGCGATGTCAGCAAGAACCGAGACCGTGTAGGTCTGTCCTGCCGATACCGTGAAGAGGCCCGTCGGGTCATTGAAGCTGAACGCGCTGCTCGATACGCCACCTGCATCAGTGAGGCGCTTTGCCCCAGCGTAGAGGTAGACGTTCGCCATCGTTGAGTCATTGCTGACGCCGATGCGATTGAACGCGACGTTCGTGACCTTTATGTCAGAACCGGTCGGGTTCGCGAAGGTGAACTTCGCGAGAGTGCCGATGGCCTGTCCTTGCACGAGCGCGACGTTGTTCGGAGAATCAGCTGCGAGCATGATCTTAAGACCATTGCCTGTACCAGCGTTGTTCGTCGTTCCACCGGTAGTAGTGGTGGTCGTTGTGCCACCGCTACCGCCGCCGAGGTCATACGCTGCGCGCGAGATGGGACCGAAGTACCCAGCTGGCGGAGCGATGTTCCTGGACGACTGCCATGCTGCTACCGCTGAACGCGTCTGGGTACCGAAGTAACCAGTCGCGCCAGCCGGAATCGAGAAACCGGCATTGATGAGTGCCTGTTGGAGACACGACACCGCTGTGCCCGTCGCGCCAATCGTGAGAGATTCCGAGAAGGTGCAGGAAGAACCACCGGTTGTGGTCGTCGTTGTCGTCATTGTACCGCCCGTAAGCGCTGCATTGACGTTCGAGATTGTCGCTGCGTTAGCACCGAACGATGAGAGAAGCGAGAGAATCGACTGAACCTGCGCGTCGGTCAAGCTTGCTGCGTGCGCGATAGGCGCAAGAGAAAGCATTGACGTCGCCATCGCGAGTCCGGTCGCTACTGCCGCGACTTTTGCCATCGCTTTCGTAGTTACTGTTTGCATAACAATTGTTAAGAATTTAGGGAGCACATAATAATCAAGTTGATCGATTGTGAGAGCACGAGCACGGTGCACTTTCAATTTCACACTACCCCACACCGTACGGTATCGACCAGTACGCCATGGGTTAGTTGGCAAGGGTTGATGTCCAGCTTTCGCTGAACTATTCAGTTATCAAAGTACGCCCCTCCGGGAACAAACAGCCCCCGTAAGGACTAGTCACTAGTATATAGCGAAGATCGCTTTACCAGTAACTTGCATGTGGATAACTGCTGAGGAGTAGAAACGCAAAAGAGACCGAGATTCGGCCTTTTTCTCTTCTCTATGCCCCAGTCGCTATCACAGGTCGATACTAGCAAATATGAGGTCGGAAGTCAAAATTAAGAGAGTGAATAGGTGCTCCAGCGACGCTCTCCACTCTTCACTACAACCCCTAGTCCGATAAGCGAGAGGAGCTCGCGCTGTATCGTCTTCTCAGAAACACCTCGAATCATGGTTGAGATGTCCTTTATATTGGCGGTTCTCTTATTTTTTATAACGGACAAAATCGTCTCACGTCTGTCCTTTATATTGTTGTCCGATAGGTCTTCGGTGTCCTTTATGTGTCCTTTACCACCGGAGGTGAGGCCGCCTCCGGTAGAGGGGGTTCGTTTCGGCACAGAGGTGTCCCGCGAAGATCCGGCACTTTTCGCTATTTCAGAGAGCGTGGGTGACTCATCGAAGAAAACCCTCGGCTCTTCATAGGCCGCCACTTCATGGAGCAACATATGCGCCTCGCGTGTAATAAGCTCGGCGTTCATAGAAGAAAGGAGACTGCTCGTACGCGCGATGGAGAGCACGCTTGAAAGTGCCAAAAGCTCACGAGAAAGTGCGGCGCGCGCGGCATGCGGCGGCAATACCGCCGCATCGATGAGTCCGATCGCAACAGCATCAAGACGGTCCTTTAAGGATGTTGATTCGGCGAATGCGGGACCGATGAGATGAATAGCCTTGGCGAGCCGTTCGGCCTTTTTGTACACAAAAACTCTTCGTATGTCCTTTTCAAAAATGGTATTAAATATGCTTTTTTCAAGGACAAAATCTTCTGGGTGCGCATACTTACCGGTGGATTGAATTTTCCTTACCTCAGTACTCTGTCCAATATTTTGTCCTTTTTGCATACGCTATAGGAGCAGTATATGTCCTATAAAATACGGCGCAAGTTTTTTATGTTCATTACGTTTCCATATTCTCTACGGCGCAGTGGTACAATAGACGCATTATGAGTCGAGGAAATGGAAGAAACGGTAATGGCGCTAGGAAAGGGCGCGCGCGCGAGGAAGAGGTGAAGGAATATGATGCCATCATCCGCTACGCTTCTGCCATCGTGCTTGTGGCCGCCGGCGTTTTGCTTAGTCTCGCGGTCTTTGGCGCAGCCGGCCCCGTAGGGACTACCGTCTTCACTACCAGTTACGCCATTGTCGGTATCGGATCATTCGTCCTGCCCCTCGCCCTTATTGCGGTCGGCCTCTATGCCGGATTCGGGCGACCTACTGTTGATACGCTAACCGCCTCGGGCCTCCTCCTTACGCTTGCTTCCATTCTTTCGTTCGCCGGCCTCTTCCCTGGTGCGGAGTTCGGTGGAAAGGCCGGTACCTGGGGCGGTGCGGTACTCGCCGGATTCTTCGGGTTCTGGGGAGCTCTCGTCCTTCTTGCTGCGACTATCGCCATCGGCATCGCTATCATTACTGATATTGAAGCGCTTGCTTCCCTGCTCGAAGAAAATGTCGTCTCGCTCTGGAGACGTATCCGTCATCCACGTGCATCAAGCGAGGAAGAGTTGTCGGAAGAATTTGACGACGTCGTCGGTGTGCCTGAAACTGATGAGGAAGAATATGCGGAGGAGGTTGATGAGGAAGGAGGGGCGCCAGAGCATGAGCCCGTCGTTACCATGTTTAATCGCACTGGTGCGCAGACCGGCACGGGCATCGCAAATTTTGACGCCGAGTATGAGGCTCCTCCCCTTTCTATCCTCGGTGCAGACCGCGGTAAGCCGGGGGTCGGCGACATTAAAGCGAACGCTAATATCATCAAGCGCACATTTCAGAACTTCGGCATCCACCTCGAGATGGATGAGGTATCGGTCGGTCCGACTGTTACCCGCTATGCGGTGAAGCCTGCTGAAGGCGTGCGCCTCTCGAAAATAGTCTCGCTCGCGAACAATCTAGAACTCGCGCTCGCAGCACATCCGGTGCGTATCGAAGCACCCATCCCGGGGAAATCACTCGTCGGTATTGAGGTGCCGAATACCACGAAGGCGATGGTCGGTCTCGGCGGGCTCTTGAGCGCCCACGAATGGAGTGAGAGCACGAAACCGCTTCTCGCAGCGCTCGGCCGCGACATCACCGGCACGCCGCATTATGTGAACATTGCGAAGATGCCGCATGGCCTCGTCGCTGGTGCGACCGGATCGGGAAAATCGGTTGCTATCCACGCCATCATCACGTCGCTCCTTTATCGCAACGGCCCCAATCAACTCCGCTTTATTATGATCGATCCAAAGCGTGTGGAACTTACTGCCTATAACGGTATCCCCCACCTCCTTACTCCCGTTATTACCGATTCAAAGAAAACTATCTTCTCGCTTAAGTGGGCGGCAAAGGAAATGGAACGTCGCTACAACATCCTTGAACAAGAGCATGTTCGCGACATCGACTCTTATCATTCCACCATTTATGAGCCTGCAAAAAAGAATGGCGCCGAAGAGATGCCCGAAGCTCTTCCCTTCATCGTTATCGTCATCGACGAACTCGCCGACATTATGCACAGCTTCCCGCGAGAACTCGAAGCCTCCATCGTTCGCCTCGCACAGATGTCGCGTGCCGTCGGTATCCACCTCGTCCTCTCCACCCAACGCCCGTCGGTCAACGTTATCACCGGCCTTATTAAGGCGAACGTCCCCACCCGCATGGCGCTCCAAGTCGCCTCGCAGATAGACTCGCGCACTATCCTCGACGGTGCGGGTGCGGAATCGCTTCTCGGCGCGGGCGATATGCTCTATCTCTCGAGCGATATGCAGAAGCCAGTACGCATCCAGACCGCCTTCATCAGCGAACAAGAAGTGAAGAAAGTGGTGAGTTATATCAAGGGCCACAATGCGGGAGACCTCTCGAGTATCGACTTCGGAAACGTGAATGGCACGAGTGAACCGAACGACGTTATCGGATTAGCGAACGGTAGCTTTGACGATGATGATATCGACGACGATCTCTATGCCGATGCGAAAGCCTCGGTCGAGGCCGCCGGGCGCGCATCCACCTCGTATCTTCAGCGCAAGTTGAAGATCGGCTACTCACGGGCAGCACGGCTGATGGATGTGCTCGAAGAGCACGGCGTCATCGGTCCGGCCGACGGCAGTAAGCCGCGAGAAGTCCTCACGCGAGAAGCGTCGATCCCGGCATCTTCGGTAGAGGAAGAAAAAGAAGAGGTGTTCTGAAGTCTCCATGACCCGTTTCCTCATTACCGTTACGCTCGTCCTACTTGTCGGATACGGATTGGTCGAAGCATGGCCGCTGTGGGCCGGACCTTCCCTTTCTATTGTCTCTCCAGCGGAGGACGCTTCATTCTCGGGCGGTATCGTCGATATCCGTGGGAAAGCGACGCGCACTGCGCTCCTGATGCTTAACGGAGCGCCGATACTGCGTGACCAGAATGGGGACTTTTCGTCAACAATGACCTTCTCTCGCGGAGGCTCTATACTTACCCTTGTGGCCACCGACCGCTTCGGACGATCAGTTTCTGCAACTCGTTCTATTTTCGTACCTTAATTACTTCATCAATTCACCTATGGCATTTGGCAAACCAAAAAAAGAAAAAGTCTTGAAGACCATCACAGCGGCAAGCGATGATAAGAACGAGCGACAAAAATCTATAGAACAAGCACTGAAAGAGATCCGCACGAAGTTCGGCGATGAATCGATTACCACATTCGGCGCGGGCGTTCCGCAGAAGATCCCCGTGATTTCCACCGGCTCTATCGGACTCGATGCGGCGCTCGGCGTCGGCGGTGTCCCTCGCGGACGCATCATCGAAGTGTTCGGCCCCGAGTCTTCCGGCAAGACGACCCTCGCGCTCCACATCGTCGCCGAAGCGCAGAAGGCCGGCGGTATCGCGGCCTTCGTTGATGCCGAACATGCGCTCGATCCAGAATATGCACGACGCATCGGCGTGAAGCTTCAGGAGCTTCTCATCTCTCAGCCAGACACCGGCGAGCAAGCACTCGACATCGTCGAGAGTCTGGTGCGCAGCGGGAACGTCGATATCATCATCATCGACTCGGTCGCAGCGCTTACGCCCAAAGATGAAATTGAAGGGGAGATGGGCCAACAGCACGTGGGCAAACAGGCGCGGCTTATGAGCCAGGCGTTGCGTAAGCTCACCGCTATCGTTTCGCGTAGCAAGACGATTGTCATTTTCATCAACCAAATCCGCATGCAGATTGGAGTGATGTTCGGCAATCCTGAAACGACACCGGGCGGTAAAGCACTAAAATTCTATACCTCCGTGCGTCTCGACATCCGCCGCATCGCGTCTATTAAAAAAGGAGAGGAAGTCGTCGGTGGTAGAGTGAGAGTTAAGGTGGTGAAGAATAAAGTTGCCGCTCCCTTCAAAACGACCGAATTCGACCTTCTCTATAACGAGGGCATCAGCCGCGAAGGGGAACTCATCGCGCTCGGCGAGAAATATGATCTCGTCGCGAAGTCAGGCAATACCTACAAAATGGGCGAGACGAAGCTCGGCGTTGGCTACGACGCGTCGCGCAAGTTCCTCTCTGAAAATAAAGACGTCGCTAAAGAACTCCTCAAGCAAATAAAAGCAAAACTCGCTGAAAACTAAGGATTCGTTGGGGCGAATGTGTGGAACGCGAGGCGGGCAGTTTCGCGTGCGAGAAAGATAAGGGAGGCAAGAGTGAGAATCGTCAGCGTCTGCACGACGAGATTGGTATGTGCGAATGCATAGACGAGATACCCTGTATGTCCGAAGAAATCCTGCGGGCCGTTCTCAAATACGCGTGCAACCCACACTTCTTTACCGATACCCCAAAGCGCGGCAACGGTCGTGAGCGCGGCAAGCACGAATGTTGAAATAACGAGACGCAGAATGCGGATGAGGAGAATGCGGCGCATCACGATGCGTTCAATGTTTGATTGTTCAGTCATAGGTTCCATATCGTCACTACGAGTAATGTTGTTCTTCATAGGCTCGTTTAAACAGTTTCTTCGCGCGGTGAATGCGCGTCTTCACCGCAGGGACCGACAAGTTCTCCGCCTGCGCAATCTCCTCTTGGCTCTTCCCTTCAATGAACTGCAGGCGCAATATCTTCGCCGCCGTCTCCGGCAATTTTGAAAGTGCCGCAATAACTTCATCCCGTATCGAGAGATCTTCAAGAAATTCTGCACGCGCATCCGGCAGTGATTCATAGTGCTCCGGCTCGAGCTCGGCGCGCCTCCCCCATTCAATACTCTTTGTGCGGTACTTCGTATAGGCGACACGATTGAGGATGGTGTACATCCAGGAGGAGAAGCTCGCCCCTTCCTGTGGATGATACTTGTCCGCATAGAGGTACATCTTGGTAAATGAGTCCTGTACGACCTCCTCGGCGTCCTCAGGGCTCTTCAATATCGCCCGTGCACGGCGCAGGAGGGCTTCTTCATACCGCTCTACGAGTATGGAAAAAAGCTTGGAATCCTTCTGGGAGCGCGCGAGCACTTCGGCGTCCGAAAGGGCGTCCATATCTTCGGCGGTGCTTGAAAAAGTCATTATGTCTGCTAGCATACACGAATCCGCCCTCGGCGGTACTTTTTATAACGATTTTTATCCGCCCTTAGTTTCAAATCCATGGCCGTACTCTCATACAATGAAATCTTGCCGAAGTGCATCATCAACTACAATAACGAGCCGTATGAAGTGCTTTCGGCACACATATTCCGCATGCAGCAAAGGAAGCCCGTTAATCAGACCAAGCTCCGCCAACTGGTCGGCGGGAAAGTCGTCGAGATCTCTTTCCATCAGAACGAGACCGTGACTGAAGCGGATGTCGGTAAGATGAGTGCGCAGTACCTCTACACCAACCGCGGCGAGAGCTGGTTCGCCGAAGAAGGTAATGCAAAGAATAGATTCTCCTTCCCCGATGAACAGGTGCACGATAAGGTGCAGTGGCTCGCCCCGAACTCGACGGTAGAGGTGATGACCTACGAGGAGAAGCCGATGACGATAAAAATTCCTGTGAAGGTTGAGCTTGAAGTAAAGGACGCGCCGCTGGCCGTCAAAGGCAACACCGTCTCGGGCGGCACCAAACTCGCCGAGCTCGTCACCGGCGCGAAGGTAGACGTCCCCCTCTTCATCAGCACCGGCGACATCATTAGAATTAATACCGACACAGGAACGTATACGGAGCGCGTAACAAAATCCTAAGCGAAACTCACTCGCTTGGTAGTAAAGCAAACAAAAAAACCGCCCGAGGGCGGTTTTTTGTTTCTCTTGTTACGCCGAGACGTACGGGAGAAGCGCCATATAGCGCGCGCGTTTGATGGCCTGCATAATATCGCGCTGTTTGCCCGAAGGAACACCGGTGCGCTTCTTGGAGAGCATCTTCGCGTGGGGATTGGTGAAGAGCTTCAAATATGCGACATCCTTGTAGTCGATAAATTTCTTGATTTCTACTTCTTCTCGTTCAGCTTGGTATGCCATGGTGAAATGTGTAAAGATTTAAAAGTTTAAAAAGGAATGTCTTCTGGGTTAATCTCTTCGTCCGGATACTTGATCGCCTCGCCGTCGTTTTGAGCCGATTGTTCTTCTGTCGCAGGCCCTCGACTTGCGCTCGGGCTGGCGTCGCCACGGGCGCCACCATCAGCACCGAACTGGAAGTTCTCGACGATTATCTCAGTACGGTACTGTTTCTTGCCATCCTCCTTCCCCTCCCACGAACGTGTCTGAATACGCCCTTCGACGAAGATTGGTCGACCTTTCTTGCAGTACTGTGCGATGACCTCAGCCGTACGGCCGAACGCAACGATGTTATGGAACTCCGTTGCTTCCTGCTTCGCCCCGCTCTTGTCTTTATAAGTACGGTTCGTCGCAAGACCAGCGTTGACGACATTGCTTCCACCCGGGAGCGCTTTCAACTCCGGGTCGCGGGTGAGATTGCCGTAGAGGAATACTTTGTTGAGGTACATGTCGGTATTATACAACGACGTTCTCGAGTGCGGCGTCGAGTTCTGCACTGGCGGAAGCATCCGGCTCGTCGACACGCTCTGAGGTCTTGAGAGAAAGTTCGCGCATCTCGACCGAGTGCCGCGCAGCGTCCTTATCCGTGAGCAGGTCGATGAAACGGATGATTCTCTTATCGACGTCTGCTGACGTCAATATCTCCGCATGATTTGCAGGGGTAGCCTCGTATACAATCCATGCGAAGTAGGCGGAATCAAAGTCACGACGACCGGCAGTATCCTGACGAGAAATAGTGTAGGCGAGCTGAATCTTCTCCGGATCACCCTCTGCGACAATCGTGCCCAACGTCTCGATGAAGGCGCGTATTTCCTGATATGCCTTTTTCACCTCCTCAGACGCAAGTTCGGGGTCGAGATGGAAGCCAAGCTCATAGACGCGCGGATCCGAACCCACCTCCTCAATGGATTCACCCGCGAGCACCTCTTCATCCTGATTCTTAGCCATAATTCCAGCATCCTAGCACGGGATTTTATCGCTCGCAAGGCGACGCCTAGAGGGCGAAAACGCGCTTCGCATTGGTGAGGAGCGCCTCTCGAACGAGCTCGGCGTCTTCACCTCGTATCTCTGCTATTTTGTTGACTACCTCAATGGCCGCCAGCGGGTCGTTACGTTTTCCGCGGCGGCTCGCCGGAGCAAGATACGGGGCGTCGGTTTCTGAAAGAATGCTAGCGAGGGGGACGGCTTTAATGACCTCGTCATAGTCGCGGGCGAAGGTGATAACCGCAGTAAAAGAAAGGGTGAAATCAAGAGCAATAAGTGCGTGCGCATCCTCTACGTCGCCGACGAAGAAGTGAATGTCTCCGTACAACTTCGGGTGCACGGCCTTCGCTTCTTTCAATATCTCTATGAGGTCGCGATATGCATCCGTCGTTCCTTTTGTTGGACGGCAGTGAATGATGAGCGGTTTATTGAGAGAGGCCGCGAACGTAATGTGTTTATGCAATAGTTCTTTTTGTGTATGTTTTACTTCGTCGTTCATTTCGATTGGTCTGAAATAATCGAGCCCGCACTCCCCTATCGCCACGACCTTCGGGTGCATCGCGAGCGCACGATATGCTTCTTCGTCAAAAATTTCGTGTCCAGCGTTGTTCGGGTGCAGACCGACCGACGCATAGAGATGTTCATACTTCTCCGCGAGCGCAACGGCCTTTTCAGAAGTCTCTAGGTCACAGCCGACCACAATGCCCGTCACTCCCTCCTGGCTCATTTTTTCTATAAGTTCTTCACCGTCCTTTTCATACTGTTCGAACTGCAAATGACAGTGTGCGTCTATATATCTCACGTTCATATCCGCGGGAATAGATTCTCGGGCTTTTTGTTTTCTTGTACCGCCTGAATGATTTTTTCTGCGGTTTGCGGCATAAAAGGGCGCAGACTCATGCCGATACCGTGTACCTGCTGAACAAGCTCCATGATGATTCTCTTCCCTTCTTCAGGATCGGCCTTCACCACAGCGAACGGCTTCTCTGTGGTTACGCGTTCATCCATAACACTCATGCGCGCCCAGATGGCGTCCATCGCTTCGTTAAATTTAAAATCGTGTAGAGCGCCGTCCTCCGAATGAGTGTCAGTAACCGGCGCGGGCAAATATTTCTCTGCGAGCTGCATCACCCGCGCGACGAGATTGCCGAGTCCATTCGTGAGGTGCGCGGTGTAGTGGCCGTGGATAGCCTCCAGTGTAAGGTCTGAATCTTCTGCCGGGCTCACGTGCCGCAGAAGAATATAGCGAATCGCATCGGTGCCATATTTCTCGACGAGCTCCAGTGGACTGATAACGTTCCCGAGCGATTTGCTCATCTTTTGCCCGCCCGAGGTGATAAAGCCGTGGTAGAAGACGGTATCGGTCGCCTTGATACCCGCCGACAGTAGCATCGCTTGCCACATAAGCGACTGGAAGCGTAGCTGATCCTTCCCCGCTACTTGGAGCGTTGTCCCTTCTTCCCAGAACTTCCTGAAGTTCCCCTCCTCATCGGCCGGCCAGCCGAGCGTTGATACATAATTCGTAAGGGCATCAAACCAGACATACATCACCTGCGTATCATCGTCGGGCACGGGAATGCCCCACGACAACCGAACTTTCTCGCGCGAGACGCTGAAATCTTCCAATCCGCCCTTCACAAAATTAATCGCTTCGATGCGCCGCCATTCCGGAACGACCGAATCCGTCCGCTCGAGATACGCGAGCAGTGCTTCCTGATATTTGGAAAAACGGAAGAAATAATTTTCTTCCGACACCTCCTTGAGTTCCAGATTCGGGTGGAGCGGGCACTTCCCGTCAGCACACTCTTTCTCTGTCTTAAATGATTCACAACCAACGCAGTAGAGACCCGTATATTCTTTTTTATAGATATCGTCTTTCGCCGCGCAGCGGCGCCACATCTCCTGCGCCGCTTTGATATGCGCTGGGTCGGTGGTGCGAATAAAAGTATCGTTGCTGAGATCGAAATCTACTTTCAACTTCTTAAATTCATTGGCATAGTGATTGACATATTCGTGAATTTCCTGCCCCGCCTTCTGTGCAGCTTCAAATATTTTCTGTCCGTGTTCGTCGGTACCAACCGAGAAAAACACATCGTCTCCCTTGGCACGCCACACTCGCGCGAGCACATCAGCTTGTACAAACTCAAGTGCATGCCCCATATGCGGGCTTGCATTCACATACGGGAGCGTGGTGGTGATGTAGCGCGCACTCATATCTGGTTCTATATGTGCGTGTGCTCTACGCGACGCTTACGCTTATCGAAGTCGGTAATAGCTTCGAGAACAACCGCCGCAATCGGCACAGAAAGAAGGACGCCGAGGAATCCGGCGAGCGTATAACCGGCAATGAGCGCAACGATGACCAGAAGTGGCGGAATACCCACAATCTTTTTCACGATAAGCGGATAGATGAGGTTGGACTCAAATTGGTTCACCACGATGTAGAGCCCCGCGACGATTGATGCTATCGCTATGCCACCGTACGAGTACCCGATGACGACTGCCACCACTCCAGACAGGAGAGACCCGAAGACTGGGATGATTTCCACCATTGCGGTAAAGACCGCGAGCAGGAGCGCGTACGGGACGCCGACGATGAGTAGCCCAAGGTACACGAGCACACCAACGATGACTGAAAGAAGCACTTGTCCCTGCATCCAGAGTCCTATCTTCTTTTGCGAACGCTTCCAGAGATCGACAGAATATTCTTCATATTTCACCGGCATCACCATGCGGAGGAAATCGTCGACACCGGTCTCTTGGAGCGCGAAGTAGAACGAGAGCACGATGACGAGCATCAGCGAGAAGATGCCGCCAAAAAACATGATGGAGAGCTGCAGCACGCCGCCTGAACTCGCCGCAAAGGCGTTCTGAAGCGAAAGGAGATCTTTTATGAACGGTTGCGCCCCTTGACCGCCGATGAGGTCAGTCGAGTTTGTGACGGACGAGAAGGGTGTCTGCACATTTATTGTATCGATATACTCCGGCATCGCGGAGAGGAAGTTCGCCGCGTCTGCAATGATCGGCGGAAAGAAGAAATAGAGGATTGAGAAAACCGAGCCGAGGGCGAGCACGTAGACGAGGAGCGCGGCAACGAAGCGCGGCATACGATACCGGATGAAGAACGTCATCCAAGGTTCGATAGCAGAAGCAATGATGATGGCTGTGAGAACGAGGAGCACGAGATCGCGGAGAAGCCAAAACACGTATGCTCCAACGACAATGAAGAGGACCGCGACAACAGTGCCCGATGTGATGGAAACGCGTATATCCTTACCCATAGGGGCATCCTAACATATCTGCCTGTCAGCGACAGGATCTTCTATTCGATGGCGGCACGGATGCGAGAGGCGACTTCGGCGACGGTAAGGCGCTCTTGTTCGCCCGAGTCGCGATGGCGGAGCGTAACGGTGTCTTTCAGGTTCGGTGTTTCGCCGAGCGTGTCAAAGTCGACGGTGATACAAAAGGGCGTGCCAATCTCATCCTGGCGGCGATAGCGCTTACCGATGTTGCCATTGTCGTCCCACGCAATAGCCGGATGAATTTTCTTCAGCGCGGCGCGCACTTCCCTCGCCTTCTCAACGAGCTCGGGCTTATTCTTCAGGAGTGGCGAGACCATCGCCTTCACGGGTGCGATCTTTGGCGAGAGTGCGAGATAGGTGCGTGTCTCGTCGCCCATCGTATCTTCCTTATATGCGCTCGTAAGCACGGCGAGGATTGTACGGTCAACGCCCAAGGACGGCTCGATGACGTGTGGAATGAATTTTTCTTTTGTCTCTTCATCGAGATAAGACAGTTCATTGCCCGATGCGACTGCGTGTGCGGAAAGGTCGAAGTCGGTGCGATAAGCAAGACCCCAGAGCTCATCACACTTAGAAGGAAAGTCGAATTGAAAATCAATCGTGCGTTTAGAGTAGTGAGCTCGATCCCCGTCCGGCACCTCAAATTCGTGCACCGTGTTCTGTGGTAATCCTATTTCCTTAGCAAAGAGATGCATCCTGGTGCGCCACTCTTCAAATGCTCGTTCCCAATCGGCAGGTTTTACAAAATATTCCACCTCCATCTGAGAAAACTCACGTGAGCGGAACACAAAATCGCGTGGAGCTATCTCATTGCGGAATGCCTTTCCTATTTGTGCGATGCCGAACGGCAGTTTCGGATGGATCGCGTCGACGACATTTTTAAAGTTTGTAAAAATGCCCCCAGCCGTTTCTGGGCGCAGGTACACAACAGCTGAATCATCTTCAGTTGCGCCAGCATGCGTCTTGAACATCATATTGAATTGCCGCACGTCGCCGAGCGCTCCCTTACATTCAGGACACGCTTCTTTGCTGTCGAGTTGATCAGCGCGGAACCGTTTTTTACATTTCCCGCATTCAACAAGAGGGTCGGAGAAACCGGCGACGTGGCCGGAGGCTTCCCACACTTTTGCATTCATTAAAATCGCCGCGTCCACGCCGTACATATCATCGCGGTCATCACGGAACATCCGGAGCCAGAGGTTCTCTATATTTTCTTTCAAGACGACGCCGAGAGGGCCGTAATCAAAGGTGCCCGCGAGGCCGCCATAAATCTCAGAGCCCGGAAACACAAACCCGCGGCGCTTGCAGAGCGAGACTATCTTTTCCATCAAACTCTGGTCATTCATGAGAACACTATACCGTAAGGCTTACTCCCAAGCGAGCCGAGTGACAAAGTATGTCCTCATACATTTGTCCGAGGCAAGAGTAGGGAGAAAACCCTGCCCCGAGGGTTTATTGCACGATTCCGTTCCCGGGAACATATCCGGCGTCCCCCAATGTCTCCGTCGTCGCCGGACCTGCCGAAGATGTCACCTGGACGCCTGCGAATCTATCAAAGCCGGAGAAGGAGATCGGCCCGGTCAGAGATGGCACACTGCCTTTCTGTGAGAGTGAAGGGGTAAAGGAGACCTGAAACGCCGCCTGAGCGCTCGCTCCTTGGGCAAGGTCGCCCGTACTCCAAGAAACAGTGTGCGCCGCTTCATTGTATGAAAATGTGCCGACACCATTCGTGAGACCGGTGTACTTTACATAGCCCGGGAGCACCGTCGTTACGGTTCCGCCAGCGACCGCGCTTCCTTTATCTTGCACACCGAGAACAATGGTATAGGTTGTTTCTTTATCAACCTTCGGCGGAACAGGCCCGCTGTTCCCCAAAGAGCCAGATGAGTGAAGTGCTGAGGCCGAGAGCACCAAAACCGTAGCGACCTTCACTGTCTTCGTCACGGACGCACTTACGTCTTCGGGCACATTCGTTTGCCCCACTCGCGTACCGGAAACAGAAATGGCGAGGGTGAGTGTCGGCGCGACCGAGAGGGCGCTTGCTGAAAGTGTTGAGAAGAAAAACGTTCCGATACCGGAAGCGCCAGGCGCCAACGCCGCGAGAGAGGGGTCGGTATCACGACTAAACACGACGGTGTGATCCACCGAACGATAAAAGCCGCTCGCCGTTTGGATACTTTCATAATCGACTGCCGAACCAGAGACAGTGATAGCAACGGTCGCATTCGTGATACTCGTGGAGAGAGTATTGGTATAAGAAACAGAGACATTTTGGTGACTCCCCGGCATAACGACCAAGTTTGTCGACGTGTCCCCATTAATGGCGAGTGTGGTGTTGATAAAAGGAGAGGTAATTATAACGGTTGCATCCTGTGTCATATATGCGACTGCGGGTGTCTGGTCATTCGAGGCATTCGCGGTTCCGACGGTGAAGTGGAACACGCGCTGTTCCTTATCTTGCCCAACGAGCGTCCCGACGAGCTTCACCTCCTTACTCGCTCCCGGAGCAATCGTGCCGAGTGAAAAACTAGAATTATTCAAAGGGAGAGACGATGAGAGTACAGAGAACCCGAAGGGGAGCTCATTCTCGATTACCACATTATTAAGCGGTACGTTCGCGTTCGAACGAACAGTGAGCGTCAGGGTAAGTGGCTTCCCGGAAACCGTTTCGGAAAGCGTATCTACAGAGAGCGAGAGTGGCGTCGAAGAGACCGCGAGTGCGTAGGAAGATTTTTTGGCGAAGTCCGCATTCGAGCCCGCCGTACCGTAAGAAAATAAGACTGGGAGGGTCAGTGTCTGCCCTGCCCCGCCGAAGATGACGGCCTTTATTGAGCGGGTTATGCGCGCACCGCTTGCAAGCGTGCCGAGGTTCTCAACATATCGCGGATAGGACACGAGTACGTTGCTCGCGCTACGCGTGCCGCTTGGAAAAGCGATTTCGATGGTCGCATTTTCAAGAGCTACCGGATTGGTATTCGTAATGGTAACGGAGAGAGGGACCGTATCGCCGCCGGCGATCGTCGTCGGGCCTTGGATATCAATAGTTACCTTGTCGACAGAAACTGTGTTGCCTCCGAAATAGAAGAAATAGCCAGCGGCGCCGAGCGACAAGATGAAGAACACAAAAGCAGTGATGAAGAACATCCCCGCATATCGTACGTGCTGTTTCCCCCTATATTCGGCGGCGACCTGTTGGAGAGGTTTCTCTTCTTGCCAGGTGTGAGGGAGAGTGTGATCCGCAGGGGCGGCAAGCGGGATGTGTGCGTGCGGAATAGCGGTCGGTTCATAGAGGCGCTCGCGCGTCTTTTCGAGCGAGCCGGTCGTATCTTCTGGAAGTGGTGACATCACACGTAGTATATCAAAGCCCCGAGGCAGCGATGCCGTCATTGATGCGCGTTATGTATCCCAAACGATTGTTCCCAATAAGTGTTGTCGGTAACGAGGAGAGAACAGACGCATCACCGGGGATTTCACCCGCATCAAGTCCGAGTGCCGAAAGAATACGAAGCGCCGTAAGTATCTCGACGGCCTCGTATTCCTCCTCAGAAAGTTCTGCAAGTGATTCAAAAAAACCGTGCAAAATCGGAAAAAGAGCCGTATCGCGCGCTTCGCCGGCAGCAAGGCGCAACAAAAGCCCCGAAACGCGGGCGGCGCGTACACGCGCAGAGCGCGTCATCTGCGGAAACCAATTTTCTTCAAGTACTGCGCCGGAGAGCCTCCAGCCGTCTCGCCCGCGAACGAGCACGACCGAACTTTCAGTGAACGTTGCAAGTGCCGCGGAGAGTTTTGCGCCGGGCTTACGCACGCTCTGCGCGAGTGCGCGCACGATTCCCAACTCGGGAGTGAGGAGTGTTAAAAACGCGCTCGCCTCCCCGACCGGCGACCGGGCGAGTACGATGCCACGCGTGTCGTATTTATGTCTCATTACGAATGAGATCGAAACGCACTTCACCGGTTGAAATCATCGCTGAATACTTCCCGTCCGCCTGTTTTTCTGTGCGCACGGTGTCCTTCGGCGAAAATCCCTCACTCTTGCGCGCGTCGGCGACCGCGCGCGCAAGCTCGCGCTCGTCGCCTTCGGCGATAAGTTCCGACGTGAGAGTGGTGTCAAGCAAAAGCTCTTTTCCCGCGACCACTTTCTTCACATTTACTTCTTCGGCGAGAACACCGGCAAGCTCGTCGGAAAGCTTTTCCGGAATCGTGAGCGATGCAAGTGGCTGGCGCACTTTTATATTCGCCTTCTGTCGTAGCTGAAGCGCTTCCGAGGCAAGCGTACGCACGCGCGCCATTTCTTTAAGAAGGGTGGCATCAGAATCCCCGAACAACTTCCAACGATTCTTAAGCTTCGGCCATGCGGCAAGATGCACGCTCTCGGCATCGTCACTACCCTTCATCTTTCCGTATATTTCTTCAGCAAGAAACGGCGCAAACGGCGCGAGGAGAAGTGCCGAAACGCGAAGTGTCTCGCGCAGAGTCTGGAGCGCAGACGTGTCACCATCACGTACACGGTCGCGGATGCGTCGTACATACCACTGTGAAAGATCCTCGGCGAGTCCGGCGACAGCACGTGCCGCTTCAAACGGTCGGTAATCGTCCATCGCGTCGGTAACGATTGTTACCACCTCGTTCGTGCGTGCCTGCATCCAACGATCCAACACAGTCGGCGCGGCATCTTTCTTCGGTGCGTCTTTAAACAATTCGTAAAACTTCGCACTATTCTCAAGCCACGAAAGAACCTTCGCCGCTTCCTTCATCGTCTTCTCGTCGTAATTTTTTGAATCGCCCGCTTGGGTCACGCTGTACATCCAGAATCGGAGCGCATCAACACCCCACTTCTCTATTTCATTCCACGGCTCCACGACATTCCCCTTCGACTTGCTCATTTTCTGCCCTTCAGCGTCGAGCAGGTGTCCGAGCGAGATACAATTCTTAAAAGACGCGCTGCGTCCGGAGAGCACTCCGATCGCGAGAAGTGTGTAAAACCAACCGCGCGTCTGGTCGATGGCCTCGCAGATGAAATCTGCCGGATATTCCACTTTTTTTAGGAAACTCTCTAGCGACTCGTTCTTTCGCTCCTTCGCCGCCTGTGCGAACGGCATCGCGCCGGAATCAAACCAGACGTCCATCACCTCTTTTACTCGTCGCAATTCCGTTCCTTTCTCTGACACGAGCACAACATCATCGATGTACGGTCGATGTAAATCGAGCTCGTAATCCTCGTTATGTGGCAACGGAATGAAATCGAGCTCTTCGACGTCTGCATTTCCTGTGTTTCCCACCATCTTATTTAAAATACCGTTCGCTTCCTCAAAATTTGCCCCGGCAATAAGCACGGCGGCCGATTCAAAGACAATCCCGTGCGAAACAATGAGAACGGTCTCGTGTTGAGAGGTGCGTTCAAGCTCGTGGAGAAACGACCCGAATCGATTCTTCGCATCAAAATAGCTCTCGCCGCCAGGCATTGCGTCTTTGTACTTACTGCTTTTCTTCCACTCCCAGAACACCTTGAGAGCCTCCGGCTTGTCCGCCCCGCTCCATTTCCCGAAGTTGAGCTCGCGCAAGCGGTCATCATAAATGATGTCGCTCGTGGCCATACCGAGCGTCTCGGCGACAATCTCAGCGGTCTGTTTCGTCCGTAGAAACGGCGAGGCATACAGTTTCGTTATGCCTCTTGTTTTGAGTTTTTCAGCGCTTGCGCGCGCCTGTTCGCGGCCTTTTTCCGTAAGAGGATTACTGGACGCACCATCTGAATCGAAATACCCTTTGGCGTTCCCTTCTGATTCTCCGTGTCGCATCACAAAATAGGTATTGCCGGATTTCTTTGTGTGCTTTTTCAGCATCTCCACCGAATCCACAACGAGTTGTTCGCTCCCGTCTGCGCTCTGCCAAATCGGCAGTGGCGTGCCCCAATAACGTTCGCGACTTATCGCCCAGTCTTTTGCATTGGCGAGCCACTCGCCCATACGGCCTTCGCGGATGTAGGCCGGCTCCCAATGTATCTTGTTATTCTCGGTAACAAGCTTCTCACGCAGGTCGAGCATGCGGATGTACCACGAATCGCGCGCGTAGTAGATGAGCCGCGTCTTACAGCGCCAACAGAAGGGATAGGTGTGCGTATACGGCTCTTTCTTAAAGAGAACGCCCTGCTCCTGTAGATCTTTCAATATCTCAACTGCCGTCTCTTCTTCGACGACCGAACGGCCCGCGAGGAATCCGGTCCCCTCGATGAACTTTCCTTCCGGACTCACGAGATGCACTTTCGGCAATCCGACAGTATTTCCGAGTTCGAAGTCTTCTTGTCCGTACATCACCGCCGTATGCACGATGCCGGTGCCGTCTGTGGTCGTGACGAAATCTGCAGCGTATACCTGAAACGCTTTATCGAATTTTGTCTTCTCACTTTCAGACGCAAGATTTTTTGCGAAATCGTAAAGTGGTTTGTATTTCTTTCCTACCAACTCACTTCCTTTCTTTTCTGCAATGATTGTATACCCTTCATTTCCAAAAACTGACTCAACACGATCTTTGGCGAGAATAAATCGGATGGGAGGACCACTTCCTTCATCTTTTTTCTCCAACACAACGTAGGTAATATTTGCTCCAATGGCGAGTGCGACGTTGCCCGGCAAGGTCCACGGCGTCGTCGTCCACGCGAGGAAGAAGGTTCCTGGCTCATCAACCAATTCAAATTCAGCCGTAATAGTCAGGTCTTTGACGTCCTGGTATCCCTGCGCAAGCTCGTGTGAAGAGAGCGCCGTTCCGCAGCGCGGACACCACGGCACGACCTTGTAGTCCTTGTAGAGCCGACTGTCCTTCGATGTCTGTGCGAAAAGGTGCCAGAGCACTTCCATATACGCGCTGTCAAAGGTGAAATAGGCTTTTGTTTCATCGACCCAGTAGCCGATGCGTTTCGTAAATCGCGACCACTCGTCTATGTAAGTGAAAACACTTTCTCGGCACTTTTTATTAAACGCGGCAATGCCGTACTTCTCTATGTCCGGCTTGCCGGAAAATCCGAGCTCTTTTTCTACTTGCAGTTCCACCGGTAGACCATGTGTGTCCCAACCGGCGCGGCGCCTCACGCGATAACCGCGCATTGTTTTATAGCGCGGAATAGCATCCTTAAAGGCGCGTGCCTCTAGGTGATGAATTCCGGGTTTCCCGTTGGCAGTTGGCGGGCCTTCATAAAATACGAATTCGCCACGGGGAGATTTTTTGGCGAGCGTTTTTTCAAATATCTTTTCGCGCTCCCAGAATGCAAGGATGTGTTCCTCGCGCTTCGTCGCCTCTGATTTCTCGAGCATATCAGCCATATTCGCCTATCCTACCATTACATCTTTTCTGGTACAGGAATGCCGAGAAGGGTGAGGCCATTCGTCATCGTATTCACAAACGCGCGTGCAATGACGAGTTTGTATGCCTCATGTTCCCCGCCGATGATACGTTCTTGGGCATAAAAAGAGTTCCACTCTCCCGCGAGTTCGGTGAGATAGTTCACGAGGAGATTCGGCGCGAGCTCGCGCGCCGCGCGTGCGGACACTTCGGGGAAGTGCATCATAACTCGTTCAATCAGGTACGGCTCGTTCGGCGCGGCCGCTCCGACTTCTGACGTCGGGGCTGCCTGTGCTAATACCGACTTCGCGCGCACAAGCGCGTACTGCAGATACGGTCCCGAGTCGCCTTCGAGCGAGAGCGACTTCTCCGCGTCAAAGAGAATGTCTGAACCGGGCGCCTGCCGCAGTATCATATATTTAATCGCCCCAACGGCGACTTGCTCTGCGACGAGCGGGTCTGCATTCTTTTCTTTCGCCTTCTCTATCACTCCTTTTATAAAATCTGCAGCGGTGATGACATTCCCTTCGCGCGAGGACATCTTCCCCGACGCGAGCTTCAAGAACCCGGTCGCGAGATGTACCGTCTTCGCGGCGACGAGCGGGGCGACGTCAACAAGGGCGGCGAGTACCGTCTTAAAACGACCGGCCTGCTCGTTGCCCGTGACGACGATTGATTTGTCCGACGGCCATCGCTCTTCCTTCAAGAAAGCGAGTCCGATGTCCTTCGCCTCATAGGTCGGCGTGTCGTGCGAAGTGATAAACACCATCGTGTGCACTCCCTTCTCCGCGCCGTTATAAATAATGGCGCCGTCGCTTTTTTCAAAAATTCCTTTGTCGAGTCCGTCTCGCACCACGCGCAGGCCAGTTTCGGTCGTGTCGCTATCAAAGAATTCAAAATCAAAGTGCGTCCCGAGCAGTTTCCAGATGCGGCGAAATTCTTCTACCGAGACTTCGCGCCCCTTACGCCAGAGATCCATCAATGCTCGGTCTTCTCCCGCGTATATCGCTTGATTGATCGCATCTATTTCTGCCTTTGCATCAGGCAACGCCTCATACGCGTGTGAGCCGTTCACATATGCCGCTCCTATCTCCTCTGCCATCGTCGGTTCAGTAATCCTCTCCTTCTGCAGACCCCAGAGCGCTTTCGCAACATTGGGGCCGATGTCCCCACCGAAGGTATCCCGCGCGACCTCGGCGCCGGAGTTCTGGATGAGGCGCGACACCGATTCGCCGACAATGGTGCCGACGAGGTGACCGATATGCATTTCTTTGAACGCATTCGGATTGGAATATTCAACAATGACTCGCTTCCCCTCTTCTATAGTTCCTTCCCCCCATTCGCCCGCTTGCGCATCCGCCTCCGCGACTGCGAGCGTGACCGCCTCGCGCGCGAGAGTGATGTTCACGAAGCCCTTGGCGACTTCGACTTTCTCGGCATTGTCGCCGAGCTTCTGCCGCAGTTTTTCGGCAAACATTTCCGCCTCCGCTCCGCCAAAAACGGCGTAGTCGCCGAAGGTCGCCAGCGGTCGCCGTATCACGACATCTGTCCTTCCAATCGCTTTTTGTATCCGCTCTTCCATTGAAGCGAGTATATCAACAAAAAAGCCCCGTAAGGGCTTGGACGGTCGCGAGGGAGGACTTCATGGCTGCCTTGTTCCGGTTCTACCGGCGTCGGGTTTGGAATCCGATACCAGCGCCGGGGCGTAGCCCCTCCGATGCGACCGTATGGACATCGTACGGTCTCTTCGCAAGTTGCACAACTAGAGCTCGACGCGAGTGAGCTGTATGCCACCAATCCCCAGTCGGGTAATCGTATCGTCGTTTGGCGTCACCTTCGCGTGCGCGTACCAGAAGTTGGTGACCCCAGCCCGTCCAAAGAACACTAAGGATGAGGAGTAGGGGAGCTCCTTCGTATAGAGCCCGTACCCCTCGAGAGACATCCCCTTCCTCAAGGCAGCTGCGGCGAGCGACATCTCAGGAGGCATCTGGGCCGATACATTGATGCATTCCCCTTGGAACCGTAGCGGCCTGTTCCTCAGAAAGGCGGCGAGGAGAATGTGTCCCTTCTGCTCCCCTCCCCCGATGAGCAGGGCCTCTGCCTGCCTCAGCCATCCGAAGTCTCCGAGGGCACCTGGGCCGAGGATGACGAACTGGCTGAGTGACGACACCTCATGTACAACTCTCAATCGCGGTGGCATTCTTTTCACAACAACCATATTTTGCCCCCAAATGAAATGACCAACTGGTTCTAATTTATACCACAAGAATATAAAAAACAAGCGGCGCGCCAATGGCGCGCCGGTATGACGACCTCAATCTATAACGAACGCAAATTCCGGCACGATTCTCTTCGCCGCGAGAATCATCTGCACTCGCCGATGCACTTCTTCGGGGCTTTGAGTCGCATCGACGAATTCCACTGGCAGTCCACGTTTCTCGAAGTCACGGAATCCATGCCGGACACGATTATAGTAATCGAGATCACGAATGTCGAAGTGGGTTTGTGCCCGAGCCACGTCCTGTAGTGCTCGTTCGCGTGCCACTTCGGCCGGCAGATCGAAGACTATGTAGAGATCGGGCTCCCTCCTGCCGTGTCTTTTACCAAACACGAGATTCCTCACGAGAACGAAAGCCTCGAGAAGCTCAGCGTGCTCTTCGCCACACAGCTGGAAAGCATGGGTAGAAGAATCACCGCGGTCGGAGAACACATGCTTCCCCGATCGGAGCGCCGGCATAACAGAGCGATGCATCGACTCTTCCCGTGCCATCCAGAAGCCGAGGAAGTGGAACACCGCGGTCGAACTCGCAGCAAGCGGGTTGTCGCGAATGATTTTCCGTATCTCTTCAGCGAGCGGCGGGCCACCCGGTTCCCGGGTAAAAACCACCGGAAAGCTGGCGAGACCCTTCTTCAGATAGTTGATCTGCGTCCCCTTCCCGCTCCCATCCATACCGTCGAATACCACGAACTTCGTGTCCATAAAGAACTCTCCTACTGGTTGTCTGCGCCGAATCCTACTCCATACAGAGCAAAAAGAAAGCCCCGATGAACGGGGCTTGGATTACATCTTCGGCGGAGTGACGCCGATCTGGCCTTGATACTTGCCCTTGCGGTCCTTGTAGGAGGTCTCACACGCATCTCCTTGTGCGGCCTGGAAAAACACTACCAGAGCGCATCCTTCATTGGCGTAGATTTTGGCCGGAATCGGAGTCGTGTTCGAGAACTCCAGCGTAATGTTCCCTTCCCACTCCGGCTGAAGCGGCGTGACGTTCACGATAATACCGCAACGTGCATAGGTAGACTTGCCGACACAGAGAACCAGAACGTCCCGAGGAATACGGAAAAATTCCAGACTGTGTGCGAGCACGAATGAGTTCGGAGGGATGATGCAGAAATCCCCTTTCCTTTCCACGAAACTCGTCGGATCGAAATCCTTGGGGTCGATGAGATGACTGAATACGTTCGTGAAGACTTTGAATTGCGCACCACAGCGTACATCATATCCGTAACTCTCCGTCCCGTAGGAAACAACTTTCCCTTTGGAATTTTCCCTCACTTGCTCCGGCTCGAACGGGTCTATCATCCCGCGCGCGGCCATTTCGCGGATCCACCAGTCTGGCTTTATGGACATTTTGTCCTCCGTAATAGGTTGTACTGCCCGAACGAACTGTACACGCCGGAATATAAAAAGAAAAGCGGCAGCCGAAGCTGCCGCTGAGAATTTCACTACCACACCTTAGTCTTTCTGGACGATATCCTGAAGCCCGCGCTTCACGTCGAATCGCCCCTGCTCGCGGTCGACGTACAGCTTGAGCCCCAGGTCGCTGAAACGTTCTAGAAGGGCGTCCGTGATCCAGAGAGCGACTTCGTGGAGTGTTGGATGAACCACGGCTTGAGCGCGCAGCTCGACCACATACACGAGCGCCGGAAGATCACCGGTCAAACGACACGGCACGCACATACCCATCGGTAGATAATACTGTCGCATCAGAGCATCTTCCGGTAACCCATCGATGAGGTTGAGTTGCCTCCGCACGAAGTCTTTCGCCTCCTTAACATCGCCTGCGGGAAGCGACCCGAAGTACCACGGGTGCATGCCGAAGTTGCTGGAGAGCAGAGGCATCCGTTGAATGACCGAACGCTGACGTTGCACATCGCGGAACGAGCCGAAATCGAGCAGAAACTCAAACTGCATCGTCCCCGCTTCTGCCATCTGCTTCGGCAACTCCGTCTTCAGTGGCCGCGATTTGATGAGGGATCGATATTCGGTTTCGAGAAGGCGCCTGTTGATTGAGTCGGACGTCACCGCCAGATTTCGCTTGGTCGCGACAATAAAGCGACTGTGGCGCGCGGCAGAACCGGAAAAGTAATACCCTGTCTCCATCCAAAAGCGGTTGTACTCCTCGGTTGCTTCGTAACGCTTTTGCCCGAACGAACTCGGGTGTGCTTCCCTAAGAGCACCTTCCATCGCCTCGGCAACAATCTTCACTTCTGCAAGCGGATGATACCGCAGAAGTGCGATGTGGTCAGCCGCCTGCCGCAGGGTGGTATGCCAAGAGAGATTGGTGGAAGCACCGGCGGGGAGGAACCCGCGCAGGATGTCGAAGCTTCGCGCGTTAATCGCCTTTTCGTACACCTTTTCGTCTTCCCCCTCCTTACGTGGAAATTGCTGGTGCAAATGCTTTCGCACCGGATCAAGAGAAGAGAGGTAGAACCCTCTCCACTCCTCCAGCACGCGCGCCGAATCCGGCGAACCAACTGGATCGATGAATTTTTGTGTTGCGAAGTCGATATAGCGCGTCGATGCCTCCTGGCCCGAATACAGAAGCCAGTCCTGTATCGCCTTGGCGACGAGCATCGAGACACCCTCGATAAAGATCGTCACCGTGCCGCAATCCCCGATGGACGTGTGTCCGTATCCCACATAAAAACTCTTCATGAAAGCCATGAAGCCCTTCTCTGCGAGGACCTTCAGATGATTGCGAATGCCCCCGACCGAACGCGAGTGAAGAGCCTGCAACATTGCCTCTGCTTCAGGCGTGATGATCGCACCAGTGTTGAGCACGAGTACGAAGCCGCCATCAGGCAAATCACGCATTGTGTGTTTCAACCTCGCTATCGGAGAAACTACCTGTAGGAACCCCTTCCGTAATCTTTTTAGGATCTGAATCACTTTATGTCTCCTTCATTTAACTGAATTGCTTAGAACAATTAGTCCGAATGAACTGTACGCGCTGAAGATATGAAAAGCAAACAGGCGCGACGGCTCTACCGTCGCGCCTGTTTGTGTACGAAATTAACCCTTAACGTCGATGCCCATCGATCGCGCCGTACCCGCGATGGTGCGAGCGGCCGCCTCTTTCGAGGTCGCGTTCATGTCCGGTATCTTTTCTTCGACGATGGCTGCGATCTGCGTCTTTGTGATGGTGCCCACCTTCGTCTCCTTTGCTTTGCTCGAACCCTTTTCGAGGCCGAGCGCCTTGAGGATCAGGCGCGAAGCCGGTGGATTCTTCATAACAAAGGTGAACGAGCGGTCATCGTAGACCGAAAGCTCTATCGGGATGATAGTTCCCTTCTTGTCTTGCGTGGCTGCGTTGAACTGGGTCACGAATTGACCGATGTTCACACCGGCGGGCCCGAGCGCGGTGCCGACCGGAGGCGCAGGCGTTGCTTGCCCACCTGGGATTTGCAATTTAATCTTTTTTACAACAGTTGCCATAGTTTTGTGAGGTTACCTTAGAGTTTGCGTATCTGCAAGAAATCGAGTTCCACCGGCGTCTCGCGGCCGAACATCGAGACCATCACCTTTACCTTCCCACGATCCTCGTCTATCTCGCCCACCTTCCCTTCGAGGTCCTTGAATGGACCGTCGGCAATAGCGACAGGGTCATCCTTCACGAGGTCAATGCGATGCTTCGGTGCTTCAGCCGTCATACGCTTCATCAGGGATGTCACTTCAGACTCATCCATCGGCACCGGCGTATTGCCTGCGCCGACGAAGCCAGTCACGCGCGGAGTGTTGCGCACGACAAACCAAGAATCATCGTCCACAATCATGCGTACGAGAATGTATCCCGGATAAATCTTCTCTTCTTCAACGATGCGCTTTCCTCCCTTCACGCGAATCTTCTTTTCAGTCGGAACGATGACATCGAAAATTTTATTTTCCATTCCCAGAGATTCTATGCGCTGTTTCAAATTGCGTTCCACCGCATTCTCATAGCCGGCATAGGTGTGGATGGTATACCAGCGCGCATCCTCTTTGCGCGAAGAAACCTCATCGCGAATTTCTTTGTGCACCATCGGCGCGATGTCAGCCATGCCGACCTCAGCGTCCGCTTCCTCTGTCTCGATTTCGCCGACGCTTTCGGTCGGCGCCCCGACTCCTGACGTCGGGGCTGTGACTTTGTTTTGGTTTTCGTCATCCATAGATAAAGAAATTAGAAGCGACTACCCACCAACGATGCGACTCACGACAGAACCGAAGAGGTAGTCGAAAAGACCAACGAGAAGAGCGATCGCGATCGCGATGCCAATCACAACAAGGGTGTGTGCGAGCGCCGTATGGTTGCTCGGCCAGACAATATGGGTGAACTCTTCGCGCACATGCTTCAGATAGGTGAATGGTGAGGTCATGCGAAGTGGCATTTATCAAATAAAAAAGCCCTGCGGGCTCTCTATAATGAGAGCATACCTTATCCCTTTGTGCGCGTCAATCTATCGAATCTCGTAGGTGATGGAGACGGACGCGTTATAAGTGTTCTCACCGACCGATATGTCCGGCACCGCCTTAGATTCGGAGACGCCACCACCCATACCATACGCCATCATCGGATACGCGTAGCCTCCCGAAGATTCAGAGAAGTTCACAATCTTCCCGAGATGCACGCCGAGCTGTTTTGCCAAGAGTTCCGCCTGTGCTTTCGCCTTATCGATCGCATCTGCGCGCGCGGCGTCGTAGCCGGCGGTCGAATCATCGAGTGCGAATGCTGGGCCGTTCACATTCTGCACCTCAAGTTTTCCGAGTCCGCCAAGCATCGCACCGACAGCAGAAAGGTCGCGCATTGTGATTTGAATTGTTTCAGATACTTGGTAGCCCGTTACCTTCGGCGCTCCACCATAGGTCGGACACAGTGTTCCGGCTTGGCAGGGATTCGGATACGAATACTGCGGAGAGATGTTGTACGAGAGTGTTTTCACGTCTTTGTCCGCAACACCCTGAGTCTTCACAAACTCAAGCGCCGCGTTCGCCTGCTTCGTGGTTGCCGCCTGTGCGTCGACAACAGCCGTCTTCGTATTCTGAACGGTAAATGAGATCCGCGCGACGTCCGGCGCAAGCGCCACCTGACCGTCACCCTGCACTGTCACTGTGTCCGTCGCCGGTACACCCGATCGTCCAAAATCTGTTGCAATTGTTATCGTCTGTGCAAGAAGAAAAAGGGAAAGAATGGAGAGCGCCCCAATAAGGGCGATGCGCATCCCGCCGTTGTTAAATAGTTCGTACAGAGAATCATTATTCATAGATATTATGGATTATATCAGATCATCCTTGTCCTTGTAACGTCGAGAGGAGCTTGAGGAGCGCCGCGTGGGCGGTGAGTTTTGAAACATCGAGGTTTGGGTTGGTCCAGTCGACACCCCGATCAATGGCATCAAAGCGTAGAACGTCGGCCCCGCGCGCAAGATAATAAGCCGTATCAATGACTCCCTCGAAACGCTCTATCAAAACAACGGTAAAGCGATGATTCCCGATTACCGCTGAAGTGAAAGAGGTCGCCCCCACGGGCGCCCCGGAAGCGCCACCAATAGCAGTCTGTTGAATAGCCGCGAGGGCTGTTGAGGAGGCGGCGATAGGATATCGATGTAGGACAATGGTACTCGTGATATCGGTGGTGGAGGCATTCATTTCATATGAGACGATACTTGCCCCATCGGGGAGTTCTGCAACTGAAAACCCGTTCGGCACCGCAAACGAGACTCCTATGTCCGTGAGCGAAACATTCGGCGGGAGACAGGCCGAGAAGGTGCAGGTGGTTCCGGTACGGCCGACCGAGGTCCCGTCGGGACAAACCATCGCATCCATCGGACACGCAATTGGCTGTGAGGGGTGTTCAACCGCATTCCGATAGAAAAATCCGCCGAGCCCTATAATGACGACAAACACGATGCCCCAAAGAAGTCCCTTCATATACTCATGATATCACGTGCCGTCAAAAACTATTGGGGTGGTCGATGGGTCACGATCCCACAACCTTCTGCTCCACAAGCAGATGCTCTACCAATTGAGCTACGACCACCACGCTTGCCTCGCCGTAGTTTAAACATAGGCGGGCACAGATTTTTTATAACACGAAAGAGAGAAGAGCGCGAAGAATCTTAATACTTCGGCGTCTCCTCTGCGACGCCCGCGAGATGGTTCGCGAGGCGCGCGAGCGCGAAGAGGAGCGAGGAGAGGCGGTTCAGGTACGCCATCGTCTCGGGAGCAATCTCACGGAGTTTCAGTTCCTTCACTACAATGACGCGGCGCTCAACGCGGCGCGCGAGCGTCCGCGCGACGTCGAGAAGCGCGGAAAGTTCCGTACCGCCCGCAATCGAGAATCCCTTAAGCTTCGGAATTTCTTTTTCAATCTCGTTCACTATCTTTTCAATGTTTTTTACTGCCTCACTCCCCACCCTCTTCTCTGCACCTGCGACTTCTGCCTGGACGATGAAGAGACTCTCCTGCACGCCGCGAATCGCAACAGCGATTCGCGAGACCTCATTGCTCCGCATCTTCACAAAGCCCAGAAAAGCGTTCAGCTCATCGAGCGCGCCAAGTGCCTCGGGCAGTTCGGACGATTTTGAAATTCGCTGTTGATTGCAGCCGAATGCCGTCGTCGTACCCCTATCTCCTTTCCCTGTGTAGAGCATATAGAGCCAGTATACAGGCTACTTTACGGCTATTGACTTTTTATTACAAAGGTGCTATTATTAAAAGGTTAGAACAACTGGAGGTTCATTCCATGGACTGGGGAGAACGAGCAGAAAAATGGGCAGGACATATCTGGAAACTAATCGCCGTCGGCGTAATCCTGGAAATCCTGCTGAATTTCGACCAACTGCAGGCAATCTACTTGGGTCTTCCCCAGTAAGGAGCCCGGGGCCCGGAACGCATCACGCGTTCCGGGCCCCATTATTTTTTAATCTGTGCCCGGGAGAGGACTCGAACCTCCATGCCCTTAACGGGCGCCACCACCTCAAGGTGGTACGTCTATCCAGTTTCGCCACCCGGGCATTCGAAGCTT
>JANLHF010000013.1 GCA_024653825.1 Patescibacteria group bacterium | reverse complement strand
CATGAATCCGGTCGTGAACCAATTCTGGAACGAGATCGCAACGAAGGCCGGCGGCGATGCGTCGCTTGAAAATATCGTCCCCTACATCACCAACAAATTCGATGATTTTACCGCGAATGATTTTATCCGCCCCATCGTCGGTCAGCAGGAATCCTCCTTCAAATTCCGTGAGGTGATGGATACGAAGAAGATCCTGCTCATCAATCTCTCCAAGGGTCGTCTCGGCGAGAAGAACGCGAACCTGCTCGGGCTTATCGTCGTCGGGAAACTTTTCATGGCGGCACTTTCGCGCGCTGATAATCCGCGCGCGCCATACCCGCCGTTCTACCTCTACATTGATGAATTTCAGAACGTTACGACTGATTCCATCCCGGGTATCCTTTCTGAGGCGCGTAAGTATAAGCTCGGACTCTCACTCGCGCATCAATTCCTCGGTCAGATACAAGAAAAAACGCGTGACGCCGTCTTCGGCAACGTCGGCAATATGGCGGTCTTTCGCGTTGGCGAAGAAGACGCCGAATTTTTTGCGAAACAGTTCGCGCCGGTGTTTGAAGCACTGGACTTTGTGAATATCGAGAATCGAAACGCGTATGTGAAGATTCTCACTGGCGGCGTACCACAGAAGCCATTCGATATGAAAACGCCGAACCTTCCCGCACTGAATCATTCACAAGTGGACGACCTCATCCACCTCTCGTCGCTCACCTATGGGCGCGATCGTGCTACTGTTGAAAATATGATTCGCGAACGGTATCTTTCGCACTAATTGGTATGGCTGAAAATGGAAAAATAAATTTTCCACCGGAAGGAGAGCCCTTTGACGTTATTTCCTATGTAGAGACTGCAAAACGGAAATACAAAGAGCTCGGCGAGAGAGTTGTACGGACCGGTTTTAATTCGAATGAGGCGACCAAAATATTTCTGGAGCCCGCCAGCATAGCACTTGATGCTGTCATAGTACTCGCACATGAATACGAGAAAGAGTCTGAACCAAAAAAGAAAGAGACGATCGCAATACAGATGCAGCGCGCCGGGGCGAGTCTCGAGGGCCGCATTACCGGCAAAGTGACCAGAGCGGCAGAAGAATTTAAAAAAGCAGAGGTTAACGCAGTTGCCAACGAAACATTTGAAAGAGTGTCCGATATGAAGACCGGACGAAACTTAGATCTCGATCTTTCGGACGCGGAATCGGCACCGGTAGATACCTCTGACCTAGATAAAAAAAGAAAAGCAGAAGAGTGGTATAGCCAAGGGGGCTCATATAACGAACTCAGCGAAATGTGGGGAGGCTCTGTGCCTTCGAATGTTGTGAGCGAATACGATACACTTGTAGACAAGGTAGTCGGGCCTCTCGAGGTTAATGCGGAATCGAAATTGGCCGCGATCGAGGCACTGCACGATTTCATACTTAATCAGCGTATGGTTGCTGGGGCGAAGGAAAAAAGTGCGACCGTAGTACCCCCGACACAGGAAGTAGCCCCCACGTCCAGCGCGACTGGCGAAGAAAGACTTCTCAATCCACCAGGCATGGATAAGGGAGTGTTGAAGGCGCCTCAGTATGGGAAGGGAAAGATGCAAGAAGAAATGGATGCACTTAATCACGAAGAGTTTGTGCAACCTGCACCAGCGGCACCAGAAGCAGAACCAACACCAGAGCCGGAGATAGCAGTCGAGACGTTGGTCGGAGGCAGTGACACAACACCAAAGGAGGAGCGCGAGAAATTGCGCGGCCTTCTCGGTAAATTTGAGGCATTGGAAAAGGAAAAGGCAGAACAACCCGCGTCCGCGGAGAGAGGACGAGTAAGTTTTAATGAACACACTGCACAATTGACGAATCGTTCGAACGAATTAAACGCACGAGCAGAGAAGCTCGGCTGGATAGAGAGCTCGTTCCGTTCTCTCGGCGAGAAGTACAACAAGTTAAGTTTTATAAAAAAACTCGGGGTCGGTGTCGCGCTCGGCCTCGGCGCGGCGGTCTTTTCTGCGGTCTCGATACCGACGGCGCTCATCTTCACCGGCGGCCTCGCGGCACAGCGCGCCGCCGGTATGGCGAGTGTTTTCTTAAAAATTGAGAAGCATTTACAAAATAAAGCAGGCGGTATGCCTGTGAGTAAAGAGAAGGCAATGGCTGGAGCGATGCTCTACACGGCGGGCATGGGCTATGCAATCAGAGAAGCCGTGGAATATGTAGGCGAGACGGAGTTCGTGCATTCGATACGGGAATGGTTGAAGGGGCACTATCCTTTTGGCTCTGCTGCCACCCCACCTCCTCATACTGAAGCGGTCCCTGTCGCAGCAGCCACTCACACGACTGAATTGCCGAAAGCTCCTGAGGTGCTGCATGAGCACGCGGCGGATATTGCTGAAATCAAGCAAATGGATAAGGTAACCGCTCCAGTCGCTCCGAATGAAGCAGTGTCTGCAGTGACGCCTGAAGCATCAATCAGTGTTGAAGCGACACCCGGCCATGGCTACGAGTTTATGACGAGACAGCTCTGGGAACAGTTGCAGGGTAAGGGTCTTGATCCTCATCAGTATGCCGAAGGCAGTGACATCCGCCGCCTTCTCGAGACAGATCAAAAGTCGATTGATGCCGTTGTTCATGATTTGGCAAAAGAGAACAAATTTTTCAAGCCTGATGGATCAAGCGTCCAAATTAATCTCGGCGATAAGATGTCTTTCGATGCCGCGGGCAACCTTCTGTTGGGCGAAAATCTGTTGCCCCCTGAAGATGCAGGTTTAACACCGCCGTACCATCCTGAGATGTCCGCTCCTGTTGAATCGCCACTTGCACACGAAACAGTCGTAACGCCGGAACCGATACAGACGATAGAAGCGCCAGAATACCAGAATACAACTGTCGAAGCGTCTCCTGAGAGCGCGCCACCCCCGCCCACGTCAATAGTTGAACACGCGACAGCGTTCGTTAATCATTTGAACGTCCCCATCGATCCGACGCACGGGCACGTCTTTAAAGACACCACGGGCGCGGCGATAGCCTACGGCAAAGATGCGCTTGATGCCGCACAGAAATTTGCAATGGACAACCCGAATACGTCGGTCTGGGTGCAGGCAGATCATCCAGTTTCTGTTGGAGGGGTCATAAGGCCGTATGTGTTTGAAGTGAAATACGGAGGCCTTATTTTCAAAAATATGCACATCATTAGTCCGGATGTACCGGCGGATCCAAATCTTATCGGTGCTATTGATCCCGAAACGTTTGTAGAACGGCTCGACAAGTAATTACCCATGATATGATTGATCCTATGCAAGACGAACTGACCGCGCTTATCGCCGCCGATCTCGGGATTAAAAATTTGCCGATTGAAGAACAGCGAGCGCTCGTCGCGCAGTTCGGCGAGATCGCGCTCAAAGCCGCGTCCCTCGCCGTGTTCGAGAAACTTGCAGAGGATAAGCGTGGAGAATTCACTACGCTCGCAGAAGCAGGCGACGGAGCGGCACTCAAAGCGTTTCTTGACCGCGAGGTTCCTGGGCACGAGGAAGTTGCGAAGGTCGCCGTCGCCGAGGAGGTGAAGCGGTTTAAAGCTTTTCAAGCTCCGTAGTATACTGTTGTCATAGTAATTAATTCGCATATGAAACCAACCCAGACCGGCATTGCCACTGCACTCGCGCTCGTTGTTGTTATTGCGTTCTTTATTCTTCCCGGCCTTTGGCCCTTTAGCTCACCGCAGTCGCAAACGACCGCAGTCGATCAGCCACAAGATTTACAAACCGCTCTACAGGAGCAATCAGATTCAACCACTATGTCAACCGATATCGCGCCAGTCACAGAGCTTCAGGTAACCGATGAGATTGTCGGCACCGGTGCTACTGCCGTCGCAGGCGACAGCGTAACCGTGAATTATGTCGGCTCGCTCACGAATGGCACCGTCTTCGATGCGTCTGCCAATCACGGCACGAGCGGCTTCACCTTCAATCTCGGTGCGGGACAGGTCATCAAGGGTTGGGATCAGGGTATCGTCGGCATGAAAGAAGGAGGGAAGCGTAAGCTCGTTATCCCAGCCTCGCTCGCATACGGTGATCAGGCAGTTGGCGGCGTCATTCCGGCGAATTCCACGCTCGTCTTCGAAGTCGAACTCCTGAAAGTAGCGAAGAAGTGATTTTTTAGAAAGGCTTGCATTATTGAGAGGAGTGTGCTATAAATTAGCTTAGTAGAAGCGGGTCTTTGTTATCTCTCGCCCGAGGATTTCGGGCACTCAAATAGGAGGTCGTCATGATCTCGAAGCAAATGATTGTGCGAGGTCTCGTCCTCGCAGCGTTGTCTGTCTTGTTCGCTGGCTGTGCCACGACGTCCCAGTTCAACGGGTACGCGTCCGCTCCGGCCGGTGCGGAGAAAGCGGTGCAGGAAGGCCGTTTCGTCGAGGAAGCGATGGCACAAGTCGCCATCGTGCAGAACCCCGACTTCAATCAGGGGAAAATCTCGGCAAAAGCTGTCCAAAAGATTCAGCAGTACGCCATCAGTTGCCAACGGCAAATCGACGCGCAGCTCGCCGGTCCCGGCCAATCCGGCCTCAACGGCGTTCTGCCGTACGGTGCCGCCGGCCTCGGTATCGGACCAGCCGCCGCGCTCGCCTTTAGTGGAGCGAAGATGGCAGAATATGCCACCTACGGAGGCGTAAGCTACCTGTTCTCCGGGGCCGTCAACGGTCTCGTGACTGGTAGCTACGCCATGGCCTCGGCCAAGGGCTCCTGCACGCGCGAGTTCTGGGAAGACATCGCGAAGTCTGATCCAGATTTCAGAGGCACGCACGTGATGGTGGTCTACGCCGGTAAGGCGTCGGGCGGCTCAGTGCCTCCGGCGCTCGACAAGGGTGCGGTTGTCGCCCCCAAAGGGCCGGTACTCGACCGGTCGCTCATTCGCAGGTAGCTCGAGCGGTCTTCGAACCGTGCAGGTGTTTGTCTTCGGACAATACCTCTGCACGGTTCTTTTATTTTCATATTCCTGCTACCGTGGACGTATGAGTGCAATTAACTTCAATATAGAAAAAAAGAGTACGGGCGCCAGAGGCGCCCGCGCGAGCACACTCACGACTCCGCACGGCGTTATCCATACGCCTGCTTTCGCTCCTGTGGGGACCAAGGGATCCGTGAAGGGTATTCTGCCTGAGCAGCTGAAAGCACTCGGCGCTGAAGTGGTGCTCGCGAATACCTACCACCTCTATCTCCAGCCGGGAGAGAAGATTGTGAAGGAGGCCGGCGGTCTCGGGAAGTTTATGGGCTGGGTGGGCCCGCCTTCGCCAAATGGCTCCGGCGAGGCAAAGCCAACCATCACCGACTCGGGCGGCTTCCAAGTGTTCTCACTTGGTGCCGGTTTTGGAAAAAAAGTCTCCAAATTCAGTCCGGACGAAGTTGAAGGAGAAACGGCAGAAAAAGAGGACCAGATTGCCGTCTACGACGAAGACGTGGCGAGTCAACACGGCCAACTTGCAATCATAGACGACGAGGGCGTTTCGTTTACCTCGCACCTCGACGGTTCGCTTCACCGCTTCACGCCCGAGCGTTCGGTCGAGATTCAGCACGCGCTCGGCGCGGATATATTCTTCGCGTTTGATGAATGCACCGCGCCGACCGAATCGTACGACTATCAGAAAGAAGCGATGGAGCGCACGCACCGCTGGGCGGAGCGCAGTCTGAAGGCACACCGGCAAATGGAATATACCCGCCTTCGCCAAGGCTCCGGCGTGGCAAAGCAGGCAATCTTCGGTATCGCACAGGGCGGACAGTTTGATGATTTGCGCCGAATAAGCGCGAGGACGATAGCGGAGATGGGTTTTGACGGTTTCGGGCTTGGTGGTTCGTTCTCTAAGAAATACGGCGACGACTCGCTTCAGTCAGCGCTCGCGATGCTTAAAGAATTGCCGGAGACGATGCCGGTGCACGGCCTCGGCATCGGCGAGCCGGGGGACATCCTCGCAAGTATCGCAGCCGGCGTAGACATCTTTGATTGTGTTGCTCCCACCCGCCTCGGCCGTCACGGATCCATCTACACCAAGCACGGTTTGATACATCTCAAAAACGATAAATATCGCTCCGACTTCACTCCTCTTACAAAATGTCAGGACTTCGTAAACCCATCATCTGATGATGGATTTACGAAGTCCATCACATCGGGATTCACGATGGCGTATGTGTCGCACCTGGTACGGAGTGGGGAGATGCTCGGCGCGGTCATCTGTTCACTTCATAATCTCTGCTTTATTTTGAATCTTGTCGCCGGCGCACGCGAAGCTATCCTTGATGGACGATTTGATAAGTATCGTGCAGACTTCGTTCGTGACTATTACAGTACTTGACAGATAGCAGTCTCTATGCTATCATAGTAAATGAAAGTTCTCGCGGCTCAACATCCGTTGTGCTGCAATTGTTCTTCAAAGGAGATACATTATGAGGCGAGACACACACTGGATTAACTGGGCTGTCCTTTCGATCTTGTTTTTGTTACTTGCTTCGCCCAAAACGGCGCATTGGGAAAAAGGCGTCAAGAAGGAGTGCGAGAAACAGGTCGCCGTCCTTCAAGAGCTCGGCAAGACGAGCGGTCGGGAAGGAAAGGAGGTCTTGCGAGCCGCGTGCCGGCAAAGCTTCCTGAAGGGTGCGGTACTTCCACAGAATCGGAAAATCAAGCTCTGATTCTGGAAAGGGTCCCGTATGAATCGCGAGAAGGCTACTAAGCCAGCTCGCGATTTTGTTTTTATAGTGATACGCTTTTTGTTTATGACTAATTTCAAACTACATCTCCCATTTCAGCCGGCAGGCGACCAGCCGCAGGCTATTAAAGAGCTTGAGCAGGGGCTCGAGAAAGGCCTGCGCCACCAGACGCTCTTTGGTGCGACCGGTACCGGGAAGACGTTTACGGTGGCGAATATCATCGCCAAGAAGGATAAGCCAACCCTCGTCCTCGCACACAACAAAACGCTCGCCGCTCAGCTCGCACAGGAGTATCGCGAATTTTTCCCCGAGAATGCCGTGCATTATTTCGTCTCCTATTACGACTACTACCAGCCGGAGGCATACATCGCGCACTCAGACACCTATATAGAGAAGGAAGCGATGATCAATGCCGAGATAGATCGGCTTCGCCACGCAGCAACACAGGCGCTTCTCACGCGCAAAGATGTGATTATTGTAGCGTCAGTGTCTGCGATTTACGGCCTCGGTTCGCCTGAGGAATACGAGAAGGTGCACGTGAAGATAGAAAAAGGCGCCGCGGAGAATCGCGCGGCGCTTATCAGAAAGCTTGTCGGGATTTATTTTGAGCGCACGACCGCCGACCTCAATCCTGGGCAGCTACGCGCTATTGGCAACTCACTTGAGTTTATGCCAGTGAACGAGCGAGTGATGTATCGAATAGCATTTGAGGAAGAGAAGATCGCACAAATAGATCAGCTTGATCCCGTCTCGCGTGCGAAGGTCGCGGAGCCCGCGTCCGTCTTCGTCTTCCCGGCAAAGCACTTCGTCACGAGCGTTGAGGAGCGTGAACGCGCGATTGAAGACATTAAGTTGGAGCTAGAAGAACAGCTTGCGAAGTTTAAGCGCGAAGAGAAACCGCTGGAGCACGAGCGCATCAAACGCCGCACTCTCCACGATCTCGCGCTCATCCGCGAGCTCGGCTACACAAACGGCATTGAAAATTATTCCCGCCACTTTGACGGGCGCAAGGCGGGCGAGCCGCCCTACACGCTCCTTTCGTATTTCAAGCGGTGCGACAAAGATTTCCTCACCGTCATTGACGAATCGCACGTCACCGTTCCGCAGTTGGGCGGTATGTACGCGGGCGATAAGTCCCGCAAAGATGTGCTGGTGGAATACGGCTTCCGCCTACCGAGCGCGCGCGACAATCGCCCGCTTCGGTTTGAAGAATTTGAAGAGCGTACGGGGCAGACTATCTACACAAGCGCGACGCCGGGTCCCTACGAAAAAGCTCATTCAGAACAAACGGTAGAACAAATCATCCGCCCGACCGGTCTCATAGACCCCGAGCTCACCGTCCGCCCCGTCTCCGAAGGTGGGGAACCAATGTTGGACATATCATGTCCAACATCTAATGTAGGACATGATATGTCCTACATGCCGTATCGAGGGCAGATTGCGGATTTTATTGCTGAAGCGGAAGTAGTAATTAAGAGAGGAGGACGCGCGCTCGCGACCACGCTTACCAAGCAGATGGCGGAAGATCTCGCGTCATTCCTACGCGAAAAGGGCATCAAAGCCGAATATCTCCATTCAGACGTGAAGACGATTGACCGCATAGATATTCTCACCAAGTTCCGCCAAGGCGGCTTTGATATCCTCGTCGGCGTCAACCTGCTCCGCGAAGGTTTGGATTTACCAGAAGTTGAGTTGGTTGGAATACTCGATGCAGACAAAGAGGGCTTTTTGCGGAGCGAAACCTCGCTCATCCAGACCATCGGCCGCGCGGCGCGCAACGTGCTCGGCCGCGTGATTCTCTACGCCGACGTGATGACGGGCTCGCTTGAACGCGCCATTGGAGAAACGAATCGCCGCCGCGACAAACAGCTCGCCTATAACAAAAAGCACGGCATCACGCCGGCGACCATCAAGAAAGAAATCCACGACATCGCCGCGAGTATGCGCACCGAGCATCAGCGCACGATTGATGAATTGCTTGTTTTGGACACGCTCGCCTATAAAGACGATCCTGCGGCATTTATAAAACGAAAGAGGGAAGAGATGGCAGAGGCTGTGGAGCAACTGGACTTCGAAACCGCCGCGCTTATTCGGGACGAGATATATAAGCTCGAAGGCACGGGCCCCAAGGCTCGCAAACCCCGCACCCGCAAACCGCTTTCCGGAAGTTAGATAAAGTAGTATAGTCATACCGTACCTGCCCCGCCACGGGCAGGGGTTTCTGTATCCAATGCCTAAAAAGACCCAAACAGCGAAAGAACATCACCACAAGCACGGGAGCGACCCCGACGCGCGACAAGCGGTCGGGGCAGGTTGGCTCCGCGTGAAGGGTGCGCGCACCCATAACCTGAAGAACATCACGGTGGAGATGCCGCGCGGAGCGATGACAGTCATTACGGGACTCTCGGGCTCGGGTAAAAGTTCGCTCGCTTTTGACACCATCTTTGCCGAGGGTCAGCGGCGCTATGTGGAATCACTCTCGGCCTATGCGCGCCAATTCCTCAACCAGATGGCGAAGCCGGACGTGGATGAGATTTCCGGTCTTTCGCCCGCGATTTCCATAGACCAAAAGAGCCGTTCTAATAATCCGCGCTCCACGGTCGCCACGGTGACTGAAATTTATGATTACCTGCGCGTCCTCTACGCGCGTGCGGGTCAGCCGTACTGCATTCATCACGACGTGCCGATTGTGCGGCTCTCTAAAGAAGAGATGATAAAGATGGTGTTCCAGCGCGTTGAGGCGCGCCGTGCCGGGCGAGGAGTCACCTCGATGCGAGGAGACACCTCGCAAGTGATGGGCGTCGCTGTGGATAAAACCGCGGTCACTATTTATGCACCGGTAGTCGTGGGCCGGAAAGGCGAGTACTACCAGCTTCTCTACGACCTTCTCGGGAAGGGATATGAAAAGGTGGTGGTGGATGGGAAGGTGCACTCGCTCCGCGAGAAGATAGTAATGGAACGCAACAAACAGCACAGCATTGATGCCGTGGTGGATTCTATCTTTGTCACCGAGTTTACGCGCTCCACACAGGCGGCGCGCGAACGCCTCTCCGAGGCGCTTGAGCTCGCGCTCAAGCAGGCCGACGGGTTAGTGAAGATTCAGCACGCCGACGGCACACTTGAAACACTATCATCCAAGTTTATCTGCCCCGAAGACGGCGCATCATTTCCCGAGGTGGAGCCGCGCCTCTTCTCCTTCAACTCGCCGTATGGCGCGTGCCAGGCCTGCCACGGGCTTGGCACCGAATCGCTCTTCTCCGAAGAAGTCTGTCCCGTCTGCGAAGGGAAGCGCTTGCGCCCAGAAGCACTTCGGGTCTACTTGAAAGGAACAAAGGACAAAACACTCGGCAAAAACATCGTGGACTTCACCAATATGTCCATCCGCGAAGCGAAAGAATTCGTGGACGCTATTGAGCTCTCGGAAATGAAATTTGATATCGCCGCGCCGATTCTGAAAGAGATTGAGAGCCGGCTCACGTTTATGCTCAACGTCGGTCTCGACTACTTGACTCTCAATCGCTCGGCGGCGACGCTCTCCGGAGGGGAAGCTCAGCGCATCCGCCTCGCCTCACAGCTTGGAAGCGGGCTCACGGGCGCGCTGTATGTGCTCGACGAGCCGACCATTGGTCTCCATCAGCGCGACAACGACCGGCTTATCAAAACGCTTCTCACGCTCAAAGAGCTCGGCAACACGATTATCGTCGTGGAGCACGACGAAGAGACTATTTATTCGGCCGACTATCTCGTAGACATCGGCCCGGGCGCGGGCGTACACGGCGGCAACGTCGTCGCGAACGGTTGGCTAGACGACCTGCTCACCGCGAAGACAAACGAGAGTAAGTCGCTCACGCTCTCGTACCTGCGCGGAGAAAAAGAAATCGCCGTGCCGGAGGAGCGTCGCACGAGTGAAAAGGGGTGGATTAAGGTGCGCGGCGCGACGCTCCACAATCTCGTGAATCAGAACGTGGATGTGCCGCTTGGGAAGCTCGTCTGCATCACAGGCGTCTCGGGGAGCGGGAAGTCTACGTTTCTCTATGACATTTTGCACCGGAATATCGCGTCTCGCTTCGCTCGCCGCGAGTCCAAGCTGGAGCACGTCGCGAGTATGACCGGCACCGAATACGTCGGCCGCGCGGTCCTCATTGACCAGTCGCCGATTGGCCGCACGCCGCGGAGCAACCCCGCCACCTACACCGGCGCGTTCACGCACATCCGCGACCTCTTCGCCGCTACCAGTGAGGCGCGTGCGCGCGGCTGGAAGCCGGGCCGATTTTCATTCAACGTCCCTGGCGGGCGCTGTGAGGCGTGCCAAGGCAATGGCTCCATCGCGGTGGAGATGCACTTCCTTCCGACGGTGTACGTCACCTGCGACATCTGTACGGGCAAGCGATTTATGAAAGAGACGTTGGAAGTGACGTTTCGCGGTAAGAATATTTATGACGTGCTCCAAATGACGATTGAAGAAGCAGAGAAATTCTTCGGCGATATTCCAGCCATTAATGACCGACTGCAGTCGCTCAATTCTACCGGTCTTGAATACCTCACGCTCGGGCAGAGCGCCACGACGCTCTCTGGCGGCGAGGCCCAGCGGGTCAAGATTGCGAGCGAGCTGTACCGCTCCATGCCGATGAAAACTATTTATCTTCTGGACGAGCCGACGGTCGGCCTCCACTACGAAGATGTGCAGAAACTTATTGAAATATTGCAAGAGCTCGTACGCCGCGGCAACACAGTGGTGGTGATTGAGCACAATCTGGACGTCATCAAGAGTTCTGACTATCTCATTGACTTCGGCCCGGACGGCGGCGCCGGCGGCGGTAAGGTGATCGCCAAGGGAACGCCGGAGGAAGTTGCCGATACCGAGAGCTCGTATACGGGTGAATATTTGGATAAAATATTACGACGCCATGCAAAAAAGCGAGCTAAGTAAATTCAACCTGCCCGACGTGCCGGGGGTGTATTTATTTAAGCAGGGGAGGAAGGTCTTGTATGTGGGCAAGGCGACGAGCCTGCGCGATCGGGTGCGGTCGTATTTTGATGATGACCTAATCGCGACGCGTGGCCCGCGCGTGGTGGATATGGTGACCAAGGCCGACCGCGTCGCCTTTGAGACAACGCCGACGGTGCTTGAAGCGCTGGTGCGCGAGGCGGCGCTTATCAAGAAGTACCAGCCGAAGGCGAACGTGGATGGAAAAGACGACAAATCATTTCTCTACGCCGTTATTACAAAAGAAGATATCCCGCGCGTGCTCGCCGTTCGTGGCAAAGACATTGATTTCAAAAGCCACGATTTCCGGGCGATATACGGGCCATTTCCATCTGGCGCGCAACTGCGCGAGGGACTCCGGCTCATTCGGCGCATCTTTCCGTTTTTTGACACGCCGAAACCAGTCGGAGCAAAAGGGAAGCACCAAGCGGCAAAGATAGAATTCAATACGCAGATAGGGCAGTATCCGCGGGCATTTAATGTAAAAGAATATCGCCGTACCATACGCAAGGTGATGCTTTTCTTGAGCGGGCGCGGCAAGGAGCTGCGCGTCGCGCTTGAAAAAGAAATGAAAACAGCAGCAAAGGAAGAACGATTTGAAGAAGCGGCACAGGCGCGCCGCGAACTTTTCGCGCTTGACCACATTCAGGACGTCTCGCTCATCAAGGATGAACATTCGGAACACAGCCCTTCGACAGGCTCAGGGCGATTCGCTGGGAAGCGAATCGAAGCGTATGATACGGCGCATCTCTCGGGAACGAATGCTATTGGCGTGATGACGGTTGTTGTAGACGGCGCACCAATAAAAAAGGAATATCGAACTTTTCGAATTAGGGGCGTGAAGAAAAATGATGATATCGCCTCGCTGAAAGAAATCCTCTCGCGCAGGCTCGGGCACCCAGAGTGGCAATTCCCGAACACGATTGTTGTGGATGGCGGCAAGACGCAGAAAAAAGCAGCAGAAAAAGTTCTCAGTGAGAGTCTAAACCTCTCACTCGGCGATATTCCAGTTGTTGCAGTGGTGAAGGATGAGCGCCACCGCCCGCGCGAGGTCATCGGCGCCCGCGCGGCGGGCATTTCCGAAGCGGATGCCGTCCTCGCGAATGCCGAAGCACACCGTTTCTCGCTCTCTCGTCATCGTCGTGCCCGTTCTCGAAACCTGCGTACAAAATAGTTGGTATACTCTAGGGTATGCAAACCGTCGTTGGGGTATTACGGGGCGGGCCCTCAAGGGAGCATGATGTCTCGCTGAAGTCCGGCGCCGCTATTCTCGCGAATCTTCCTGAAGAAGAGTACACCGCGCGCGATATCTACATTGACCGACAGGGCGTCTGGCACGATCGCGGGCGACCGTCCATGCCTGAGCGCGTTTTGCGTCAGCTCGATGTCGTCGTTGTCGCGCTTCATGGGAAGTTCGGCCATGATGGGGAAGTGCAACGGCTCCTGGAACGTTTCGGCGTCCCCTACACAGGAGCCGATCCATGGAGCGCATTTCTCTCAAGCCATAAGGTGATGGCGAAAGAACGCGCGAAAGAAGCTGGATTCATGACCCCACAGTATCAACTCATTGAGAATGAAGAGGACGTGGAGTCTGCCGCCAGTAATGTTATTCGTTCATTTCATCAGCCGGTCATCGTGAAGCCGGTAAACTCCGGATCTTCAATCGGCGTTTCTATCGTTGGGGGGTATGCACCAGTGTGTGAGGCCGTCCGCGCCCTCTTTCAAGAGGGAGAATCTGGTGTACTTATCGAAGAAGTTATCCGCGGGAAGGAGGCGACCGCCGGCGTTGTTGAAGGGTTGCGAGGCGAGACGCTGTATTCGTTGCCGCCGGTGGAAATCATTCCACCCGAGGGCCACTTCTTTAACTATACGAACAAATATGATGGATCAACTCGAGAGATTGTCCCCGGCAATTTCTCTCGCGTTACGTCGGAGGAATTGCAACGAGCCGCGAAGGTGATGCATCGCGTGCTCGGTCTCCGTCACTACTCGCGAAGCGATTTCATCGTTTCCCCCAAGGGGATTTACTTCTTAGAGACAAATAATAGTGCCGCAGTTGGGCTCACGGGAGAATCGCTTCTGCCGAAATCCCTTGCTGCCGTCGGCGTCTCCTTTCGTGATTTTCTTTCGCATCTGGTCAAGCTTGCGTTGGGGAGGTAAAGTGTTTCTGAGCGTCACGATCGAAAACTTTGGTGGGCCGTATGTAAGCATACGTCCGTTCGTCTCGGAGATAATACTCATAAGCAGACTTATGGTATTATTCCTCGACTCGGGCCGTTAGCTCAGTTGGTAGAGCACCTCGTTTGCAACGAGGGGGTCGCAGGTTCGAATCCTGTACGGTCCACCCAAGTTTTTGATCGGCGTAAATTACGCGCTCCTAGCTCAGTTGGTTAGAGCGTACGCTTCACACGCGTAAGGTCGCAGGTTCGATCCCTGCGGAGCGCACTAGGGAGGTGTTCTGTGTCGGGCCGGAGTATGCCGGTAGTACGTACGATTCGGGTTCGTATAGACCGGGTTCGATTCCCGGCGGCCCGACCGAGAACATCTCCTCAGACGGACATACGTTGAGACGGGCTATCGTATAGTGGTAGTACGCATGGCTGGGGGTCATGCAGTCTGGGTTCGATTCCCAGTAGCCCGACTGAATGTGGTTATGTTAAAATCGTTTGTGTTCACACGGGCCATTAGCTCAGCTGGTAGAGCGCGTCATTCGCATTGACGAGGTCAGCGGTTCGACTCCGCTATGGTCCACCCGTGCTACAAGGGCCCTTAGCTCATCTGGTAGAGCGCATCCATGGCATGGATGAGGTGACCGGTTCAAGTCCGGTAGGGTCCACCAAAAGCGAAACCCGCCAAAAGGCGGGTTTCGCTTTGTGCAGTCAAAAGAGGATTAGCTCAAATGTGGTGAGACGAGCTTCGTCATCTCGAACATCGTCACTTCACCCTTACCGCCAAAGACTACTTTTAGCTTGTCATCCGCAAGGATGTTGCGCTTGTTGGCCGGATTCTGGAGGTTGTGTTTCTTGATGTAGACCCAAAGTTGCTTGACCACCTCAGTGCGAGGCATCGGGCCTGAGCCCACAACTGCCTCCAATTCAGGAGAGAGGGTAAGGGGTTTTGATAGAGCTGCGTTAATCGCCATAGTGAATGTGATTGTTTAATACTAAAGGAGACTTGCCCAGTATACCCCATAGCAGAAGAATAGGGAGCCGTCCCCAGAGGGGTGTGGGTATCCTTCCATGAGCGCCCGAAGGGGGTATACTAGGGGATATGACCTACGAAGGAGAAGGGGATGGTAATTCCGGTGTAGGCGTTCCGCCACATCACGAGATTCCGCATTATCATGGCAACGCCGTTCGGGCGATTTTTGTTGCGGGCGCTATCCTGCTTATCGTAGCGAAGTCCACCGGTGCCGAGATCCCTCTTTCTACATTTGGCACCGTGTTCGGGGCGGTGATGCTTGTCGTAGCAGCGGGCATCACGAACCCTGCACAGTTTTGGATTCATTGGGTAAACGCGGTCATTGCCGTGTACGGCACCCTTCTTTTTGGTAGCACCGCTGTTGAGCACTAT
>JANLHF010000011.1 GCA_024653825.1 Patescibacteria group bacterium | reverse complement strand
GGTCCGAATCCTCGCAGGATGACGCACGGCCGTACGAACCATTCTCCTTTGCCATCTTGTTCGGTTCCAATGTTGAGACCGAACCGGCACCACCATGTCTCGCGCACGGTATAGAAACGTGGTTCCTCATCATCCGTCGTTTTCTTTACTTCGTTCCAGCGGTTGAAGTCCTTCATGCGCGTGTAGTGTATCACAGCATGTATCGCATGGAGGGTGTCTCGACTTGCGATTCTGAGAATGGGGACATTGTCTATTTGCTCTGTATTCTCACCACTGTATAATGTTCTTCAGGTCTTGAACTGCTGATGGTTCCGATCAGAACTAATACATCAGCTACCATCGACTATGCCGATGGAAGCAAACGGCTTTATGAACAAAATAAAATCGATCGTAAGGATATTCTTTGTAGAACTAGTGACCATAACGTCTATCATTGTGGCGCTATTGTCTCTCGCGTTGGTATCATTTATTGTCGGACGACCATTTAGCGAAGCCCCAGCTCTCTATCTGGGAGGCATGGTGGTATGTGGTGGTATTTGGATATTCTTAGTGCTGGTCGCGCATCGGAAGCTCAAGTGACACCTATTGAGGTACTCGCCATCGCATGGCGCAGGATAGGGCAGAGGGGTAGCGGGTCACGCGGCCAATGGAAACTCGTCCTCGGCGCTCCGGTTTAGAAGGGTAATCGCTTCGTCAGATTCAATGGCATCGAACAGACACTCCATTTGCTTCTCAGGCATGTCGTGACTGCTTCGAGAAGTGGGTCGATGCTGTTCACCGCATCTCGGAGTACACATACTCACCACATGCAACAAACATCTTCTATAAAGAAATCATGGTGGGTCAATCTCACCGACCTGTTTCGTAATGCAGTTCGCACAGCCGATTGGGTGAGAAAGGAGAACCCTGTATTTTTCTATGCGGGGATGGCGATCAATATCACACTGACGCTCATACCGTTTTTCATTGCCTACCTTTCAGCGCTCTTCATCAATCTTCTCACGGCCGGTTCATTCGAATCGGTCTTCGATCCGGCTCTCTTATGGATCGCATTAGCGTATATCCTTCTTCCTATCGCATTATCGCAATTACAGTTGGCTTACAATTATCTCTTTACGCGGAACCGCGTCCTGTTTGAACAGGTGCGGGACATAAAACTCTATGAGACGCTGAGTGCTATCGACATTCAGACGCACGAAGACAGCGTATTCAATAATCTCGCCACTAAGGTCCAAGAGAATCTTTACCGAGTGCTTAACTTTTTGCTAGTTGGTGTGGTCGGCATCCTCACTTCTTCGGTAGGCGCCATTGTCGCGTTTGCCATCTTGGCTAACTACAATCCCATCATAGCCGTGGCAATCTTCGTGGCATTGTTGCCGCAACTCATCGTGCAGGTGAAGTATGGAGCGCGACACTGGGGGATCTGGGGTTCCCGGGCAGAAATACGCCGAAGATATGGCGAATTGCGCAAGCCGTTTTATTGGCCAGGGGGGCTTATCGAGATGCGGGTGTATGCCGCTAAGCGATACTTCATTGATGCGATAAAAGATGTGATGTCCTTGTTTAACGGTGAAATGCTCGCTGCTGAGAAAAGCCGATTCTATCTACAGCTTGCAGCCGCCTTGAGCATGACGGTAGTATCCGGCATCTCCATATTCGTTCTCATGAATGATGCAGTCACCGGTGTGCTCGCGATAGGGACATTCCTCTTCATCATCGGCCGGATATCCGATATGCAGCGAGATATGACCGACCTGATGTTCAATATTAGTTATATGTTCACCGATGGTTTATTCGTGACGGATTTCTTCAAGTTGATGGATACTCCTCGTGCTCTCAAGGAAGGTACTCGGCAGCTAACGGAAAAGACACCGGAAATAACATTCTTGAATGTTTCTTTCGCCTATCCGCGATCAAAGAATGAAGTACTGAGTGACATTAGCTTCACCATCAAGCCGGGGGAGAAGGTGGCCATTGTTGGCGTCAACGGTGCTGGCAAAACGACGCTCACGAAGCTTCTTATGCGTTTCTATGATCCAAGTGCTGGTGAGATCACTGTCGGAGAAATGCCACTTCATGAGATTAACTCAGATTCATGGTTATCACACATTGCATACTTACCTCAAGACTACTCTCAATATAAATTACCAGTGAAAGATGCCATTGCCCTGGGCAATCCAAACATTCCTCTCGACGAAGGGCGTGTTCGCGAAGCTGCCCGAAAAGCAGGAGCTGATGAATTTATCAGCAAGTGGCCGAAGGGGTACGATACGCCGCTTGGGAAAGAATTCGATGGGGAAGAACCGTCGGTGGGGCAATGGCAGAAACTCGCACTTGCTCGGATGTTCTACAAGCGGGCAAACATCCTCGTTCTCGATGAACCGACATCCTCGATCGATGCAGTCGCGGAACTCGCGATCTTCAACGAACTCGAACAATTGCCTGATGACACGTCGGTGATCCTCATCTCACATCGCTTCAATACGGTGAAAAACGCAGACAAGATCATTGTGATCGAGGAGGGTAGAATTGCCGAGATGGGAACGCATGAGGAGTTGATGCAGCTGAAGGGGCATTATCATACGCTCTTCACGTCACAGAAGCTTTCTTATGAAGAAAGGGTAAAAAGCGAGTAATTTGCTTCCCCCCTCAAATCCGCTATAGTCAGCGTAGCAATCGGAAAAGAAGGAGAAGTATCATGCCGAAGCCTGTCTCGCAGAAGCAGCGCTCGACTGCTTCTCATCTCATACCGCCGTGGGAGCTTGTTGACGTGCCTGCCGAAGACCACAAGGTGAAGGTCTACTACTTCTCGCGCCCGTCGTGGAAAGGGGAGCTCGTCTTCTTTGCAGAAGAGGAAGACAGACCTTTCTGGATAACGAAGACGAAGCGAGGGAAGGGGCGGATCGTCTTCGCCACCCATCCGCGTACGTTCGAGAAGCTCAAGAAAGAGCTTGGGCGCGCTGGGTCGCGCCTTACGCTCGAAGAGACTCTGCTCTACGGCAGGGAATTCTTCCGCCATTACGAAGAGGCGTGGAAGAATCGGCGAGTGCGCCCCTGAACCCCGCAGCATTCATGCTGCGGGGTTCATCTTTTGTAGAACCTGCTCAATCGGCGGACATGACAGAGAAACGATGCCTACGCATCGTTTCTCGTACATGACCGAGGCGGAGCGTTGTGCCGTCAGCAGACGGCACCGCGAGCCGGGGTCGCGAAAATTGCGAGCGACCTATTTTTCTTAGAGCTTTGCTCTTAGAAAATGGAAGTACTCGTAGTGGTGTGACGACGAGCAATTATTCGTGACGAGGAGATACGGTCCGAAATCGCTTCAAACATCCAATAGGTGCAGTGCGCCGAGTCTCTTTTACCTAAGTCCTGCAGACAAAAACATATCTCTAATTCGCGCGAATAGGCGAATAGTAGAATAAAAGGTATTAAACCTCTTTTTGCTCTCCTCGGCTCGGAAGTAAGAAAGAGTACTTTCTTACTTCTCTCGCTCTACGTCGGCAATAAATGATAGTTGGGAAACAGTTCTGTCCAATCCGGAAGAAATGGTGCCAGGAATTGTTCCTAAACGGCTCACCCAGTTGAGCCGTTTAGGAAATGGAAGTACTCTTGTGGTGCATTTGATTGCGTAGATTCTAAAATCTACGAGATCAACCCGACAATCGAGCGTGCGAAATCGAGGAAGAGTGCCAGGAGAGAGACGATGAAGCGCACGAAAATCGCTAGCAGGTCGAGCAGGAATTGCAGGAACATGTTGATGATCAAGATGATGCCGTCCATGGGTTAATTATACTCCCCCTAGGGCACGGCGGTCATCGTACTAGTATGATATAATGTAATATCATACTATTTGCAGTGTCCATAAGAGGCTTGTGTGCGCATGTGTGAGGGGAGGCGATATACAAGGGCAGGGGGAGTATAATGGTAGCCATATGAACAAATCCTTCGTCACTCTCTTCATCGTAATCGTGATTCTCGGCCTCGGTGCGTATTTGTACGTCCTCACACAGGAGCCTGCTCAACCTACGTCAGGAATAGAGCAGCCGGGTGCGGGGGATGAGAATGGTCGCAGCATCAGTGCCGAAGAATATGTGCGTGCGAACATTTCCCAGCTCTCGCCAGAGTCGGCAGTCCTAGGAGGAACCTTCTACGTCACGCGGGTAGAGGCGGAGGGCGGCGCCGGTATCGTCGAATATGAAGACGGCCATATCGCGTTCGTAGCCGACTTCACTTACGAAGTCGATTCGGATGGTGGCATCACGATTACCTCGTTCATCGTGCGGGAAGAAGAAAGGACGGAGTAGGACAGGCGCTGATTGCCACGCCTCTTCCTAGGGTCTATAGTCAATAGTAATAGTATTATTCCCTTAACAACTAACCTCTTTTCATACTATGAACAACAAAGGATTATGGCTCGTTGTCGGTATTATCGTACTTGCGATACTCGCATGGTGGCTTTGGAGCGGCTCGCAGGAAGGCGGCTTTCTCGGTACCATAAACGGGCAGGTTTCTACCAGCACCAACCTTGGAGGTGAGGGCGGCATGGCTGCACAGAGCGGCACGGTGAGTACGGCACGGCGCGCATCCGACGTTGCCTCGATCGCCTCAAGCATCAGTGGCGCTTCCACCTTCGCCTCGCTTTTTGCTTCGACGGGCGTGAAGGCAGCGATTACCGGCCCTGGGCCGTACACGATCTTCGTGCCAACAGACGGCGCGATCTCGCTCCTGTCGTCGGGTACCATTTCTGGTATGAGTGCGGCGGAAAAGAAGCGGCTCATCGAATATCATGTGATCTCTGGTCGCGCGGTGGACCCGGCAGGCATCGAGAGAGGCTCGCTTCAGGCGCTTTCAGGAGATGCGCTCAACTTCGAAGTGAGCGACCTCGATGAGACAGCGCGCGTCAACAGCGCCTTCGCGATCAAAGCGTACCAGGGTACGAACGGTGTCGTGTATCTGATTTCGGGGGTATTGCTGCCGCCGTTCGATACGAATAGCGAACAATAAATGAGATATAAAACTCAAAAACAAGCGGAGGTGTGAGTTAAGAAGCCCGGTCCTCTTATATAGTTACAGTTTTCCCTCTATGGCCACATGCAGCAAATCAGCCGATAGATGATATTCTACTATAGATGGAAGCCAGGAGAATCCACGGGCTATTCCTGGGGCGTATGCTTTGGGCGTGCGCTGTTCTCTCTGGTGCGGTACTCGTTTACGGTCTCTCCATGGTGCTATGGACGCCCTCTCTTGAAGCAGCAGTGCGTAC
>JANLHF010000008.1 GCA_024653825.1 Patescibacteria group bacterium | reverse complement strand
CACGTTGATAGGCTCTAGGTGGAAGTGCCGCAAGGCATGGAGCCGAGGAGTACTAATATGTCCAGTCTCTCGTGCGGAACTCTGTATAGCACAATCGTTTTTGCACTTACTTTGCGACCAATTTTACTTCGCGGTAATCCGCGTTAGTAAAATGGAAGTGGCCCTTGTGGCCCATATTTCGTAGTCACCGACACGCTTTCGAGTGTTCGGTTCTGGTGGTTTGGCGAGAGGGTCATACCCGTTCTCATTCCGAACACGGCAGTCAAGCCTCTTAGCGGCGATGGTACTCATCGTTACAGATGGGGAGAGTAGCTAACCGCCAGAACCGAGTACTCGAGACAAGACTTTTTGATTTTGTGCAGATTTGGATGGGGAGAGTAAGAAAAAACGCCTTCGGAAAGGCGTTTTTTCTTTCTGCCGCACTCGCTTCAAGAAAGCAAAAGCAGACTTTCGCTTTCTCTCGCTTCGTTTGCAGTAGCTAACCGCCAGAACCAAGCACTTGAAAAACACAGCATATACGCCATTTTGAACGGCTCACACGGTGTGAGCCGTTCGCGTCTATTAGCTATGCTACTCTAGAGTCATGAAAAACTCTCACAAAGGATTTGTCGGCCCGTTGGTTCTCGTTATCATCGCCCTCCTCCTCGCCGGCGGGCTGTATGCGTATGTGTATATACAAAATAAACAATCCAATCAGCTGACGGACGTAACCACGGCCACTCAATCGACATCATCTTCGGAAACGAATTCTAGGCTGATTCCATCGGTGTCGTTATTCATTAGTCCAACATCAATAACAGTCGGTCAGGCGGCAACAGTCACTCTTTCTACGACTGTTACACAAAATTGTATTGGAGTCGATTCAGATGGCACCATGTACAAATACCCACCTACTTCCGTGTTTCCAAAGAAAACAACAGAGTATACCTTTACGTGTTATGAATCTCCGGATTTGACTGGAAGACATGTGACATCTGAAACAATCACGGTACACGTGTTGCCCGCTCCAACATCCGCTTCTTCTCCCTATATAAACACTGCTGATATTGAAGGTGGCTTTTCTAATCCAGACGGAATACCTTATCTCAAAATAACTGGGATTGGATTCTCAACCTCCTCCGTAGTACATATCAGCGGGAACGGATTAGATGCAGACCTTTTTCCTGTGTCGTACGTCTCAGGGAATGGTTCGAATGGAACAAATATAACGGTTGAACTTCCAAAAGATATAGATATCGATAAACAATACGGCGTCTATATAACAAACGGCAGTATAAAAAGTAATACTGTAGATACGGTAAAAGTTTTTCGCGGATAAAACATTCCGATTTTAAGTGACGGGAGTTTTGCTATACTACCCCCATGTCCTGGGCAGCGCGGAGGCGATTCATCATACTGCTGATTATCGGCGCGGTCATTGTCGCACTCTTTGCGAGCGTGCTCACCTCCACTTTCTATAAGGCCCCCTCCTGCACCGACAGCATCCAGAATCAGGGAGAAACTGGCGTCGACTGCGGTGGGTCATGCTCTCAGCTCTGTACTGCCGAGGTACAGCCGCCAACGGTCCTCTTCACAAAGGCATTTCAGAATTTTGAAGGGCGTACGGACGTCATCGCCTCGATTGAAAATAAAAATGCGAATGCAGCCGCAAAAAATGTCCCCTATACCATTACGCTCTACGGCACCGGGCAGTCGCTTATTCAAAAAGTCTCGGGAACGGTAGACCTACCCCCGGGGCTCGTCACCCCGATCTATATGCCCGGCATCGCTTCGGGGAAACAATCCATGACACGCGCGTTCCTTACGATAGATCCATCTGCGCCCGTATGGTTCTCTATGACCACAACTGAACGCAGCGTACCGTTCGTTTCGAATACGACGCTAATCGGTACATCCTCTGCTCCGCGCATCGAAGCGACACTCGTAAATGCGACCGTGAACGCTTTTACGAACGTACACGTAATCGTGTTTGTCCATAATGAGCAAAAGGACGTCATCGCCGCTTCGGAGACCGTTCTCTCGACCATCCCCGCCCAAGGACAGGCGACGGCGACCTTCACTTGGAATAGCGCATTTTCAAGCACTCCCGCGGCGATAGAGGTGATACCGATTATCCCCCTTCGATAGGTATGGGCTTTTTATCATCTGCTCGTTCGTCCATCTTTTTTGATTGGACGCTGTTTCTTCCTGCGGTGACACTCTCGCTTCTCGGCATTCTCACTATGAGCACGTTTGGGCAGGGAGAATCCCTCGCTCCGCGGCAGCTTGTCTGGCTCGCTATTGCTATTGGGGTGTATGCTTTTCTTGCAACTCTGGATATGCGTTTCATTCGCGGAACAAGCGTGGTGATGACGCTCTACGGTACCGCCTTTGTTCTGCTCGCGTTCCTTCTTTTTTTCGCCCATCCGGTCATGGGCGCGCGCGCGTGGTTTTCGTTCGGGCTGATTTCTTTTCAGCCCGCCGATTTCGCAAAGCTCGCCTTAATCGCTCTCTTGGCGAAGTATCTCTCGCGGCGCCATGTCGAGATCGGCGATTTTCGTCATATTTTAGTCTCAGGTGCGTACGCGCTCACGCTCACGCTTCTTATTCTCGTTGAGCCGGATATGGGGAATGCCATTATCTTTAGTACACTCTGGCTCGGTATGATGCTCGTATCAGGCATATCAAAGAAGCATGTTGCAGTCCTTGGGATTATTGCGCTTCTGATCGGTTCTGTGCTCTGGTTCGAAGGGTTGAAGCCGTATCAGCGCACGCGCATTATTTCATTCGTGAATCCGGCCGCCGATATACACGGGTCAGGGTATAACGCCTACCAGGCAAAAATTGCTGTTGGTTCTGGAGAGTTTTTGGGGAAAGGCATAGGATACGGCACCCAATCGAAACTGCGTTTCTTGCCTGAATATCAGACCGACTTCATTTTCGCCGCCTTCGCGGAAGAATGGGGGTTCGTTGGTGTCGCCCTTCTTCTCTCGGTTTATGCACTCATCCTTGCGCGCCTTGCGCAGATCGCACGCGTTGCGGCGACGAATTTCGACGCCTTTTTTACGCTCGGCGTGCTTATCCTCTTTGCCGCACATATCGCGATACACGTCGGCATCAGTCTCGGGCTCCTCCCGGTGACCGGACAGACGATTCCTTTCATGAGTTCAGGAGGCTCACATCTTGTGCTTGAATTCGCGCTGCTCGCTATCGTTACCTCGCTCGCACGTCATGGTCGCGGCGCGGCGCGTGATGTCAGTGCGAACGAGTATCTTGGGGGTTAGGGGTTAGTACGACGCTACAGTTCTCTCGATCATTCTTTCAAGTGAGAAGTCGCTCATATCTTTTGCATCTAGAATCTCGCCGACACCGCCCACACGATTTGCAACGATAGGGAGGCCAGCCGCTTTTGCTTCGAGTAAGACGTAAGGTAGGCCTTCTTTAAGGGAGGGAAGGGCGAAAGTGTCGAATCCTTTGAGCACTTCGCTTGCGGGCATAAAGCCGAAAAGCTTCACACGAGCATCAAGACCATACTCTCTAATCCTTGCCTCGAGGTGCGCGCGATCTTCGCCTTCACCGACAATGGCAACATATAGCTCAGGATTGTTCTTTGCCTGCTCGATAAGAGCAACTTGATTTTTGTTTTTCGTCAGCTCGCCGATAGTGCCCGTGATGTGTGTTCCATCGGGGAACGCAGAGCGAATGATCTCTCCCGAACCAAACGGCATATACAGGTCAATGCCATTATGGATAACGACAAGCTTTCTGCGCGAGAAGATAATCGGAGCGCGGCTGGATTCATAGTGCGAAAGCACAATGACCTTGTCCGCGAAGAGAATAGTGAACCATGAGACGATCCAGATGAGGACGCGCTGGTAGAACGGACGCATCTCATTGTGCGCAAATCCGTGTGCGGTAAAAATAATTCGTCGTATTCCCGCGATGCGCCCTGCCAGTGCGCCCAGACCGCCGGCTTTCGAACTGTTCAGATGGAGCACGTCCGGTCTTTCTTTTTTTATCACCCGAAGGAGTTCAAAAAATGCGGAGATATCACGAAAGACACCAATGTCGCGTGTAAAGGATTCAATGAAGATAGTTCGCACGCCAGCTTCGCCCAAGCGTGTGGCGAGGAGTCCGGTGTGGGCGCCCATCTCACCGGTACCTCCAAATGCCACGACGACCTCGAATTCATTTTTTGATAAATGAGTCGCGAGGTCATAGACATACCGCTGGGCGCCACCCCAGTTTGATTTTGTTATGACGAATAGGACTCTCTTTTTCATGGGCTGTACAATACAACTTTAAGTTATAGTATCAGGTTATAAGATATATGGCCTTCGACCGCCGCGAGACGGCGATTCTCTTAATCGGGGATTTCCTCATATTAGTCGCGTCCCTCTGGGCCGCTCTTCTTGTACGTAACCTCACTCTACCGTCTCTTGGTTACTTCGAGACCAATCTCTTGCCGTTCCTGCCGGTATTCCTCCTCTCTTTGGTAGTGTTCTATATTGCTGGTCTCTACGAGAAACAGACGCGCCCGATCCGGAGTGTGATGGGTATCCGCATTTTCGGTGCCCAGGTGGCGACGGTTGCCATTGCCGCCATTCTCTTCTTTGTCTTACCTCTCGACATCGCACCCAAAACTATCCTGGTGCTCTACCTAGTCGTCTCGGTGTTTGCCGAGAGTCTATGGCGTTTTTATCGGATGAATCGCGAGATACGAGAAGGGAAACGGACGCCGGTCGTATTGGTCGGTTCCGGACCGGCGGCTCTTGAACTTTATGACGAAGTGAATAACAACAATCAATATTTGATTCGATTTGTCGGTCGGGTAGATAAGAAGGGACAGTCGGATGGTACCGTACCGGAGATGGAATTTGCGCCGCTCTACGAAGAGATATTTGATCGCATGCCAATTGACAGCATGGCGTCACGAGAGGTGATTGATTCCTTGCCGCAACAGCACGCCATCTATGATCACTCGAAACGCATGTTCGACATCATTCTCGCGGCCGTCGCCTCAGTTATTACTCTGCCGTTTATCATCATTGCGGCACTCGCGCTCATTGTTGAAAACGGCTCGGCGTTTATTCGTCAGGAACGGGTCGGTAAAGACGGAAGGAAATTTTATATCATTAAGTTACGTTCAAGAGTTCTGTCATATGACGATCGTGGAGATCCGGAATTACAAAAGAAAAACTACGTGACCAAGTTGGGAGGGTTTTTAAGAAAGACGCGTATCGATGAATTACCACAGCTCTGGAATGTACTCATCGACGATCTTTCTTTCATTGGTCCTCGGCCCGAGTTGCCTGCGATTGTTGCCGTGTATGAAAAGGAAATTCCATTCTATCAAGCACGCCACAGCATTGTTCCGGGATTGTCCGGTTGGGCGCAGATCCACGATTACGATGCGCCGCGTGGCGGAGCAGACGTGGTGCGCACGAAGCGCAAGGTCTCCTACGACTTGTACTATCTGAAGCATCGTTCATTTGGGCTCGATCTTGCCATAGCTATTAAAACGCTTCGAACTCTGTTTGCTTTTTCCGGAACATAATTATGAATACAAACAAAAAAATTGCGGTCGTAACGGGTGGTGCCGGGTTTATTGGAAGCAATCTTTCGCATGCACTTGTGAAGTCGGGATGGGAAACACGTATCATTGATAAAAATCCGGAGTTTCGTCGCAATACGCTTCCGAAGGAAGCGATACTCTACGTTGTAGATATTCTTTCGACCGATGAAGTTCAAAAAATTATGGAAGGAGCCGATGTAGTATTTCATACAGCCGCATTGCCTCGCGTGCCGTATTCCATTGAGCATCCTGTTGAGACAACTGACGAAAATATCACTGGTACCGTGTCCGTTCTGACCGCTGCAGCGCGTGCAAAGGTGAGACGCGTCGTGTATTCAAGCTCGGGCTCGTCGTATGGCAATCAGGAGACAATGCCGCTTACGGAAGATATGCCAGCAAGCCCCATTCATCCATACGGGGTTCAGAAATATGTAGGAGAACTTTTTATGAAAATTTGGCCACATATCTATGGCGTAGAAACGGTCTCACTGCGCTATTTCAATGTTTATGGTTCTGGTCTTGATCCGAATGGAGCATACGCGCTTGCGGTCGGGAAATTTATCACCGCTCGCAAGGAAGGGAAGCCAATTGTCATTTATGGTGATGGTACGGTAACACGCGATTTTACTCATGTGAGCGATGTTGTTGCGGGGAACATTCTCGCCGCAGAAAGTAAGAAAGTCGGGGAAGGAGAGGTCGTAAACATCGGCGCTGGTCGTAATGTAACGATTCAATATCTGGCGGAAATGTTTGGGGGTCCAATCGAATATGGACCGCCGCGTATTGAAGCACATGATTCGCTCGCTGGTAATCGAAAGGCAAGAGAATTGCTTGGTTGGGAGCCGCAGGTCAAACTCGAAGAGGGTATTGCAGAGCTGAAGAAAGAATTCGGTCTATGATTATTGATGGCAAAGTAATGGCGAATACCGTGCTCGCGCGCGCGAAGACGCGCGCGCAGAAATTGCCACATCCACCGCGCGTGCTTGCTATCGTCGCAAATGAAACAACGGCGACGAAATCCTACCTCTCAATAAAGTCGAAGCGAGCGACAGACGCGGGGTGCATACTCGAAACGCTGACGTTTGGGCCGGACAGCACGACGGAAGATCTGCGTTTAGCAGTACGCACCGCAGACGCTGATGCGGTTATCGTTCAGCTCCCGCTTGGAGAACATATGGATGCACCTATCATCTGCGATGCTATTCCATTAGAGAAAGATGTCGATGTGCTTTCTTCTGCCGCCCGTGTGAGTTTTGGAATGATGGATTTACGAAATCCATCATTATTGCCGCCGGTGGTGGGCGCGGTGAAGACCATTTTAGAATTCGGAGACGTGGCAGTAACAGGGAAGCGGGCAGTGATTATCGGCGCGGGATTTCTGGTCGGAGCACCGGTTGCCGTGTGGCTTAGACAGCAGGGCGCAGAAGTAGAAATTGTCACGCTCGAGTCAGGGAGTATATCAATCTTAAAAGAAGCCGATATCATCGTCTCGGGTGCGGGCTCTCCGCACTTCATCAAGCCGGAGATGATAAAAGAGGGTGTCGTGCTTATTGACGCCGGCACCTCTGAATTAGGCGGTACACTCGCAGGTGACGCCGACCCCGCCTGTGCCGACAAGTGTTCGCTCTTCACGCCCGTCCCCGGCGGCGTCGGCCCCCTTGCCGTTGCTTGTCTCTTCAATAACGTCGTCACCTCGCGGAGCGCTTGGTGAGAGGATAAACCTCTCACTGGGGCAGTTCGTCGGCTTCGTTCAAAGATGTTTTTCCACGCTCTTCTCGAATAATTGCAACAATCTCTGTGCAGTGCCTCTTCAAATTCTCCTTTCCATTAAAAAGTTCAAACATCTCTCGGCCCTCATCCGCTGAAACAAGATCAAAAACACCTTTCTCATATTCCTTATCACTTGCGAACACAAAATGAAGCTTGTTCTTTGGAATGTCGTGCACTAAGTAATTCTGATTTGTATACCCGAATATTTTCCTCAGGTAGTCATCGCTATCAATCAACTTAGACTTGAATGTACCCTGGAATAACGATCCGGAACGGTCGTTTCCATGATTGAAGTAATAGGTGTACCCGCCCTGTAATCTTTGGAGAAACTTTGCTACCCCGTCGTCGACGAGCTGTTTCAAGACAAAATGAAAGTGATTTGGATTTATGCAAAAAGCAATTATTGCGACAAGCGGTTCTGACATCATTGGTGGGTGAGAGTCTAAACCTCTCACTTGCTTATGATGTAGTTCGAGACTGCCTATCCCATCAACTTGGTTAAACTGTCTGATGCTTTCCTTAAAACGTTCAAGATCTTGAGCATCATTAAAAATATCTCGTTTGTCTACGCCACGATTGTAGACGTGATAGGACTCTCCAGTTACGAGCGGCTCTTTTCGCATGCCCATGCTCTAAGCGTAACATACACAGTAAGAGGTTAAACCTCTCACTGTGGGCAGTTCTGGTGGCGTCGGTTCCCTCGCCGTCGCCAAGCTCTTCGAGAACGCTGTAACGCTTGCGAAGCGCTGGCCTTGACATTTTGTATATATAGTGCTTATAATGAGTCTGGGTTTGGCAGGGAGATTTTTCCCGTGCCACTGCTCATTTACGAGGAGAAAGCAATGAAATTGAGAATCTTCAAAGAGGCCCTGTTCTGGGGGACTGCAGCAGGCGGTATTGGGGTACTGACTTCACTCTTGTTCGGGACGGTCATTGGTGCCATCGTTCTCGGGGTCATCACCGGGCTGATTATGAATCTCTTGATCTTCCTCGGCGTAGCTCCACCCTATGCAATGCTCGGGGGATTCATCCTCCCATTCATTACTGCAACATGCATTCTCCGAGTCATTTTCTTCTTCATTGTGAAGAAAGAAGGAGGGAGACTCGGAACTCTCTGACCCCTTTTGGTGACCCTGCTTCGGCGGGGTCTTTGTTTTTGCAATGAAACTATGATGGACGCAAGGGTCGCAGTTTTATTTATTTCGGCTATAATCTCCCCATGACTCGTTATCGAGTGTCTGCGTTTTTTGCCCTCATTGTGGGGCTTTTGCTTGCCTATTTCGTATGGTCGACTCAGAGCGATCCGATGAGTCCTTACCGCTTTAAGCTAGGGTTGGACCTCGCGGGAGGCACTGAGCTCGTCTATAAGGCCGATATGAGCGACACTCCCTCTGGAGAGCGTTCGGATGCGCTGTCAGCTCTGCAGGGCGTTATTGAACGCCGGGTGAACCTTTTCGGTGTTGCGGAGCCGATCGTGCAGACCGAAGAAGTGAGCGCACTTTCCGGGATCACCGAGGATCGCCTTATCGTTGACCTGCCTGGAGTGACCGATATTAAGGCGGCAGTCGCCGCACTTGGCGAGACGCCGACGCTGGAATTCCGCCTCGCAACACCCATCGATGTCGGCACAACGACACAGCTCGCTTATCTTCCGACCGGACTCACCGGCCGCTATCTCGCGAGCGCTTCGCTTCAATTTGGTTCAGGTGCGACCGCAGGGCTTGCTGCGCCTCAGGTGCTTCTTAATTTCGATTCTGACGGCGCGAAACTTTTTGAAAAGATAACAAGCGAGAATGTTGGCAAACAGCTCGCCATCTTCCTCGACGGGCAACCGATTTCAGTTCCCACCATTCAGGAAGCAATTGCGGGCGGTCAGGCGACCATCACCGGTACTTTTACCGCAACGGAAGCGAGAGATTTGGTTCGTAACCTGAACTTCGGCGCGCTTCCGGTACCTATACAGCTTGAGAGTAGTTCGGCGGTCGGCCCAACTCTCGGCGCCGCCGCCATCAACGCAGGGGTTATGGCTGGCATCATCGGCTTCGCCATCGTCGCACTCTTTATGATTGCGTGGTATCGCCTCCCGGGCGTCATTGCCGCAATTGCGCTCGGTGAATATCTCGTCTTCATGCTTGCGGTCATCAAAGTGATTCCAGTGACGCTCACTGCCTCGGGCATCGCAGGACTTATCATCTCGGTCGGTATGGCGGTAGACGCGAATGTGCTCATCTTCGAACGCACCAAGGAAGAATTGCGTGGTCTGCCTGGACAAGGGGGGAAGACACCTCGAGAGGCGGTACATATCGGTTTTTCTCGCGCGTGGCCAGCTATTCGCGACGGACATCTCACGATGATTATCTCGGGCGTTATCCTCTTCTGGCTCGGCACCAGTATTGTGCAGGGATTTGCGCTCGTTTTCGTCCTCGGCGTACTCGCCTCTTTCATTTCTGCCGTATCACTTTCACGCGTATTCTTGCTCGCGATTGTTCCAGAAGAAGGAGAGGGTGTATGGAAATTCCTTCTCGGTTCCGGATTTCATAAAAATTAACTATGTTTATTATTGCTCATCGTCGATTCTTCTTCTGGCTCACCGGGGTCATCTTAGCTGCCGCGGTCGGCGCCATTCTTGTGTGGGGGCTCCCGCTTGGCATCGATTTTACAGGCGGCTCGATGATGCAGGTGGATTATCCGAACGGACGTCCGGCTCTTGCGGATGTCGAACAGCAGATCTCTGCTGTACAAATTGGTAAGGTTTCGCTCCGTGCATCGGGCACAAACGCCATCTCCATTCGTACGCGCACCCAAACACCCGCAGAACACGATGCTGTGCTTGCCGCCATTTCTGACGCGGGTGCTACTGAGCTCGCGTATACCTCGGTCGGTCCAGCACTCGGGAGTCAATTCACGAATAAGGCGCTCTGGGCCATCTTTGCCGTCATACTCGTCATCGTGCTCTATATCGCCTTCGCCTTCCGTCATGTATCGCGGCCGGTGCCAAGTTGGGGTTATGGGCTCACGGTTGTCGCGATGCTCATCATTGATCTTATCGTCCCCGCTGGTTTCTATGCGGCATATGCACATTTCACCGGAGCAGAAGTAGATTCTCTCTTCATTGTCGCAATGCTTGCCCTTCTCGGGTATGTGGTGAACGATGTTATCGTCATCTTTGATCGCGTGCGCGAACATCTCCATCGGAACGAGACATTGGGACTCAAAGAATCTTTTGAAGACACAATAGGGAAGTCCATCAACGAGACAATGACTCGCTCTATTAACACGTCTCTCACCGTCGTGCTTGCTCTTCTCGCGCTCATCTACTTCGGCGCGGAGGCGACGCGCAATTTCGCGCTTGTGATGCTTGTGGGCGTTGTGGCGGGCACCTTCTCTTCTATCGCACGTTCTGCGCCACTCCTTATCCCGCTCGCACGCTGGTTTGAAAAGAAGGGATAGTTCTCGTATACTCCCACCGGACCCACAATAAGGAGAGTAAGACGTGCAACCCATCATCGGTATCACCGGCCTCTTCGGAGCCGGGAAGGGCACTATCGTCGAATATCTGCAGAAGAAGAAATAGGTTTAAAGAAAGAAACGGGAGGCTGGACTGAGGGAATTAAGCGCCATCACGCAACAATTTGGATATCACTTTGTACCGGCGGTCTTTGCGCAAGCCG
>JANLHF010000007.1 GCA_024653825.1 Patescibacteria group bacterium | reverse complement strand
CTTGGGGGTCCGACCCCCAAGTAGTCGCTGGACTGTTTCTTTTCCACGTCCGCGACGTCCTTGCATTCCATTTCCGCAGCGCCGGCTGCCGGCGCTGCGCCTCTCCATCCTCGATCAGTGGATATCGATTATCCACTTGGGGGTCCGACCCCCAAGTGGAGCAGTGATAACATATTACGAATGAGCAGGAGACAAAATATCTTTGCGAACGACGAATTCTTCCACGTCTATAACAGAGGTGTCGATAAAAGAATTATTTTTACCGACGAGCATGACATCCAAAGATTTTTCCAGAGTATGGTCGAATTCAACACGATTGATCCAATTGGAAGCATCTATGAGAATTCCTTCCGTCAACTTGGGGGTCGGACCCCCAAGTTGACGGAAAAGTTAGTCAATATCATTACCTATTGTCTGAACCCAAATCATTTTCACCTTATTTTAGAACAATTAGTGGACGGTGGCATCAGTGAATTCATGAAAAGAGTGGGTGGCGGATTCACCGGTTATTTCAATAACAAGTACGAACGAAGCGGGGCTTTGTTTCAAGGGAAATTCAAATCCGTTCATATTGACTCTAATGAGTATTTGCTCCATGTCAGTGCCTATGTGAATCTCAACGATCGCGTTCATCAACTTGGGGGTCCGACCCCCAAGTTGGTCAAAAGTTGGTCAAGCTGGGAAGAGTACATGGATCCTAAAATTAAAGGAATTTGTAAGAAAGAGATTATCCTTGGGCAGTTTGAAGCCATCAATGAATACAAAAAGTTTGCGCTTTCATCGTTGAAATCAATTCAGAGTAGAAAGGAGGAACTGAAGGACATTCGGAATTTCCTACTGGAGTAATCACTTGGGGGTCGGACCCCCAAGTGGTGTGAGAGAGAAAAAGAGGGTTCGTTGACCAGTGGTATACTTCTGATATTGATTCTTTAATTTCTTAATTCTTGGCCTATGGCAATCAGAGTGGCGATAAATGGTTTTGGACGGATAGGACGGGCGTTTGCGCGACGAAGCGCCGGGCGCGACATTGAGATTGTTGCGGTGAACGACCTCGGTTCTCTTGAAAGTCTTGCGTACCTTCTCAAGTACGACACGGTGTATGGACGAGCTCCATTTTCAGTTGAGGCAAAAAACGGAGGACTGGTTATTGACGGGAAAGAGGTGAAATTCCTTTCTGAAAAAGAACCCGCGAATTTGCCGTGGAAGGACCTGAACATCGATGTTGTTGTGGAGTCGACCGGATTTTTTACCGACTACGAGAAGGCGCAGGCGCACATTACCGCGGGCGCGCGGAGAGTGGTCATCACCGCACCGGCGAAGGGTGATATTGGCGCGACGGTATTGATGGGATTGAATGAAGAAAAACTCGGCACATGTCAAATAAGTTCAAATGCCTCCTGTACGACGAATGCTGCGAGTCCGGTCATCGCCATTCTCGATGAGGCAATTGGTATCGAGAAGGCCGTACTCTCGACGACGCACGCCTACACCGCGTCGCAGTCCATCGTCGACGGACCGTCAAAGAAGGATATGAGAGAGGGACGGGCGGCGGCGATGAACATCGTGCCGACCTCTACCGGCGCCGCCACCGCGGTCGCGCAGGCATACGAGCCGCTCGTGGGAAAGTTCGACGGTATCAGCTTACGTGTGCCGGTGGTGGCGGGTTCAATAGCGGACATCACGTTTATCGCGAAGCGGCCGACTACGCGCGAAGAAATCAATGACGCGCTTCGTCGTGCCGAAGCCGACCCGCGCTGGGAGGGTGTTTTCAAAACAACCGATGAAGAGCTCGTCTCGAGCGATATCGTTGGCGAACCACATGCTTCAATCGCAGATCTCGGTATGACCCGCGTGGTCGACGGGAATCTCGTTAAGGTCCTCGCCTGGTATGATAATGAAATGGGATACACAGAAAGTCTCGTACGGCACGTGCTGAAAGCCGCCATGGCTTCGACTGGCTCACCACAAGATGTCTAAAATATTTATTGCATCTGATCACGCTGGGTTCGCGCTGAAGAACGCGCTTATTGAACACATCCGCACGCTCGGATACGAGATAGAAGACATGGGTGCACACGCGCTTGACTTGGAAGATGATTACCCTGATTTCATGACTCCGCTCGCGAAGCGAGTGGCGGATGAGCTTGGTGCGCTCGGCATCATCATTGGCGGGAGCGGGCAGGGCGAAGCGATGTGTGCGAACCGCATCCCGGGCATTCGTGCGGCCGTGTTCTATGGACCGCACCGCGTGACGGCGGCGCTCGACATTGAAGGAGGGCACTCCGAGGACGGCTTTGACGCGATACGCCTTCCGCGTCGGCACAATGATGCAAACATACTCTCGATCGGTGCGCGTTTCGTGAGCGGTGATCAGGCTGACGAAGCAGTCCGTATATTTCTTGAAACTCCCTTTTCAGAATCTTCGCGCCACGTGCGCCGTCTTGCCAAATTCTAATGAGCCTTGTTGTCCCGGCCGTACTCCCTTCTTCGCGGGAAGACCTCGAAGAGAAGCTCGCACTCTTTGCGAAAATACCGTCGGTGAATCGAATACAGATTGACGTCGTTGACGGGCGTTTTGCTGCGCCGATGTCTTGGCCTTATACCACTTCGGAAGAATTGCGCGCGATGGTCGAACGCGGAGAGATGCTGCCGCATCTCGACCGTATCGGGTATGAGATTGATCTTATGTGTCTCGACGGCGAGCGTACCGCGACGCACTGGCTCGCGCTCGGCGCGACACGTCTCGTCTTTCACGCCGAGAGCACGACTGATCTCTCGCGACTTCTTTCTTCTGTCAGAAAGAGTTATGGCGGGGGCGACGGATTTTCCTCCAGTCTTGTCTCCTTCGGTCTGGCGCTCAATATTGAAAGCGATCTCGCGCTTCTTGAAATCTGTCTTGACGATATAGAGTATGTACAGTTTATGGGCATCGCGCGGATAGGGAAACAAGGACAGTCCTTTGACGAACGCGTTTTTGAGAAAGTACGTATATTTCACAGTCGGCATCCAGAAATTGCCTTACAAGTCGATGGAGGAATTTCGCTCGACAATGCAAAGAAACTCATCGCGCTCGGTGTCTCCACTCTCGTCGTTGGTTCCGGTATTTTACGCGCAAAAAATCCCGCAGCTGAAGTGGAGAAGTTCGAAGCACTCAAAACGTCGTACGGAGTCTGAGTTATACTACATAGATGACACTGACAGATTCAGAAGTCACCGCGCTCGAGAAACAGGCGGAACACATTCGCGAGACGATTGTCACGATGCTCGTCGCCGCAGGGAGTGGGCACACCGCCGGTCCCTTGGGGATGACGGATATCTTTACCGCATTTTATTTTCATATTCTTAATCACGATCCGAAGAACCCAAACTGGGAGGAACGGGACCGGCTTGTTCTTTCTAATGGCCATATAGTTCCTGTGCAGTATGCGTCTATGGCACACGCGGGCTACTTTCCTGTCAAAGAGTGTCTCACGCTCCGGAAGTTTGGCAGTCGGCTCCAGGGGCACCCAGAACGCGAACGCTTACCCGGACTTGAAACGACCTCGGGTCCGCTCGGCGAAGGCCTCTCACAGGCCGCCGGCATCGCGTATGCCTTTCGTATTCCCTCGACTGCGCTCGGGACAGGGGACAAGAGGCGCGTGTATTGCTTGATGAGCGACGGTGAACAGGAAGAGGGGAACATATGGGAGGCGGTGATGTTTTCCGGAAAACACAAACTCTCCAATCTCACTGCGGTGATGGACCGCAACAACATTCAGATTGACGGTATGACCGAAGACGTGATGCCGCTTGAACCAATCGCGGACAAGTACCGCGCTTTTAATTGGAATGTGATTGAAGTGAGCGGCAACGACATTCCGGCGTTCGTCGCCGCAGTAGAGGAGGCGAAAGCAATTTACGAAAAGCCAACCCTAATTATTGCGCATACGATTCCCGGGAAAGGTGTGCCCGAAATAGAATTTGATTACCATTGGCACGGCAAGCCGCCGACCGCTGAAGAAGGGAAGCGATTTCTCAAAGAAATCCGGACGATGGGAGACAAGATTCCACACGAATATGCTTAATCCTGACGCAAAACTCTCAGAAAAGTTGTTTACGAGTGATATCGACCAGAGGCCGACGCGCGACGGTTTTGGCACTGGCGTAGTAGAGGCAGGGAAGGCGGACCCGCGCGTGGTCGTGCTCTGCGCTGACCTTGCCGAGAGTACGCGTGCCGAATGGTTCCAAAAAGAATTTCCCGAACGATTTATCGAGCTGGGGGTGGCGGAGCAGAATATGGCGACAGTCGCCGCCGGTATGGCGGCGGCAGGGAAAATTCCCTTTACCGCAAGTTATGCGGCTTTTAATCCTGGCAGAAATTACGAACAAATTCGTACGACCATCGCGCTTAACAATGTACCGGTTAAAGTTTGCGGTATGCATGCGGGCGTCTCGGTAGGACCAGATGGTGCGACGCACCAGATGCTCGAAGACATCGGGATGATGCGAATGCTCCCAGGGATGACGGTCATCGTGCCTGGCGATGCAGAAGAGGCTCGAAAGGCGGTTGTTGCGGCGGCTAAAACGGATGGTCCTGTCTATCTCCGTTTCGGTCGGGCGGCGACGCCGGTCTTCACCACTCCTGACTCCCCTTTTTCTATTGGGAAGGCGCTCACGCTCTGGGAATCAAAGGATCCGAAAGTCGCGATATATGCCACTGGTTCAATGAGTTACGCGGCGCTCTCTGCGGCCCGCGCGCTTGCCGAGAGTGGAGTCGAATCGATCGTGCTCCACGTACCGACCGTGAAGCCGCTCGACGAGGAGGCAGTGCTAGCGGCGGCGAAGCGCGCGGGCCGTGCCATCACTGTTGAAGAGCATCAGGTCGCGGGTGGTTTCGGAGGCGCAATAGCCGAATTTCTCGCAGACAACCTCCCTGTTCCGATTCGGCGCCTCGGCATCCAAGACCGTTTCGGTCAGTCAGGTACGCCGGATGAACTTCTCGCTCATTACGGTCTTGACGCTCTTCACATACGAGATGTTGCGCAGGCTTTTGTTGGGATATAGTAGGATTATTCTATGAAAGACAAAATGAATACCTATATAGCAATATTGCTCGTCACTATTGCTGGTTCTGGCGCGGCATTGATTATCGTGCATGTGGCAACGACGGACGTCATCACTACCGCACTTCGGGGCAGTGAATCAAATTATGCGTCGCTTCAACAATCGATACTGAACAGCCGGACACTCAAGTAACTAGAAAGGTTCGACGCGATATTCTGCCGGAGCGTCAGCGAGGTGTGTTTCAAGTGCTCCGCGCGTGAGAAGCCCCTCCTGCGCACCGGTGTGTTGCACAACCGACATAGCATTCACCGGGCCCCAGAGAAGTGCGTCGGGAAGCGATTTCCCCAGGGCGATTGCGACGACGAAGGTCGCCGTCATTGCATCGCCAGCTCCCGTGCGTTCAAAGGGCGGTTTCGGGTCTGGGTACATCGGCACTTTGAGCACGGCCGTGCCGTCAGACGCGTAGGCACCATTTGGTCCATCGGTGATGAGTACGACCTTGGGTCCGAGCGCGTGCATCTTTTGGAGCAGCTCTTTCATATCGGTCTCGCCGAGTTCTAAAATACTCTCGGCCTCTTCTTTATTACAGGCAAAAATCTCAGTTATCGCGTACAAGTCTTTTAATTTTTCTCGGCCCATTTTTATCTGGAAGGTGCCAGGCTGGAAGGCGAGCTTCGTTTCTGGATGCTCCTGTAGCCATTCTGCGAGCTCAATATGAAAAGCTTCTGCACGCTCGCCAGTAGACGAAAGATAGACCCATTTGGGCGGCTCGAATTCCGCTGGAATGCGGTACGAGTATGCTTCATGGCGGATGAGGATGGTACGTTCGGCGTCGTATGAGAGTACGTAATGATGATTGGTCGGGATGTTGTTGTTCACCACGACGTGTTTCGTATCCACACCCTCGCGAGTGAACGTTGCGAGAATCTCGTCGCCATTACGGTCTTTCCCCACATTTGAAATAAATCCGGACGAGAGACCGAGGCGGGCTGCGGCGACCGCTGCGTTCGCCGCATTACCGACGGCCGGAACGAGGAGCGCGGATTCATATGGAATCTTGTCGCCCCATCGCATTGAGATGGTGCAGTCTTGATGGTTAACATCGCAATGCACCTGCGCCTCTTTCAACGTAATAAATTCATCAACAGTCGTGTCGCCGATAGCTACGAAGTCCATAGGAAGATTCTACCATGCTACCATTAATGTATGACTGATCTTGTTTCGATCGCGCGTTCCTTTTTCGCTCCCGGCAAAGGCATTCTCGCCGAGGATGAGAGTATACCCTCTGCAACCGCACATCTCGCGAAGTACGGTATTCCCGCGAGTGTAGAGATGCGTCGACAGTACCGCGATCTTTTTCTCGGTGCCGAGGGTATTGAGCAATATATTTCAGGCGCCATTCTTTTCTCAGAGACGCTCCTGCAAAAGGGAAATGACAAAAAACTATTTCCAAAGTCGCTCGTGGCGCGCGGTGTCGTACCGGGCGTAAAGGTTGACCTCGGTACCGAGCCGATCCCCTCCGCTGCGTTCGGGACAGGCAGCACAAGCCCGAACGAACTCATCACGCAAGGCCTCCTCGACCTCCCTGAGCGGCTCGCCTTGTATAAGAAACAGGGAGCGGTGTTCACCAAGTGGCGCGCAGTCTTCCGCATCGAGGGAGACGAGCTGCCGACTGCGGCCGCGATACACGAGAATGCGAAACGTCTCGCAGGCTATGCAAAGGATGTGCAAATGGAAGGGCTAGTGCCGATTATCGAACCAGAAGTACTGCTCGACGGGAAACATAGCCGAGCGCGTTCTGGCGCCGTTATCGCCGAGGTACTCACCATCCTTTTCTCGGTACTCGACGAGCAGTCCGTCGATCGTGCAAGTATTATATTAAAAACGTCCATGGCGCTTTCGGGGAGCGAAAGTGCGAAAAAAGATACGCCGGAAGAAGTCGCTGAAGCGACGATCAGTGCGCTGCTCGCGAGCGTACCGCGGCAGATAGCAGGAATAGTTTTCCTCTCTGGAGGACAGACCCCGGATCAGGCAACCGAAAATCTCGCGGCGATAACGCGCCGGGCGAAGGAAGTGAACGCCCCGTGGCCTCTCACTTTTTCTTATTTACGCGCGCTTGAGGAAGAGGCGCTTTCTGTATGGAAGGGCAAAGAAGAGAACGTCCCTGCCGCTCGTGCCGCCTTTCTCGCCCGTCTCGCCAAGGTCTCTGCTGCCCTCAACTAAGCACCATGTCGGACATGTTATGTCCGACATGGTGCTAATATGGGCATATGGATACGGAGCTGTGGCATATCATCTATCGCGGCGTGGATGGGCGGAAGATTTTCATTGACAATCAAGATCGCGCGCGATTTGTACACGACCTATACGAGTTTAATGACAAAGCGCCAGCACAATCGTATGTCCGCAGACTCCCGAATGTCGGACATGTTATGTCCGACATTCGGGAACGAATTATCGATTTGCACGGATGGAAACTCATGCCTAATCATATCCACCTTATACTCTCGGCGAGAGTTGAGAACGGGCTTTCGCTCTTCCTACAAAAGATGCGCGGGTACGGGAGATATTTCAACGAGCGTCATGAGCGACATGGCAGATTGCTTGATACAATAAAGAAGGTACTTATCAAATCAGAACCGCACTTCTTATATCTCTTACATTATGTCCATCTGAACGGACTGGACGACTTCCCAGATGCAAAAGGTTGGAGAGAGCGCGATAAGGGGTCGATTAAAAATGTAATGGCCGCACTCGAACACCTTAAAAAGGATCGTTGGAGCAGTTATCGCGATTATTGCGGCGTACATAATTTCCCCTCGATTCTTACGAAGACGCTGTATGAGGATGTGTCGGGCGAATATGCCGGAGAGTTAGCAACGTACTTATCTGACCGAAGCGATGACGGCTTAGACTCACGATTGCTTGAGTGATGCGGTGTTTGCGATATAAGAACAGGTGCGGTATAGTGCGCTCACTATGCTTACGCTTGAGGTACAGAAGAGGGACACTGTCGGCGCCAACGCTTCGGCACTTCGACACGCAGGATCCATTCCCGCAGTCGTATACGGTGCACATCATGAGTCAACGTCCGTCTTGGTTTCAGCATCCGCCTTCGGAAAGGTCCTGCGCGAAGCGGGCGAGGCGACCATCGTTTCCTTGGAGGGTCTAGGAGAATCTCTTCCGACGCTTATTCACGAGGTTGATCTCGACCCGCTCACGAATCTCCCACGCCACGTCGATTTCTATGCGGTGACTAAGGGCGAGAAGGTTGAAGTCGCCATTCCGCTCGTATTCGAGGGCGTGTCGCCGGCGGTGGAGGCGGGTGCGAATCTGGTGAAGGTTATGTATGAAGTTGAGATCGAGGCGGACCCAATGAATCTCCCCCACGATATCAAGGTTGACCTCTCCGTACTTGTCGCTCTTGATGACCAAATACACGCGAAGGACCTTGTACTTCCCGAGGGTGTTTTGCTCGTGACCGAGCCTGGAGATGTTGTCGCGCTCGTGCAAGAAGTCGTTGAAGAGAAGGAAGAGGAGGTAGCCGCGCCCGCCGATATTTCTTCAATTGAGGTTGAGAAGAAGGGTAAGGAAGAGGCCGAGGGAGAGTCTCCCGCCGTGGCGAAGGAAAAGGAATAGTCGGGCGTTCAGCCCTCGTGATACAATGACCGGACAATGCGCCGGTTTTTCTTTTTTGTCCTCGGGTGCGCGTTTATAGCGGCGCCCTCTTTCGCACTCGCCCAGAGCATGGCGCAGGCGGTGACGAACCGCCAGCAGGACCTTAAAAATCAGCTCAGCGAACTCGAGAGACAGATTGCCGTGCAGCAGCAGTTACTCGATACGGCACAGGGCCAGCACCGAACGCTACAGTCGCAGATAGACTCGTTTAATGCGGAAATTAAGAAGACTCAGCTCCAGATCCAAGCTATCAATGTCTCCATCTCACAATTGAACGGCGACATCGGTGTTCGGAATCAGACGCTCTCGCAGCTCTCGGCGCAGTTAATTGCAGAGAAGGAATCGCTCGCACAAATTTTGCGGCAGACGCAGGTATTCGACAGCTACTCGGTCGTCTCGGTCGCGCTCGGGTCGGAGAGCGTCTCAAGTTTCTTCAGAGATCTCGACGCGTTCACCTCTATCAAGAGATCCCTCGCTGATTCTTTTAACCAAATTGAGCAGACCAGCACGGCGACCGAAGCGGAAAAGGAGGCGCTCACTGCAAGACTCGTGGAGCAGCAGCAGTTGGCTCAGGTTGCTAAGGTCGCTAAACAGTCGGTGCAGGCACAGGAACAACAAAAGCAGCATCTTCTTACACAGACGAAGGGCGTTGAGGCGAACTATCAGAAACTCATCGCCGTAACGCAGAAAACTGCCGCGCAGATTCGCACCGAACTTTTCTCACTGGCGGGCGGTGGAGGGAAGATACCTCTTCCGACGGCTATCACGCTCGCGAAGCAAGCAGGGGCCGCGACCGGTATTCGCCCGGCCTTCATATTGGGGATTCTCCAACAGGAGACTAACCTAGGCGCGAACGTCGGACAATGTCTTCTCACGAATAGCCCGAATAAAGGGGATGGTAAGGGGAAAAATACGGGCAGATTCTTTTCTGGCGTGATGAAGGGGAGTCGTGATGTGGATCCTTTCATCGAGATTACCTCTGCTCTCGGATTTGACCCGTATGCAATGCCGGTCTCTTGTCCTCCGTCATACGGGTATGGAGGCGCCATGGGTGCAGCCCAATTTATTCCTTCTACCTGGGTATTGTATCAGAAACGCATCGCGAAGCTCGCGGGGCATCCGAATACGCCGGCAAATCCTTGGGACAATCTAGATGCATTCACCGCCACGGCGCTTTATATGACAGATTTAGGTGCCGCGACGCAGACTTATTCAGCCGAACGTACTGCGGCCCTCAAGTATTTTGCCGGTAGCAATTGGAAAAAATCCGCCTACGCATTTTATGGAGACAGTGTGATGAAATTTGCCGCCGATTTCCAGCAGGAGATTGATATCTTGAGCGGGTATTAGTGCCTGTCCACACCCAGTGCGCGGAGTGCGTCGGGGGCATCTTCTCCTGGGGTACAATAGCGGTACTATGGAAACTAATATGAATACGAAAATTGTGTGGGTAGTTGTAGCGCTCGTTGTGGTTGGCGTTGTGGCATATGTCTTCGTACCAAAGATTGTGCCACAGGATACTCAGGGGGCCACTCAAAATTCACCTCTTGTAGTGCAGGGAGCGGTGACGGGTGTAGATGCGGAAAAATTGCAGATAACCATGCAGGCCGCGACGACGAGTCCTCTAAAAGTAGTAACAATCACTTCAGCGACGAAGATTGAAAAGATAATCTCACAGAAAGACGCAAGCGGGACGATAGAGAAACAAGCCGTGGCGGAAGTTAATCTAAGCGATGTGCAAAAAGAAGATCAGGTGACTGTCGTCTACCAATCAGAAAAGGATGGAGTGTTGAGCGGGGTGAGCCAAGTCACCTTCACCGTAGAAGGAAATGTTGAAGACTATTTCGCGTCGCAGACGGAGAATCAGCCCCCCTACATTAAGGGGCAGGTGGTCGCGGTAGATATCGCAGGAAAGACTCTTCAATATAAGCCTTACTTCTTCAGTACACTTGCCACGACTACAACAAGTGCTACCATCCCCGATGGCATTGCGGTGTATCAAGTCGATGATTCTGCACGTGCAGCGATTACCTACGCGCGAATGGCTATTACACTCGCAGATATTAAGCCGGGGCAGATTATCTCTATAGTGGCGGATCCTGTCGCGTTGGAAACAGGGGAAATAATTCCGCAAATGTTTATCATCTCGATGAAGTAAAAGGTATGAAATTCCGTTTGTTACAAATAACTCCTTTCCTCATCGGGTTATTCCTGGCGGGAGTGTCGCTTGTCATTTTTGTTAATGTCGCGCATGCAGCAACGACTTCATGCACACCCACCTATACGTGTGGGTACGTAAATCAGACATCCACTTGTTATGATACCGGCACAATTCAAGTACCGCCTGAATTGGGATACGCCTGCGCATCCGATTTTGGTTGCAATGGTGGCTGTGGTAGTTATCCATCGAGCGTTCATTATAGTTGTCCATATTCCTGCACCAAGCAAGTCTATCAATGTACTCAAACCGGCCAAACATGCTCATGTGTCTCTTCTGATCCAACTGCCACCGCGTCTTGTGCAGACTACGCTGGATCGTACGGCATTCCTGCCGGTTATACGGTCGGTACGGCATACTATACGTACAATGACTGCACCTATGCCGACAGCTCCATTCGCTATCTCGGCTACAGTTGTTCAAGACCGCCAACTATTGTAAAACCGACAACCGCGTCAATTTCTGTAAGCCCAAATCCTGTCTCTGCGGGGCAAACGTTTTCTATTACCCTTGGTGGAGGGAATAACAACACCACATACTACAACATTAATTACGGGGGAACCCTTCTTACTGATTTGCCCGGCGGAACGTATGCCGGCTTGTCGCTTCCATCGGGGAGTTATTCCATACAGGTTCAGGCTTGTAACTCCGCCGGCTGTAGCGGATGGAAATCAGGAGGCACACTTGTCGTCCAGTCACCAACGCCAAGACCGACGTCGGTCTCGATTTCTGCAACTCCGAATCCGGTCACTGCAAACCAGCCCTATATCGCCACGTGGAGTGCGAGCCCGAGCTGCCCGAGTTCAAACCAAAATTGCTACAACTATACGCTTGACCTCACTTTCAACGACGTGGCACAGCCTTCAATCTCACTTGCGTCTTTCTCCGGCAACTCGGTGACGCTCAGCACGCCTCCCGACGGTGCTGGGACGTATAAATTGACAGTAACAGCGTGCCCAAGCGATGGTATCAATTCGTGCAAAGTGAGTTCTCCATATACACTGACAGTTACCCCGCCAGTCCCGACCATCACATCATTTACGGTCAACGGCGTCTCTGTTCTTGGTAGCGCCAATAGCATTAATTTGCCGGCCACGGGAGGTTCGGTGACAGCCATATATACATCAGTTAATACTACAAGTTGCACACTTACCGAAAGTAACGGAACAGTCACTCCAGGGCTCCCTCCCAATAGTCCTGCAGGTGGTTATACAGGAACGATTACCGTGCCGACCTCCTATACGCTCAACTGCCAATAGTATGAAAAACACACTCTTCCTCTCCGTTCTTTTCGTCGCTGGGATTATCTCTGTTCTTTCTTTCCCTGCGCCCACTTTCGCGGCCTCGACGACGTGGGTAGCGTATCAGCCCACACGAGATTGTGGCCCGCAAATTGTTCAGGTGGCTGCATGTCAAATTGATGGTTCATGTATGGTTGATGGCGATGGTTATATTTGGTCGGGTGACACAACAGAGACGTGGGTGGTTGCTACGCGAGTAGAGGGATTTGATACATGGTATATGGAATACATTCCTTATGCTATTCCATCAGGGTGGGCAATAGACGTAGTTGATTATGATTACGATACGGGGGCTCCTCTATATGCAGCATGTAGTCCGTATTACGACAGTTCTACCGTCAGCGCTACGTTTACCGCATCTGATGGTAAGCCAAATTCATACAGCTATAGCCCCGGTGAGACAGTCACGATAGTTGCGGGCGCAGTTATTGGTGACCATCCAGAGATCGGCACTGGGAATACTGTCAATAACGTTATTCAAGTCGTGACCAATGCCATTGAGAATGTTTTGGACGCCCTCACCTGCTTCCTTTTTGGCTGTAGTGGGCCGAGTGTTCCGTGGGCCGCCGTATACATCGATTTCCCCGGACAAACGCGACACAGCTGTTCGGGCGAAGGCGGGTGTACTACTACCGAGTCTTTTCCCGCTCCAACGGCATCTGGAACGTATACCGTTTCTCTCATTGGTCAACCTCCTGATGCTGGGGTCACGTCCAGCTTCACCATAACAGTCGCGGCATCACCCCCTCCGTCCGCTCCGGCTGTAGTCGGCACATGCTCCACAGATCACTACGCGTGTACTGGTGGCATAAGCACAAACAACAGTGACAGCAATTCAAGCAAGTGGACTTGGAACTGTGTTGGCACAAGCAACACCGCTTCGTGTCAAGAAACGAAACCCCCAGGTGCGACTGCTACAGTCGTGATTAACGTCAGCCCAGGCCTCGACTTCTACATCGAGCCAAAGCCACCCGGTGCCACGAGTGTAAGTATATCTTCAGGCAGCTCAAAGAATCTTTCCTATAGCTCGACAAACGCCACCACCTGCTCCGCAACGGGGCCATTCGGATCGTCCGTTGACGTACCCACCTCCTATACGAACTGGAGCACGGGGGCGCTCACAACCACTGCGACGTATTCTATTACCTGTAACGGGGCGAACGGCACAACCCCAGTGACAAAATCCGTCACTATAAATGTTCCAAGCATCAATCTCTACTTCTCCTCGCCCTAACGGCTAAAAAAGTTATACACAGACACAGAAAATGGGGCTTGACAAGAGCCAAGAAAAGTGTATCATAGCATGCAGAGGTGCGTGTTTTAGAGCCTAAAAGCTCACAAATGCGTGCTAATGGAAAAGCGGTTCTCTGAAATGAAATCACACGCCCAATGGGCGAGGAGGCATCATGAACAAGATTACTGCAATTGCAGTTCTGGCGCTCTTCCTGGGCACCATGTCGGCTGCTCAGGCCGACAGCATCACGAAAAAGTCGGCGGATGCTGGCATCGTGGCAACGATAGTGTCCGACAGCGCGGGCCAAGAAGAACTCCGTACCTGTGCCGTACTCTACGGCACGACATACTGCCGAGACGGTCTTGGGGACAATTGGGTTCCCTTTGATGGAACAACAATTCCCGTCGCTGACCGGCACGTCTTCGTGCCCGGGCAACCGTTCGACTTCCGAGTAACGAACATAGATGTCTCGGCTCTGGTCGGGATGGACGTGCTTGTTTGCGCGGGGACGGATCAGGCCGACTGTATAAGGGAAGGGCACTACGCCCTGATTTATACGGTGCCGGAGCCGACGCCTACGCCGACGATCCTGCACTACACCGAGAGGGTCATTGCATTGTGGACAGCGTCATATCCCTATGCAGTGACGAAGACCGGCGTGACGAAGATGGCTAACAAGACGCAATATACAGCCGGCTTCTACCCGCTCGGCAACTGTTGGATCGCGGAACGGCCGCAAGCGGATGGCAAGATTCCGCTGAACTGCCAGGACGCGATGTCGCTCAACCGGCATCTGCTCTATATCGACCCAGTGGCAGAAGAAGTGCACGAGGTCGCCGGTGGTTCCGTACTGCCTTGGGACACCACTCCGATGGGGAATGGCGTCTGCGGGTGGTGCAAGATCCTCGACTATCCGGCCGGCGTGACCTGGCAGGATGTTCCATTGCCTGAATCGTGGGTTGCTCATCCGACGTGGTATGCAATAGCCAGGGTGGCCGATGGATGGTACTTCACCTACTCCACTACTGCCGCGGTACTCAATTTCCAGGCAAACACGGGGACGGTGACGGTCGTGACACCCACGGCGACGCCTGAAAACAATGGCACATTCGGATATATAGGGGTTTACAACAATTAGCCGAGTTTTGTGCAATCTGGGCCTATCAACAGCGACACCGTTGATAGGCCTTTTTTTATATATACATTGTATACTCATACGTATGAGGTCATTTACAAAATCTTTTTATGGACTGGCGTTCTTGTTCGTCGTTGCATTTTTATCGCCGATTCATTTTGTGTCGGCGAATACTCCGGTGCTAGCGCCAGTTGAGCGCGGCAAAACAGTCACGATCCACTGGGTATTTGCCGGAGGAGTAACGAATTGTTCGGGGGATTTTGGCTCTCCCGTTTATCCAGACAATAGTGTGAAAAGTGCCTGGAAAAAAACACACGCTACCGGCGGTACTCTCGTTTCGTTTTCAGCCTCAGCAACTCCCGGCTCTTACCCATTTACCTGTACTAACCTTGCTACGGGAGTAACCGATTCGGCGACCTTGACCATCACCGATTGTTCGAGCGGCACCCACTGGAGCGGTAGCAGTTGTGTGGCAAATTCTTGTTCAAACGGCGCTCTAAGTTCTTCGTACCCTTCCTGTAACCAGTGCCCAGATGGCCAGTATTATAAGACCCAAAACGGACAGTGTACCGCCTGTAGTGGCACCGGTTGTACCGGCGTCGGTGGCACCATCTCTAATCCGATACCCGCGAGCCTCTCCTGTCTTGGAGGAGCGACCAATCCAATCGCCTGTAACGCTTTCGCTCCGTCATGTTCGACGCTCAGCGTCAATAAGAGTGAGATCATTGCGGGAGAGACAGTCAGGCTCACATGGGGATGTCAGCATGTCTCCTCGTGCACCGAAATACCAAATTCCGATGGATTCTCGACTAGCGGACACACAAGTGGCAATGACGGATCAGTAACACCGTCGGCATCAAGTGGTCAGGTGATCTACGGGCTCGCCTGCGACGGGTTGCCATTCTATTTCCCGCCGATAACAATACTGGTACCGACCGCTACCATCACCGCCAATCCTATCCGGATACGATCAGACCAAACGTCTATCATCACCTGGAGCGCGAGCAATGTTTCTTCCTGTATTGTTACCAACCCCTCGGGAGCGCATCTTGCGAGCGGGAATGCAGACAGTGGCAAGAATTTCTCTAAGAACTCTCCCTATACGACCCCAGCAGGTGCCACGGGTATCTACACGATTACCTGTAATACCGTCGGTGGTGGCGCAGATGTATCCTCAACGGTTACAGTGAGCCCGCAGAGCATCTTCACAACCTTCTAAGCCCGCGCACACTTCGAAGCCGGGTGGAATTGAACCTGACGGAGTAGTGTGCTATCATCCGGGAGATGAAAAAGGATATCCATCCGACGGAGTACCGCCAGGTCATTTTTGAAGATCTCGCCTCGGGCGCGCGTTTTCTCATTGGTTCTACCATCCATACGACCGAGACCGCGAAGTGGGACGACAAGAAAGAATACCCTAAGTTCACGGTAGAAATTTCTTCAAAGTCGCATCCCTTTTATACCGGTGAAGATCGTTCGCTTGATAAGGCTGGCCGTGTAGAGCGTTTCAAACAACGCGCCGCTAAAAAGAAATAGGAAGCAGGTATACTGGGAGTCATGGAGTACTCTCCAGAGTTTAAAAAGAATTTTGCCACCGCATACCTCGCGGAGGAATATGAACGTCTTGAGAAGGAGGCGACTGATGCGCGCACGTCGGCAGGAGTTGATGCCGAACTTGTGCAGATGGCTGAGGAGGACGAGACACGTACCCGCGTGCGCCAGACGGCCATTCTCGCCGAGATAGAACAGATTCTCGCAAAGGACAAAGAGGAAGAGGCACGACCCATCTCGATGGTGATGGAACTGCGTGCCGGCACCGGTGGTGACGAGGCGAACATCTTTGCCCATGATCTGAAAGAGATGTACCAGAAATATGCGGAACAACGCGGATGGAAAGCGCGCTCTATTGATGACTTGACGCTCGAGATATCGGGCGCTGATGCATATGACGCACTTCGCTTCGAGACTGGTGTACATCGGGTCCAGCGCGTGCCGCTCACCGAGAAGTCGGGGCGCATCCACACCTCGACCGCTTCGATAGCCGTGCTGCCGATTCGCTCGAAGTCAAAGATGGACATCAATCCATCCGATATCGAGATGGAATTCTCGCGCGCCGGAGGTGCAGGTGGGCAGAATGTGAACAAGGTTGAGACCGCTGTGCGGCTCATTCATAAGCCGACCGGTGTTGATGTGCGTTCTTCAAGCGAGCGCAGCCAGCTCGCCAACCGCGAAAAGGCGATGCAGATTCTTGTCGCCAAGCTCGAACAGCTTCATGAAGAAGAGGAGGCAAAGAAACATGCCGCAGAACGGAAGGCACAGATAGGTACCGCCGACCGTTCCGAGAAGATACGCACCTACAATTACCTGCAGGACCGTATTACCGATCATCGGCTGAACGAATCCTGGCACAATCTTCCCAAGAAGATGATGGGCGACATTGGCGACATCGTGGAAGCTCTCCGTCTTGCATCAGAATCATAATTCGGGTACAGTAGCGGGACATGACGATCGGATCTGATACAGCAGAAATGAAGCGCCTCTTCGACACAGGGGCGCATTTCGCGCAGGTGAAGAGCCGCCGGCACCCCTCTATGAAGCCCTTTCTTGTAGGCACCAAGGGGCGTCAGGAGATTATTGATCTCGTGAAGACGACGGAGCAGCTTGAGGCCGCTAAGACGGCTATGTCTGCGCTCGCGAAGGAAGGGAAGACGGTCCTTTTTGTCGGCGGGAAGGTAGAGATCGCGGCGTTCGTGAAAAAGGCTGCTCAGGAGATTAATGCTCCGTACGTTGCTGCTCGTTGGCTCGGCGGGACCATTTCCAACTGGGCCGAGATAAAAAAGCGCGTTGACCGCCTTGCCGAACTCATCGAGAAAGGGGAAACAGGAGCACTCGCCAAACAGCATACCAAGCTTGAGATGGTGATGATCGGTCGGGAACAGAAGCGTCTTACCGAGCGCCTTGATGGCATCACCGGCATGGTCAAGAAACCGGATGCACTACTTGTCGTTGATACAAAGCACGAAAAACATGCGGTGAAGGAGGCGCGCGATGCGGGCATTCCCATTATCGCTGTTATGAGCTCAGACTGCGATTTGCGCGATGCGGTGTATCCGATCGTCGCGAATGATACTTCACGCGCGGCAGTGCAACTCATCCTTACCGAACTCGTCGAAGCCTTTAAGAGCGGACAAACAGCCTAACGAACAGCTGCGTTAGGCAGCCGTGTGCTATTATTTTACAATTACTATGGAAATTACGACCGAGAGCATTAAACAGTTGCGCGAAATGACTGGTGGGGTTTCCGTTATGCAGTGCAAAAAGGCACTCGAAGAAGCGGGCGGCGACCTGAAGAAGGCGGAAGTCATCCTCAAGAAGCACTCGGCCGCCGCTGCCGAGAAGAAGTCCGAGCGCGAGCTTAAGGCCGGCGCTATCGGCAGTTATCTACACGAAGGCGCCATAGGCGCGATGGTGATTCTTTCTTGCGAGAGCGACTTTGTCGCCAAGAATCCTGAATTCACGACGCTTGCACGCGACATCGCGATGCAGGTCGCGGCGACGAACCCGATGTACACGGTCATGCTTGAGGTCTCGTCTGAAGCGAAGCAGGCCGCGATTGCGGTATTTGAAAAGGAGGTCGCGGGGAAGCCGCAGGAAATGCAAGCGAAAATTATGGAAGGGAAGATCGCGAGCCACTTCCGCGACCACGTGCTTCTCGAACAGCCCTTCATCAAGGATGAGAGTAAAACCGTACAGCAACTTCTCAATGAGGCGACGCAGAAGTTTGGCGAACGCGTTGAGGTAAGCCGTTTCGTGCGTCTCTCTCTTCGCACATAGCCGTGATATCACTCGTTTTCATCTTTGTTACGCTCGGTCTCCTTGGCGGATTTCTTGTGCTTACAGACTACGAGGCGCGTCGTGGTGTGCGCGTTGGCGCCGCGTATCGTGAACGTCTCGATCATCAGGTCGAGCGTGTCGAATTCATTCTTGAACACGTGAATCTCGGAGCATTTCTTCGCGAAGAAGTGCATCACCTCGTCGCGCGCGTGAGCCACGACGTCGCGCATTTTTCGCTTCAGAGTGTGCGTGCGACTGAGCGTCTACTCACGCGCGCGGTTATGCACCTGCGTTCAAAACATTCAGTCGATGCTACTGCACCGCGCGAAAATGCGAGAGAATTCGTGAAGACGCTGTCGGATTTTAAGGGAGGTTTGAAGGCGACGCATCCGGAGATTTCTGATATAAAGTAGGAACGCCGCCGTAAGCGTTGCTCGCACCCTTGCGTCGGCCCATTCCTCACTCGCCGCCTTAGCTCAGTTGGTAGAGCAACGCTTTTGTAAAGCGAAGGTCCCCAGTTCGAGTCTGGGAGGCGGCTCCGAGATTATTTAGTGGTAGTCGATGCGAGAGCGCCCTTCGGGAACTGTTTCTCAAGCTCGGTGAGCGAGGTGAATCCGTAATATAGTTTGTCGTTG